>JARGOZ010000011.1:29867-35429 GCA_029213025.1 Verrucomicrobiales bacterium
AAAAGAGTGATGTCAAATGGCTGCCTGACCGTGATCTGTTTTCTCTACAATCCAAATTTGTCTCCGGGAACCTGACCGGGGGAGAGCGGGAGCAGATTCTGGCGCTCAACCTGTCACCGGATCCTGTGCCTTTTCTGCGGCCTGCGTCTATTGCTGCGATTCACACCGGTCGGGCGGGGTCGACGAGGAAAATGTTTCGCAGTATTCCACCTCTGGGAAAACGGTCTGCGACTTATCACATCGACGGGCAAAGTCTCACCGGGAGTTATCCCTATCACATCGATGTGCGGCTCATTTCCCAAATGGTTCCGGTCAATTTGATCAAGCGGATTTCATCTGTGGGATTTGATTATAATCTTTCCGCCGCCGAACTGGCCCGCCGGGTCGCATTCGGTCATCAGGTTGACTCGTACGGAACTCGCAAAGGAGGGGCCGTTACCATTTGGAAAGAATGTATCAAACTGGATGAATGCGACAAGGTGCTACAGGATTTTCGACCGGACGAATCCGCCGTGTTGCATGTGCCGGTTGCAGAATATCCCTTTCCCCACACTTCGGAAGAGGAGATCGCACGGCGGCGGAAAGAGGCCGCCAGCGCGGGTAAAGCTGATTTCATGATCAAACACCTAGGGCCTTATCTGCCCGAAGTATGGCCGCTGATTGTTCCTGAGGGGCTGCCATTTCTGCCGGGTCCGGATGATCCTTTGGTTCCGGTTTTTTCTGATTCGCTGTTCCCTGATCCAACCCTGTTTGAAGATTGAGATGAGAGTGTGGAAACCATTGTCTGTAGCCGGGCTCTGTGCGGGCCTGGCGTGCGCCCATCTTCAGGCTGAACCGGAAGATGAACACGGTGAACATTCGCTTGGACTGGATGAAGAGGCAGTCTGCTATACCGAATACGGCGAGGGACTGACGGAACGAATTCCGACGATCAATGATATGATCGACAATAAAGTTCATCCGGAAAATATCGAGAGGGCGGAAAAGCTGAAAGCCCGGCCCCTCGACTGGACGGCTGATCCGGTTCCGGAATACAACTCGTTATTCGGAGGAGAGCGGTTTCTCAGTCCCGGACCCATCGATCCGGGAACTGTTCTGGACACCGGGGCCACCTATCGACCCTCGTTCTTCGCCTGGGGAAGTTTGCGGTCCGCTTTGCAGACATTCAATCGGGGCGAGGCGGAAGGTCAGGTCGGCGAATGGGCCAACCGCCTGGATCTATTTGGGAACTACTCCTTTTCCACGACGGAAAGAATCGTGGTTGGGCTTCGGGTGCTGGATAAAGATGGCGATTTCACCGGTGTTCGTGTGTCGGAACACGGTAGAGATGAATTTGTCGACGGATTCGATATCGAGCCGCAGACATTTTTCTTTGAAGGGAATATCGGGGAAATCTTTCCTTCTCTGGAGCCGGAAGTGATGCGTCGGCGCGACTGGGGTATTTCTCTGGGGCGTCAGCCTCTTAATTTGCAGGATGGAATTCTGGTAAACGACAACCTGGATGCCATTGGTATCACCAGGCATAATACCTTTCTGGCCGGGGCGTCAAATGCGAGGATTTCGGCCTTTCTGGCTTTTAACGAAGTGCATCGAAATGACAGAGTGCGCGACAATGAGGCGGCTTTGTTTGCTCTGTCGGGCTGTTTTGACTATTTCAATCAGACGATCGAGACGGATCTCGTCTATGTGTATGGCGATGATAAGACCGGAGGCGACGGACTTTACCTTGGTGCGGGGCAGTTGCGTCAGTTTGGGTATTGGAACTCCAATCTCAGAGTGAATGCTTCTTTTGCCCTCGATGCCGGATCGCCGGCGATTGATGACGGGGTGTTAATTACCAACGAACTGTCGCGCGTGATGCCCTACAATCACGATATCCTGTCGGTGAACACATTCGTAGGGGTGAACCGTTATACTTCAGCGGCCAGGGATCCTGATACTGGAGGCCCTCTCGGCGGTTTTGGCGGCCTGCTTTATCGCACGGTGGGGATTGGCAGTTACGGCGCTCCGCTTCAGTCGGTTAATGAAGACGTCTACGGGGCCGCGGTGGGCTATCAGCATTTCCTCGACAAAGAAGAGGAAAAACAAATTGCCGTGGAAGTGGGGGGCAACAGATCCTGGGATGACTCGGCCGGGACAAACTCCATGGTAGGTGCGGCGATTCAGTATCAGCAAAAGATCAATGATTCCACTGTAGCCGGGATTGGTGGATTCTGGGCCAATCGCGATGGAACCCGACAGCACGGCGTTCGCACGGAGCTGAATCGCAAATTTTAGGCAAGTTTTCGTTCTGCCGCACAGACAACGGTGGAACTCAATTTGCCGTTATTTTTATAAATTGTTCAACAGGAGTGTCCCGTAACAAAAATCCCGAACGTTTGTTTATATAAAAGTTTTATAAAAATTTAACAAAAACGGTTGATTATTTTTTGATTTCAATTATTTTATAAAAGTTAATAGTTAATTTATAAATAAAATTAACGATATTAAACTATCTTGAATATCGAAAATATGAAAAAAATAATCTCTCAAATAGCTGCTGTTGCGTTGATATTCGGCGCGACTTCAACCATTTCAAACGCAGGATGCGACTACATCTTCGGCAATGAATGCTCCACTCCCGACGAGTGCTGTTTTTCCTACGACTACGTTGATATAGCCTACCTCTACTCCAACTACGGTTCTGCTGTGCCACCAAATGTGTTTGGAGGTGCTGCTGCTCCCAATGCTTCTATCATCGACAAACTCAAGGGTGTCGATATTGAGTTCAAAAAAGCAATAGGCTGCAATTTCTATTTCTCAGGTGAATTCTACAATACAGACGGAGTTCTTTCTGACCAGATCGTGGCTGCGAACCCTGCGCTTTTCGGTAAGAGAGCTGAATTCTACTACTACCGCGCCGGTGTTGGTTATCACCACTCCCTGGCTGATAACATCGATTTCACTTTCGAAGGTGGTGGACTCTACTGGGATTGCCGTGTGCCTGCCAAGCATCAGGATGAGTGGGGCTGGTATATTTCTCCCGGTCTCCGTGTTTGCATGGGATTTGGTGAGCTTTACGCCAACTACATGTATGAAAACTTTGAGACTCAGGAAAATCACAGATTTGAAGGTGGCGCTATCGTCCCCGTTACTGAGTGCATGAGCTTCAAACTGGCCGGTCGCTACGAAACCGAATACGAGAAAAGCTCTTTCCTCGCCGGTATCCGGTTTAATTACTAAACCCAATCGGAACAATATTTTTGATGAAACCGGGCTCCGAATGGGGTCCGGTTTTTTTCATTGCCGATACGGAAAATCGTCGACGTATAGCAAAATCTTACCGGAAAATGTGTCCCTTGCGAATTTAGTGATTCAGATCACCTTAGCGCCCATGATCAAACGTTTCGCAGTCATTTTAGTCGCAGTGATCGGTCTCGGATCGATGCCCAGTTCCTTCGCCAGAACGTGGACCCAGGCTGCTACCGGTCGAAAAATTGAAGCAGATCCTGTTGGGGTGGAAGGAGCCAATGTGGTGTTACGATTGAACGACGGTCAAACGGTCAAAGTACCGGTAAATACCCTTTCTGCTGAAGATCAGGAGTTTGTAAAAACAATGGCCCCGAAAGGCGGCGGTAGCCCGGCAAGTGGAACTGACTGGCCGGCATTCCGTGGGGCGGATGGAACCGGGATTTCACCGGATACCGGCTTGCTTGAAAAGTGGCCTTCGGACGGTCCTGAGAAAATCTGGACCTACGACAAAGCGGGCATGGGATATTCCGGCTTCGCAGTGGTTGACGGAAGGCTGTATACGCAGGGAACAAGAGACACCGATGTAACGATGATCTGCGTTGATGCCGATTCCGGAAAGAAAATCTGGTCCCGCTCCTATGCGGAAGATGACAGCAAGGGATACAACGCCGGCTGGGGGAACGGTCCGCGCGGAGCTCCCAGTGTCAATGATGGCAAAGTGTACGGTCTTGGACCCAAAGGGATTCTAGTCTGTATTGACGCTGAAAAAGGATCTGTTGTCTGGAAGAAAGATCTGATCAAAGATTTCTCGGGAGAGCCCGGCAAATGGGGATATTCTGAGACTCCGATAGTCGACGGGGAAAAACTGATCGTAGCTCCAGGTGGAAACAAAGCGGGTATTGTCGCTCTGAATAAAGATACCGGCGATGTGATTTGGACAGCTGACGAAGTGCAGCCGGGAATGGCTGAATATGCCACGATCGTTGTCTCGGAAATGAACGGAAAGCGGCAGTATATCAAATTTTTTGAGAAGATCGTTGCTTCTGTCGATGCCGAAACCGGCCGACTTCTCTGGCAGGGTGATTTCCCCAAGGGAAAGGTTGCTGTGATTCCTACTCCGATCGTGGATGGAAACCAGGTGTATGTCTCTGCCGGATACAGCGCGGGATGCCGGGCTTTCGAAATTTCTTCATCCAATCAGGTGAAGGAATTGTGGACGAATAATGAAATGAGCAATCACCACGGTGGAGTGATCAAATTCGGCGATCACATTTACGGATTCGATAACGGCAAAGGGCTTGTTTGTCAGGACTGGGATACCGGTAAACTGACCTGGATGAATAAAGACCGCCAGTTTCTTTCAAAAGGGGCTGTGCACATCGCTGACGGGATGATTTATGCATTGAACGAACAGAACGGGGCTCTGACTCTCATTTCGGCCAATCCGGAAGGCTACAAGGAGCACGGACGTTTCATTCTCGATCCGCAAAGCCCGAACCGCAATCCGCAGGGGAGAATATGGACCCATCCCCTCGTTATCGGCGGCAAGCTCTATCTGAGGGATCAGGAATTTATCCATTGTTATGATGTCAAAAAGTAAGGATCGGGCGTAGGATTTACAGCGAAATTATGTCCGAAAGCCCTGATCTTCCTCCTGCTCTGCCGAGCTCAAAATCAAACGGCAGCTTATCCGTCACGCTGGCATGGTTGGTCATCATCGCCAGCGTCGCTTTTTTGGCGTGGACGGCGAATCAGCCCCTCGAAGAATCCGAAACGGTTGAGGAAGAGGGCTTGATTCCTATCGAAGAAGCAAACGAGCTGGCGATGATGAAAATTCAGAGCCGTTTCATCATTGGTGTCGCGCAGTTCAACCGGGCTGAGGCGGTTCGCTCGGTCAAACAACTGGAGGAAATGGCCTCCACGAACCGGGGGATGGTCGCGGTAGCTCTGGTTCATAATTTTATCGACCCGGAAAACGGGCGAAGCAAGGGGCTGGAGATACTCAGTGATCTTGAGCCGAAAACTCCTGCGGAACTGGTTTTGAAAAACCGGGTGGAACTGGCTCTGAAAAACGGAGGCGGGGAAAGTGAAATAGCGGAGATGAAAAAATATCTCGGCTGGTTCTCCCACCTACTCCCTGCGGCAGGAAATGGATCGGAAAATACGGCTTCTGCGGAAAAAATCCGATCAGAGGCAATTAATTCGATGATGATCTTCGGCGGTTTTTTTGTGCTGGTGATTCTCGCATTTCTAGCCGGTGTAATCCTGCTGATCCTCTTTTTTGTCTCGATAGCCAATCAAAAAGCCCGGCTGCATTTCGATGCCACGGAT
>JARGOZ010000011.1:35439-52266 GCA_029213025.1 Verrucomicrobiales bacterium
TCCGGCACGAAAACATATCTTTCTCGAAGCCTTTGCCGTTTATATCGGGATCATGGCTTTGGGTCACCTGCTGGGTGCCTTGATCCATCCGCTTATCTCGATGGTGGCATACGGGTTGTCGTTTCTGCTGGCTCTGTTCTGGCCGAAGATCCGGGGATTGACGTGGAAGCAAACCCGGCAATTGCTGGGCTGGAATAGCGGGACAGGTTTTTTCCGGGAAGTCGGTGCGGGAATCCTCGGTTATCTCGGGATAATTGTAATCGCTGCGACAGGACTGGTACTAACATTGATACTTATCGCTATCGTGAATGCCATACAAAGCGGAACAACTCCGGCCAACGGTGCCGGGGCTTCGCATCCGATCGTCGGAATGCTGGACGCTACCAAGAGTCTTCAGGGTAAACTGGCACTACTATTTTTTGCTGCCGGGGTAGCTCCCTTTCTTGAAGAAACGATGTTCCGCGGAGCATTTTTCCGTTACCTGAGACATCGCTGGGGCTTTCTTATCAGTGCGGTTCTGGGAGGGATCATTTTTGCCATCATTCATCCACAGGGGATTTTCGCTCTTCCGGCTCTGTCGGCCATGGGAATCGGATTTGCTCTGCTCCGCGAGTGGCGGGATTCATTGATCGCCTCGATGACGGCTCACGCTTTGAACAACGGGGCGATTGTCTGTCTCCTGTTGCTGGTGATGGGGTAGGGCTTAATTGACCCTGACCACCATAAGAGTGGTGTCATCTTTACCGGAAGCTCGCAGGGATTCGTTGAGAAAAGCGTCCGCAGTTTCCTTCACTGTTCTACCTTTTTCTTCACTGTCCTGGAACTCGTTTCTGATACGGTTGTTCCACAGCCCGTCGATCAGCCCGTCACTGCAGAAAAGAAACCACGTGCCGGGGCGCAGAGATACGGAGCCCACTTGAGGCTGAATGGCATCGCGACCGGTTCCGAGCGCCTGGTTGAGAACGTTGCGTGCCGGGTGGGTTCTTGCCTCGCGTTCGTTGATCTTGCCTTTCCTCTCCATTTCACCGATCCGCGTGTGATCGAAAGTCAGCTGAACTAAAGTGCCATCGTAATATTTGTAGATCCGGCTGTCACCGACGTGGGCAAAATGCATTTCCTTTCGCGTAAAAAGCCCGCACACCAGAGTGGCACCCATGCCCTTTACGTCGGGTTTGGCATCGGCTACGCGATTGATGTAGTTGTTTAAATCAACCACCGCCAAAGCGAGATGTCGAAGCGGTTCGGCATTACCCTCGAACTTCCCCATCACGGCGGGGAGAAACTGTCTCAATTCTTTTACGGCGAGCCAACTCGCATAGCCGCCACCGGCGTTACCGCCCATGCCGTCACTAACCGCGAAAACCGCACCCCTTTGCGCAATGTTCAATTCCCCGGACAGTTCCAGTTCTTCCGCCCATCCGTCGTCGGAGGCAAAAGCGGCCAGGCAGTCTTCATTGCCTTTTTTCCGTTTGCCGTCGATACTGATGCCGTACCAGTTGATGGTAAAAGTCTGCGCTTCACATTCCTTGTCGTTGTCCCGGTCGATAACCTGGGCCAGCTCAAAATCGATGACACAGAACCGGCCCATGACGGCGTGATAGGTGATATTTCTTGGAAAAGGATCATCGTGGATAATCCCGTAGTCTTTCTCCAGTTCGTCGAACAATTCCTGAGCTTTCCCGGGACTTATACTTCCCTCAGCGGGTTGGCCGCAGTTGGTTGTGACCAGCGTCAGCGTTTCGGGATCGGAATCGAGATAGCGGGGCACAAATTCACAGCCCCGGTCTTCCAGAACTTTCAGAACCCGAATCTCATTTTCAAACCGCTTGTCCGCATCCGTGCCCCGGAATGTTTTGTGGACCCGGCCGTCGTAGCCGATCCTGACAATTGATCTCAATCCGTCTTTTGCTATTTTCACAATATAAACCTCCCGAATTCAGGATGGGATGCAACATGACAAACAGGCATCAACTGTGAAAATCGAGGCCTGTGCGAAGTTCTAAAGTTTGATTCTACAGAGCGTCCTCGATTTTGCCGGGCTTCGGATCGGGCTTCGGAGGCACTGGCACCGGGGTCGGCGCCAGCAGGTCGATGTTATCAACCTTCATAGTCCGGAGGTGGTCTTGTGCATTTACCGGCAGACCTTTGATCCCTTTGGCTGCGTCATAGGGCCCCGAGTAGACTTCCTTCCCTTCGGCATCGAATATTTCTATTCTTCCTTTGCCGTTTTTCTGGGAGATCAAAACTTCACCTTCGTCATTGTCGATTTTTACAGTGGATTCGTTGTCCATTTTCGGCCCCGGCGGCATGTCCGGTCGGTTTTTGCTGTCCGGAACTCTTCTGCGGGAATTGTTGTCCAGACCGGGGCGGTTGGGCATCCGGTTGCGGATATCCCGCATCCGGCGTTCGATTTCCTCCTGATGCTTGCGCATTTCCCCCTGCCAGTCCCCGGGATATCCCTGCGGGGAGTTGGCCCGCCGAATCTCTTTGGGTAACTCGTGTTCACCGAGAGTGACTGTTGTTTTCAATTGTTCTCCTTTGCGCAGATAAGTGAGTTCGATCGAGTCGCCTTTGTTCTTCGAGCGAACCAGAATGGCGAGATGTTCGGGAGTTGTGAGGAGCTGATCGTCCAGCATGGTCAGCACATCGCCCGGTTTGAGCCCTGCCTCGGCGGCGGGGGAGCCGTCAGGGATGTGGGAGACGAGAACTCCGAATCCTTCTTCCAGTTCGAGGTGCTGGCGAAGCACGGGATGCACTCCGGAGGTAGCAACGCCGAGCCAGGTTCGCATTTCTGTCCGGGATTCGGATGGTTTATCGGGTTCTGCCACGACTCCGGAAAAGGGGAGCACGGCACTGAGCAGGGTGAGTAAGAGGTATCTGTTTGTCATGGGTTTAGTCGGTTACAACCGGGACTGTGATGATTTCCTTCCGTGGTGAAAAAATGCGAATGCTGGTCTCGGTATCGGGATTGTGCCAAAGTTGCACGTCCTCGTATCGCAGTTCGAACTGCTCGCGGGGACCGCTTTCCGATTCGATGATTCCTTCTGAAGCGGCGTTGAGTAGATATCCTTCGGTAGAGACCGGAACAAAATCGTTCCTCTTCTCCCCGGCTGCGGGCTCGGAAGATCTCGAAGCTGTTGTATTCACGCCGGGCGCCGCGTTGTGAATCTTCAGAAAGGTCGTCCCGAAAAAGGCGAGTGCGCAGGCTGCGAGGGTTGGAACCATCCACTTGGAGCGACGGGGGGCGGGGAGTTGTGAAGTAACAATCCTTTCGTGGTCACGAATCAGTTCATCAAAGAAGTCTTCCTTCATTTTCGAAGGGGAAAGACGTCTTAACTCAGCTTCCAGCTCCCGGTCTTCAGGGGATATATCGTCTTTGTCGCTCATAGCACTGTTGCTATGAGGTAGAGCGACAAATCTATTTCTCTTTGTTTAAAAAACTTACAAAGAATCTTTCTTTTCGAGTTTTTTCTGCCACTTCGAGATTTGCCGGTTCACGTTGCCCGGCGATGGCGCGCCGGTCGCTTTGCGGGCTTTTAGTGCGGTTTTCACCTCGAGAACCTGATAGACATCGTCTTCGAAAGTGTCGGAAAATTCCCGGTATTGTTGGAGGGGGATTTGCTGAAACGCCTGCTTCTCATTCAGGGAATAGGCAGTCAATTTACCGACGATTTCGTGGGCGTGACGAAACGGTACTCCCTTCAACACGAGGTAGTCTGCGATATCGGTAGCAAGCAGAAACGGATCGGAAGTGGCCTCTGCGGTAATCTCCTCTTTGATTTTCGCTTCGGACATCATCTCGGCGAAGACTTCCAACGCGATTTTCACCGTATCAATTGAATCAAAAAGCGGCTCTTTGTCTTCCTGCAGGTCCCGGTTGTAGGTCATGGGCAGACCTTTCAGCGTAGTGAGAATGGAGACCAGATTTCCGGTGAGGCGACCGGTTTTCCCCCGGGTTAGTTCGGCGACATCGGGATTTTTCTTCTGCGGCATCAGGCTGGAGCCGGTGGTATGGGCATCGCTCAACTCAATAAATCCAAATTCTGCAGATGCCCAGAGAATGACATCTTCACTGATCCGCGAAAGATGGATTCCGATCATGGACAGATCGAAAAGCAGCTCGGCGATGAAATCCCGGTCACTGACGGCATCCATACTGTTTTGGGTGAGGGCGGGGAAATTCAGTTTTTCGGCGGCCACCTTGCGGTTCAGCGGGATCGTCGAACCGGCCAGAGCGCCGGATCCCAGCGGCATGACATTGATTCGCTTGTAACAATCAGCAAGCCGACCTTTGTCCCGCTCGAACATTTCGATGTAGGCCAAAAGGTGATGGGCGAACAGCACCGGTTGGCCGCGCTGCAGATGCGTGTAACCGGGGACCACAGCCTCCGGGTGGTTTTGGGCCAGCTTGAGCAGGGCACTCTGCATGCCGGTGAGCAGCTCGTGAATCTGATTGGTTTCGTCCCGGCAATAGAGCCGGACATCGAGGGCCACCTGATCATTCCGGCTGCGGGCAGTGTGGAGTTTTGCGCCGACATCACCGATTTTTTCCGTCAGAGCACTTTCGATATTCATGTGAATATCTTCGAGGCTCGTTTTGAATTCGAATTCACCGGCGTCGATTTCCTTTTTGATCTCGCGGAGGCCTTTGGCAATCTCCTTTTCTTCCGCTTTTGTCAGGATGCCGGCATCCTGCAGGACGGCAGCATGAGCAATCGAGCCTTCCACATCATAGGGATAAAGGCGCCAATCGAACGAAATCGATTCGCCGTAGGCTTGTACCAGATTCGAGGTTTCAACTTGAAAACGACCTTTCCACATGGCTCTTCACTCAGGGTGAGCAGGAAGTTTTGCAAATGGAAAATCACCGCCTACTGCGGCGGTGGCGCCAGAGGCAGATCCCATTCTCCGTAATCGCCCTGAGACAGGCTGCGGGCCGGAGGCAGCAGGCCTTTCACGATGACACCAAATATGTCTTTCACCACCACCTGCTGGCTGCCGTAGTAGGAATGCCCGAGTAGGCTGGTATCGATACCGGTAGCGTCAATCGTATCCATCCGTTGAGGAATGACAAAAATGCTGTCGCCCGACAGCCCCAGCCGGGGGCTGCCGTTGAATGACCTCGAAATTTTCAGCGCCTCGTCGTCGGAGGAGGCATACATTGTCAGCAGGTCGGTGTGACCCTCGATTTTCGGCAGAATTTGCTCTTTAAAAATATCCCGGTCGATATCGGGAGCGGCGAGGATGATGTTATTCAGATCCAGTTCAATTCCTGCGTCTTTGGCGTTGGCGATTGCGTAAGTCAGCGCTCGGGTTCCCATACTGTGAGCGATGATGTGAACTTTGCCGATTTCAGTTTGGCTCTGCAAATCCATGAGGACCTTGGTCAGATGAGGGATTGTCCATTCGGAATTTTCCTTATCGACCGGATACTTTTTCAAACTGCCTTGCGAAGGCCAGCTGTAGCAAAGTGTGACCCCGCCGAAACCCAGATCGTAGGAAATCTGCCCGGTTCTCCGCATGGCGTCACCCCAGGATACGTTAAAGCCGTGAACGAACATGAGAAGCTCGTCAGCCGGATTGGATGATGTGGAAGCCTGGATTGACCGGTAAAACTCCCCCTCCTCCATCAGTTTTGGTTCGCGGAGAACCACGTGCTTTTTCTCGTCTTCCCGGAACTCAAACTTCCACCACTTCGGTCTTTCGACCCGGCCCGGGACGTGAATATCGGGAATTGTCACGATGGCCTTGCCGTATTCGAGATGATCGCCTTCCATATTGCGGGTCGGTCCGTATCGTAAATCGGGCCGGGTGTTATCAACCCGCTGGCGATCGGTAGCAAAGTACACATCCACTTTGGAAAACTTTTCCTCCTCTTCAGCTTCTTCGCTGGTCGCCTCGAAAACTTCTGATCCGCGAGGTTCTGATTCCGGCTGATTCATAGGCTGGGCATTGGCCGGTTCACTGCCGTGGTCGGGAGCTGCCTCTTCCGGAATGTCCTCCGGAGGCGGTTGGGCAACCTTATCAGCTGAATTACAACCCGCTATAAACAACACTGTTAAAATCAACCAGTTCCCATGTTTCATCCTGACAAATAAACGGATTCCCTCAAATTTGCCAAATGTTTGTCTGTGAAAATTGAACACCCTGCGCCGGCGAAATTGGCGTTGCATCATTAACAGGCGGACCTGATTGTGACACTTTTGGTTATCACCAATGCAAACTGATGAACCTCCTGCAGAAACTTTTCGGTAACAATATGAGCGAACCTGAAACAACAAAGGATGGCATCCGGCTTGTAGTCGGCCTCGGCAATCCGGGAGTTGAATATGAGCATACCCGTCACAATGTCGGGTTCGACTGCCTCGACCTTCTGGCTTCGGATCTCGGGCTGGACTGGGAAAAGGACAAAAAATCCAAAGCTCTCGTCGCCCGCAGAGGATCCGATATCATTCTCGTAAAGCCGCAGACTTTTATGAATTTGAGTGGTCGCTCCGTGGCGAGATTGACCGGCTTTTACAAAATCCCGAAGGACGGCGTGCTCATAGTCTATGATGATGTGGATACCGATCCGGGGAAAATCAAATTCAAGCCTAAAGGCTCCGCAGGAGGGCATAACGGGATTAAATCAATTATCGAATGTCTTGGCACCGACGAATTCCCCCGTTTGAAAATCGGCATTGGCGGCTCGGGTGGAAAAGGGCAGATGGTTGGGCATGTGTTAGGCAAGTTCAGTGAACAGGAGCAACCGGTGATCGATGAGTCTCTGCAGCGCGCAAAAGAGAGCATCAAGTTCGCGGTGGAGCACGGACTGCACGCCGCGATGAATGAGTTCAACCGGAGGGAAAAACCGGCTAAAAAGCAGGTAGCGAGCAGCGGAGAAAGATCCGCCGAAGAATCCGGGGACTGAATTTTCAGAAAGATCCCGCCATTCTTTGAAAAGTCATTGGCACTTGGCTCAGAGCGTGTAAAGTATGCGCTCGCAATTGACCTGAGTTCCGCAAAAAATTCGGGAAAAACTGAACAAGGAAAACCAGAATAATCGTTGATAAAACGCTGATTATGAAACGCAAATACCAAGGTATGATCGTCCTCAAAATGCAGGGCCAGGAGGAGAGTCTTGAGGACTCGGTTAGTGCTGTAACCAAAGAACTTGAAGCGGCAGGAGCTACAATGGATCAAATTGATCGCATTGGACGCAAAGAGTTTGCCCACGAAAATCATGCCAAGCAAAAGGCAGGATATTATGTTCAGTATCATTTCGAAGCTGATCCCAAAGCCATCAAAACGATGGAAGATCAGCTCAAGCTGAAGATGAAAGAGCAGGTAATGCTCCAGTATTACAGCCTCGCCCGGTAATTCCGGTGTCATTGTACCCTGTTGGGTCATCGACTGTACCCTGTTGTGTGTCGCACCGTACCCTGTTGGGTCGTCGACTGTACCCTGTTAGGTCCCTAAATTACTTATTTTCTTTCTTCCAGGAGAAGAACGTTTGCTTATGTCTACTTCGAATCCTTTTGGGCCCACCGCTCCCGGTGGAACTAAAGTGATTTGCAGCGAAACGGACTTTTTGGAGCAAAGAAATGTTCGCAAAGTGATAGGTTTTGACCTTTACCCGGAGGAGCTTAGGCGCGAGCCGCCTTCCGGTACGGCCCCGTGGTTTCGCGGGGTTTTTCGATTCGCGGGCGTCGCGGAATTACGCCCGTTCCATTGTTACTTTTACCGTTTCTTCCCGTCGGGACCCCAAAGCCGGTCTCAACGGGGCTTTAGCTTTTGTCTTTCCTAAACCGAACCCAGTTCACTGATATGCCTGCAAATGTTGATCGCGCCACTCTAGACTTCCTAAACAAATTTTCTGAAGATGAAAGAAACGAAGGCCAGCGACTTCACTCCGAAGGAGCTGTTGCCCAAATCTTCGGAAACCACCTCGTAATCCAGGGCAAAGTCGAGGACGGTGCCTGGAACTGCCGGACGAAAATTCAGCTCCAGGGCAACCAGTGGGTCGGAACGGCTGACGACAAATCCGAGTCAGGCAAAGCCGCTCTCTACGCGACGATGCTGGAGAAGATTGAAAGAAAAGGTGATATTCCCGAATCGCCCAACGAAGTCGGTGAAAAATCGCTGACCGAAATCCTCGAGGAAAAACTCGACCGGATGCTGACCGGGGAAGAGGACGAATATCTTAACAAGCTGGAACGCCGCTACCGGAGATTCGAAATTTCGCGCGAGATTTTTGACTCCGACATCGTTCGCCTCCAGCCGCGCTGGCCGATCGATGGCTTTGAGCCGCTTGTGCTTTGGCCGGATCCGCCTTCCAATATTCTCGAATTCTGGAACTACCTGAGCCACGCCTTCCGTAAAGGGAATTTCGATTATCCCGATTTCATGGAATCCATCACCGACCGGGGATGGACCGAAAGCAAAATGCGCGAATGGGAAAAAGACCGCGAAATCAGCGAATGGAAATACCAGGTCGATGTGTACAACAAGCGCCCCAATGAAGAGCCGGTCGAAATGGTCGAGTTTCGTCTTCGGCTCACCAACCGGGAAGCGCGGCTCATGTGGAAGGCGGGTAAAGAAGACGCTTTTCACAAAGTCGACGACGAGGAAATCTTCGACCGTCTCAAGGAACGCTATGCTTCCGGCGGATTGCGGATGGACGCGGGTTCGGAAATTTTGTGGAGTAAATTCATTCGTGCTGCGGCCAAAGAGGATGCCGATGATGGCGGTCTGATTCTCGATAACATTCAGAACTGTCGATTGCTGAACCGCCTGTTCCATCAGCCGGAAATTGAAGGCAGAATCGTCAACCTCGACGAGATTCCCTTCCGCTTTGTCAAAGACCCTCTCATCTGGGAATGCCGTGTCAGCCCGAACGATCCGGAAGACTATATCCTGCATCTCGTAACCGCGGAAGGCATCGACGTGTCCCACACAATGATCTATCTCAGTGACGAGACCGCATTTCCCGGACCTGAGTTCTGGAAGAAGCAGGAGACATTGATTGATCCGTTCTACGAAATTCCCGGACGGGTGATTGAGAACGAGAACGGTGTGGCGTTTCTTCACCGTCTCGGCGTGAACTTGCCTGAAAGTCTGGAAAAACGGGTTCAGGAAGAGGAACTCGCGGTCACACTTGATCTGAAAATCGATTCGAAAGCAACCGGTGCGAGCAGTGATCACATGTTGATCCATGCCATCGCGGAGAACTCCGCCGGAACTCGCAAAGAAATTCTCGGTCGGGAAGGCTGGGATGTTGTCGAGCAACAGGACGACGATGGAGAAACTTTATATCGATATGATCGCCGGGTTCTCCGCGGAGTCGGTGCGGTGATCGCGCCGCTGCAGCCGACCTACGACGCCAACAAAGGCTGTTACCGGGTGCGGGTGACGAAAAATTTCCCCGAAAAATACGCGGAATGGCGGGCCACTGTGCCGGAGGAAATTACTGTGCTGGCCGATCCGGAACTGGCCACACTCGAAGCGGATCCGATCGAAGCTCAGGTTTCTTTTGATGTTGTAGATCAGAACATCGACTGGTTTGATCTCAAAGTCGTCGTCAAAGTCGAAGGCATGGACCTTTCCGAGGAGGAGATCCGCGCTTTGGTTCAGGCCCGCGGGCAGTTCGTGAAAATGGACAAAGGCGGCTGGCTGCGCCTCGAAATGAATCTCGACAAAGAGCAGCGGGATGCAGTGAGCCGGATTGGACTCGATCCGTTCGACCTCACCGGCGAAGTTCACCGGATGCATGCGCTGCAGCTGGCTGAACCACTTGCCAAAGAGGTGTTTGACGCCAAGTCCTGGAAAAAGATCACCGAGCGGGCCGAGAGTCTCAAACTACAGGTTCGCCCGGATGTACCCGCCGGTCTCAATGTGAACCTTCGGCCTTATCAGTTCGAGGGCTTTCATTTCCTTTCCTATATATCGACTAATAACTTCGGCGGGATTCTCGCCGATGACATGGGTCTCGGTAAAACTATCCAGACTTTAACCTGGTTGCTCTGGATTCGTGAGGAAGCGGGCGATAATCCACCGCCGAGTCTCGTGGTCTGTCCAAAATCCGTATTGGATGTGTGGGGCGCTGAAGTAGAGAAAGCGGCTCCGGGCATATCTGTTCAAGTCTTGCGTAACAAGATCGAGCTGGAGGTGGATAAGCTAGGCAAAGAAGTCGACCTTCTGGTAATCAACTACAGCCAGCTGCGGACCTGTGCGGAAGAGTTGAAGGATGTCAACTGGCTCGCTGTGATTCTCGATGAAGGACAGCAAATCAAGAACCCCGATTCGAAAGCGGCGAAGTCAGCCCGGGCACTCCAGGGCGAAAACCGGCTGGTACTTACCGGTACACCGATCGAGAACCGTCTGCTCGATGTATGGAGTTTGATGGCATTTGCTATGCCGGGCATTCTCGGGGACCGTAAATATTTCCGCGAAAACTTCGACCGTCGCAAGGATGCATTGAGCCAGACCCGGCTCTCCGCCAGACTGCGACCGTTCCTGCTGCGCCGAACCAAAGGCGAGGTGGCACTCGATCTTCCGCCAAAAGTTGAAGAGGACGTCTACTGCGAATTTGAACCTGCCCAGCAGAAGCTTTACAACGCTGAGCTGGAAAGAATTCAGAAAGTGCTTCTCGGTGTCGAATCCAACGAAGGACTGCGCAAAAACAGTTTTGTGATTCTGCAGGGTCTGATGCGACTTCGCCAGATTTGCTGTCACCCCGGCCTTGCTGATTCGCAACACCTCGGTGAGGAAAGTTCGAAGATGAACGCGCTTTTCTATCTGCTTGATCAGCTTCACGAGGAAGGCCACAAGGTTCTGGTCTTCAGTCAGTTTGTCTCCATGCTTGATTTGATTCGCGACGAGTTGGAAGAGCGGGAACGACCGATTTCCTACCTCACCGGTCAGACAAAAAACCGTCACGAGGTGATCAGTGACTTCCAGGAAACCAAAGATCCGAAGACATTCCTGCTTTCACTGAAAGCGGGAGGAAGCGGTCTCAACCTGACCTCGGCGAGTTACGTCATTCTCTACGATCCATGGTGGAACCCGGCGGTGGAAAATCAGGCGATTGACCGTTGTCACCGGATTGGTCAGGAAAGCCGCGTGAATGCTTACCGTCTGTTGTGCCGCGATTCTGTTGAGGAGAAAATCCGTGTGCTGCAGCAGAAGAAGAGTGAGATGATGACCGGCGTTCTCGGCGAGGAAGGCTTTACCCGGAACCTCGAGATCGACGACCTCAAGTTCCTGTTCAATATGGGGAAAGAAGTGGAAAAGCCGACTAAAGAAATCGAGTTGGCTAACGCGAAGTAATCACTATTCGAATTTCGATATAGTAACCAAATCCAGGGTAACTTCTTCCCGGTCGGCGGACCGGGGAAGATCAACCCTCGCGGAGAGATACCATTCATTTGCCTCCTCCGGATCAACGAGGGTTTGCTCTACCAGCCAGCTGTTCGAATCTGAATCATCAATGCGGCAGTGGTGTTTTGCTCTCGCTTCGGGATCGAGTCGTATGTATTCGTTTTCCGCGTGGTAGGCGTCGAAACATTTGCGTAGTTCGGGATCGGGCCATTGGTCGGAATTACAGATCGTTTCGCGCAGGTTGTCGAACTGTTCCCTGGCGAAGAATTTCGCCAGATCCATAGCGGTCCGGCGCACCATACGCTCGAAGTTTTTCCTGTTTCGAGTGATGGGAACCTTTTGTGGCGCTTCTGTCGCGCTGTCTTCTTCATCTGTAAAATCGGGGTTGCGCAGCTTTTCCCATTCGTCCAGCAGGCTGGAATCGACTTTTCTCAACAGAGATCCGAAGAACTCTTCCGCTTCCCATACTTCTTCGGTCTTTACGGTGTCAGGCACAGTTTGCGAAAGGACTTTATATACATCAGAAAGGTGGCGTAAAAGCACCCCTTCGCTGCGCTCCAGATTATAATTTTTGATGTAGTCTTCGAACGACTGGTAGTTCTCGAACATTTCCCGGGCTATCGATTTGGGCCGGATAGACTCTTTTTCGATCCAGGGATATTGGTGAACGAATTCGTTGAATGTGGTGTAGATAAAATCGGCGCCCGGTTTCGGATATTCAACTTCATCCAGTTTTTCCATCCGGTCGTCATATTCGAGCCCTTCGGCTTTCATTTCGGCCATCAGTTCATTTTTGAGATGGTCCACCTGCTTGCGAAGAACGATGACGGGATTTTCGAGAATCGCTTCGACCAGTGATATCACCTGGAACACATAGGCCGGGTCTTCCTGATCCAGCTTTGGCAATGTGTCGAGCAGCCACAAGCCGAGAGCCTGGTTCAGGGAAAAATCATACTGCAGTTCGATATTGACCCGCACTTTCCGGTGGTCGGTTCGGTCTTTGGGTGGAATGAGAGAGAGGACGTTTCCTTCAACGAGGCTGCGAAAAATCTGTCGGCCTCTTTTCCGCAGCGCAGCTTTTCGCGCTTCCGGCTCGTGGCAGTTGGCGATTAAACTTTTTATCGCTTCACAGCCGTCTTCACCGTCGCGACTCAGGACGTGGAGCAACATGTTTGGCTGCAGCGTGAAACTGGAATTCAGTTTTTCCGGCGGCGAATTTTGCAATCTGAGCCAGGTTGATTCCTCCCAGCCGACATAACCCCGTTCCGGCGGTTTCTTCAGCACTACCTTTTTGCCTTTGGTAGCCGCTTTGGCTTTCAGTTTGATATTCTCGATCTCGTGTTCCGGTGCCAGGGCTACGACATAACCGATGTCATCGAAACCGCGTCGCCCCGCCCGGCCGCAGATTTGTTTAAAATCCCGCACCGTGAGGATTTTGGTCGATTCCCCGTCGTATTTGCAGAGCCGGGTGAAAACTACTGTTCGGATAGGAACGTTTACCCCGACCCCGAGTGTATCGGTGCCGCAGATTACTTTGAGAAGGCCCTGCTGGGTCAATTTCTCGACGAGCACCCGATAGCGAGGCAGGAGACCGGCGTGGTGAATCCCGATGCCGTGGCGCAGCAGTTTGGCGATCTCTTTTCCGTAGGGGCTGTTGAATTTCGCCTCCTTCAATTGTTCGCCGATTTTCTTCTTTTCCTCTTTGGTGCAGAAGTTGGTCGACAGTAGATTTTGCGAAATTTGGGCGCAGGCCAGCTGGGTGAAATTGACAAGGTAAATGGGAGCCTTTCCCGCTTCGGCCAGTTCTGCGACTTTTTCTTCCAATCGGGTTTCGCTGTAGGAAAACTCTAGAGGGACCGGGCGGTCATCCGATTGAACGAGGATCGTTTCGGTGGCAGTCAGGTTTTCAATTTCCTTTTGAAAAAAGGCAGGATCTCCGAATGTGGCCGACATCAGCAAGAAGCGCGACTGCGGCAAAGTGAGCAGGGGGACCTGCCAGGAAACACCCCTGTCGCGGTCTGCGTAGTAGTGAAATTCATCGATGATGACATCATCCACTTGCGCAAACGCACCCTCCCGTAATGCGAGATGAGAGAGGATCTCTGCGGTGCAGCAGATGATTGGTGCGTCGGGGTTAACAGTGGCATCGCCGGTCACCAGACCGACGGAATCCGCGCCGAAAGTTTTGCACAGGGACAGAAATTTTTCATTGGCCAGAGCTTTAATCGGCACGGTGTACCACGATGTCCGCCCGAGGCACCAGCTCTGGAATTGCATCGCCATGGCGACCAGCGATTTTCCCGAACCGGTGGGAGTATTGAGGATTACATTGCGCCCGGCAAAAATTTCAAGGACAGCTTCCTCCTGGTGATCGTAGAGTTCGATTCCGCATTCCATCGTGTATTCGAGAAATGCGTTGAGGATTTCATCCGGATCGGACGAATCAATTTTGGCGAGAAGCGGCATATGTTGAGTTAACCACAGGGCTGGCAAAAGCACGGGAAAAATTCGGCGCGATTTACGAAATTGCGCCCACCGGCGGTTATCTGCACATCGTCAGGCCGAAAGGTTGAGCTTGATTCGGGTTGGCGAATTTGGTAAAGGTCAGCAATGGATACTATTCTTAGATTTGTCATTTGGATTGCTTTCGGTCTTGTTATTGGTCTCATCGCCCGCGCCATTCTCCCCGGGAAACAAAATATCGGGACCATCCCGACCATTATTGTGGGAGCGATCGGCGCGTTGCTGGGGGGATCAATTGCGTTTTATCTCCTGAAACTCGATGTTAGTTCGCCGTTCACGATAGCGAGCATCATTTCCTCGATCCTTGGAGCTATCATTGTGCTGGTTCTCTACTGTTTGATCACGAGAAAGAACTGGAAATGATGCCAATCAGGTCCGTGTGAAGCGCTGGTAAAGCCCTTCATCCTCCTCGGTTCCCTCTGGTCGGTGGACCATGATTTCACCCAGAATCTCCTCCTGAAAAACCTGGAGGAGGTTGATTTTCATCAGTTCCAGCATCGCCAGAAAGGTGACGATCAATTCCCCTTTTGAGGTTAACCCTTCGAATAGGGAGTAAAAACTAATTGTATCCCCGGGTTTCAGCTTCGAGAGGAGGAAATCGATTTTGTCACTAACCGTGTAGTGATCATCAACGATTTCTCCCAATCCGTCGTCATCGACGAAGCGGTCGACGATATTTTGGAACGCCCGGATCAGATCAAAAATCCCGACATCCTCCGATAAAGGTCGTTCGCCTTTGGTGGTTTTGATTTTTTCCGGGACATTTCGATACAGCTTTTGCTCTTCGGTTTCCCGAACGCCGAGAAAATTGGCGGCTTCCTTAAATTTTTTGTATTCAACCAGTTGTTTGATCAGGTCCCATCTGGGATCTTCATCTTCGCCCTCGTCTTCGGGTGGCTGAACATGCTTCGGCAGCATCATCCTGCTCTTGATGAAGCAGAGGTTTGCCGCCATGACGAGGAATTCACCGGCCAGGCCGACATTGAGCAGCTTAAAGGTCTCGATATAACTGAGATACTGAGTTGTGATGCGCTCGATCGAAATATCGTAGATATCGACTTCGTCGCGTTTCACGAGATAGAGCAGCAAATCGAGTGGGCCCTCAAAGATATCCAGCTCCACCTTATAGGCGTGGGCCATTTTCTCCCCGTCTTCAGCGTCATCCGGCACTTCGGTTAGATCCGCACCCTGACCGGGCGGTATCATTTCGGCAGACGACGGATTTTCCTCCGGAACAGGGTCTTCCGGAGAATCGCTTTGTGTTTCGGCACTCAATTCTCGGTAACGGATACTTTTTTTTACCTGGGAATTCAAGCAATCCAATGAGATGCGGGTCTTTATTTTTCGTTTCCCTTATAGAAATAGGACCTACATTCCGCGCGATGAATTTTGTATCTACCAGAGGAGGCGGTGAGCCCGTCAGTTTTTCCGAGGCATTTGCTCAGGGACTGGCCCCTGACGGAGGGCTTTTTGTGCCGGAAAATCTACCTTTATTGCCGACCGATCTCATCATTGATGACTCGATGCCCTATCCGGTTTTGGCCTGGGATTTTCTGTCTCTTTTCGCGACCGATCACGATAATGACGACCTGATGGCATTGGTGGACAATAGCTATGGCGATTTCAGTGATACCATGAGTGCTCCTCTTCAGCAGTTGGCATTCAATGTATTTGCTCTTGAGCTGTTTCACGGTCCCACTCTCGCTTTCAAAGATTTTGGTCTCCAGCTGGTAGGCAACCTGTTCGAGGAGCAAATCAAGCGGACCGGCGAACCGATCAATGTGCTCGGTGCCACTTCGGGCGACACCGGATCGGCTGCCATTCACGGTCTGGCCGGTATCGAGGGTGTAAACGTTTTTATTCTCTATCCGGAAGGCCGGATTTCAAAGCTCCAGGAGCGTCAGATGACTTGTACCGGCGAAAAGAACATTTTCCCCATCCCGATCAAAGGCACTTTTGATGATGCCCAGAAAATTGTGAAGGAATTGATGGGTGACCTCGAAACAAAGGAAAAACTGAAGCTTTCCGCGATCAACTCGATCAATATCGCCCGGGTCCTGGCCCAGTCGATTTATTATGTGCATGCCTTTATGCAGCTGAATTCCGATGACCGGGACAATGTGAATTTCATTGTTCCGACAGGAAACTTCGGCAATATTTTCGCCGGCTGGATGGTGCACCAAATGGGACTGCCGGTCGACCGGTTTACGGTGGCCACTAATCAGAACGACATTCTCTTCCGGCTCTTTAATACCGGGGAATACAAACTGGAAGGTGTCGAGCCGAGCTTTGCGCCTTCGATGGATATTGAAGTGGCCTCGAACTTTGAGCGTTTTCTCTATTACCATAATGAAAAAGACGCGGACCGCACTGTGTCTCAAATGGCGAAATTGAAAAAGGAAGGCAAACTCAAAATTTCGAACTTCACGAAAAGCAATTTCCAGGCGACCCGCTGCACCGATGAAGAAATTCTGGTGAATATCAAAAAGGCGAAGGAAGACTACGATTACATAGTTGATCCGCACACCGCCTGCGCGATTTCGGGGATCGATCCGGATAAGACCAATATCATCCTGGCGACAGCGCATCCTGCGAAGTTCCCGGATGTAATCAAAAAGGCGATCGGTGTCGAGCCTACTGAGGAAAGTCTCGAAGCACTGAAGAAGAAAAAGATGAAGAAATATCCGGTAGAAGCGACTCCCAAAGCGATTCAGGAATTTATAGAAAAGAACGCCGTATAAACTTCTGGAGTTCTGGTGGGAAACCGGTTACAGTCTGGACGGGTGTTATGAAAAGAGCCGATTCCAGAATCAAGCTTCTCCAGGATACACCGTTTTTCGGGGGCATCAGGGATGATATTGTCGCTCTTATTCTCGATTTATCCCCGACCGTATGCGTTTCGGAAGGGGATTATTTCTTCAGGGAAAATGATTCGGCTGATTCAAT
>JARGOZ010000011.1:52276-77381 GCA_029213025.1 Verrucomicrobiales bacterium
ACGGGCAGGTTGCGGTTCTCAAGGAATGGGAAGACAAAGAATTTCTGCTTCGTAAATTGAAAGTCGGAGATTGTTTCGGCGAAATGGCGCTGATGGATTTTCTGCCACGCAGTGCCGCTGTAGTAGCCGTGGAAGATTCAAAGGCGATCCAAATCAAACCGCCGACGATGCGCGAAGTGTTTGCCGCCGATATTGAGCAATTCACGATGATCGAAATGAATATGGGCCGGGAAGTATGCCGCCGGTTGCGCGCGTCCGATAAATTGATTTTCGAAAGAAATGTCGAAGCAGAGATAAAAGACAACCACGTCGAATTCTCCAGCATTTAACCGGACGTCCCCAGCTTTCTCAGCTTCAGCCAGTCGGCGGCCCGGTCCCTCCAGCTTGCGATATTGGAATTCGGCACCGGACGCATACCGTAGCCGTGGCCGCCGTTTTCATATATATGTAGTTCCGCCGGTATATCGTGTTCTTTTAGCCCGATATAGATCAACACGCTGCCGAGAGAGGAGGATCTGTCGTTGTGGGTGTGAACGATAAAGGCCGGTTTGGATCGCTTGCTGAAACGAATTTCCGGCAAAAGGAACCCGGTTGTGTCGACGACCCGCCACGGATAAATCAGCATGGAAAAGTCCGTTTGGCAGCTTTGCTTATCGATTTGATCAACCGGTTTGTAGGCGGGCCGGTCTTCCATCGCATGCAGCACTGCCCCTACCTGGCCGCCCGCGGAAAATGCGAGGATTCCGATTTGATCCTTTTTCAGATTCCATTTTTCGGAGTTGGCGCGCATGATGCGCAATCCCCGCTGGGCGTCCTGCAGGGGGCGCTGCCATTGCGGTTCCTTCTCCGGAGTGGCTTCGTTGGTTCGATAGCGGAGAACAAAGGTTGAGATGCCCATTTCAGCGAGCCATTGCGCCGCTTCCGATCCTTCTTTATCCGGAACAACTTTACCAAATCCGCCGCCCGGTAGTACAAGGACGCCGGTTCCGTTGGCTTTATCTCTGGGTGCCAGAAAGATATCGATATCTGGACGGCGAATGTTTACGAGGCGCGTAATGGGTGGATTCTCGCCTTGCCGCGGCGGACTCGCTTCCCCGGTTGATTTCGATGTTTCCCCGGGGGCAAGATCCGGCCAGACAAAGATGCTTTCGCTGAAGCAGGTAAACGATTGCAGACTGCACAAGACGACAACGAGGAGCGGGTATTTCATAGCATTTTGGCGGATTAAACAGGGTACAGTCCGGCATTGTACCCTGTACAATCAAGCATGTAACAGGGTACGATGGCTGCGGCTATGAGAAAAAATGGCGGATCGGCGGGTTACATATGGATCGCCACTTTTTCCACCAGATCCATCAAACGGTTGGCGTAACCGACTTCGTTATCATACCAAATAAGAAGTTTTACCATCTCCCCGTCGACAACCATGGTCGAAGGGGCGTCGATGATTCCGGACCGGGTATCGTTGGTGAAATCAGTGGAAACAAGAGGGCGTTCTTCATATCCGAGAATTCCTTTCAGGTAGGTTTCCGAAGCATCCCGTAGCAGAGAATTGACTTCGCTGACTGAAGTAGGCCTTTCAACCTGAAATACACAATCG
Organism: Verrucomicrobiales bacterium; assembly: GCA_029213025.1. Lineage (GTDB taxonomy): Bacteria > Verrucomicrobiota > Verrucomicrobiia > Verrucomicrobiales > DEV007 > Arctic95D-9. The sequence continues at coordinate 53,877 of JARGOZ010000011.1, forward strand.
GTGAGCGAGGCATTCAGCAATGGTATCCTCACGGCCACTCCATCGAGTTTACCGGTGAGTTCGGGATAAATCATGGTGATCGCCGTTGCGGAACCGGTCGAGGTTGGGATCAGGGAATTCAGACAGGAGCGGGCCCTGCGTAAATCCTTATGGGGAGCATCGACCACTACCTGTGTATTGGTCACGTCGTGCATCGTTGTGATTGTGCCGCGTTTGATACCCAGCTTTTCATGAATCACCTTAATAGCGGGAGCGATGCAGTTTGTCGTGCAGGAAGCCGCCGTCACCAGATTCGTAGTTGCCGGATCGTAGAGATGATCGTTGCAACCCATCACGATATTCAGCGCGCCGTCTTTTACCGGAGCGGCGACGACCACTTTCTTTACTCCGTTGTCAAAATAAGGTCTGAGTTTCTCTGTAGTTTTAAAAGCGCCGGAACTTTCCACCACAATATCGCAGCCCATCGCGTTCCAATCCACTTCCCCGGGCGATGCTTTTTCAGAAAATGATACCGGTTTACCGTTTACCACTATCGAGTTCGCTTCTGTGGAAATGTCCGCCTCCCATCGACCGTGTACGGTATCGAATTCGAGGAGGTGAGCGGCGCATTCCACGCCACCTTTCAGCTCATTTACATGAACGATTTCATAGGCGTCGGAAAGAAATCCCGCCCGGAAACCAAGCCTTCCCATTCTCCCGAATCCATTGATTCCAACTTTGATTTTCATGGTCGCAATATTAGTTCAATTTCCGTTCAAAGCTCCGTGACAATCATGTAACGAATCGCGATTCTAATCTTTGAAACTATGGAAATTATCATTATATTTGGTGATGTTTAAGTTTGTTCTTTGGATTTGCGCAATCGTCGTCCTTTTTACGATCATCAATACGGGCGGTGGTTCCGTGTCGCTCGGACCTGGAGTAAAAGCTCCGGATGAGCCATTGCAGACTTTGATTCCTTCTGCTGTCTCGTTTTATCACAGGGGCAGCGAATTGACTCCGCTGGCAGATTATTCCCTGAAGGCCAAGGTTCTCTCGAAGAAGAAATACAAAAGTGGACCCGGGTCCGGAGTTTGTCCCGTCGATTTCGCTTTGGGGTGGGGGAATATGTCAGATGAGGAAGTCCTCGAAAAGATCGAAATCAGGCAGTCGGGCCGTTTTTTTTACTGGTCCACCAAAGATTTCCCGATAGAGCGGCAGGAAATTATTAAGAGTTGTTCCAATGTGCATCTTATCCCGGCTACCGATATGGTTGAGTCAGTTTTGAATGAGGTCAAAGCCGGTCAAATTATCTACCTGGACGGCAAACTGGTTAAAGTGAAGTCACCCGATGGTTGGAACGCGGTAAGCTCATTGACGAGAACTGACTCCGGGGGCGGTGCCTGTGAAGTACTGTATGTAGAGAATGCGTTTCGCAGCGGTATATAGTTCTACACCTGCCGCAGTTTAAAATATACCGTAGCGAGCGGTGGTAACTGCACCACGATAGATTGTTCCCTTCCGTGTGAAGGTTCGATCTCGGCCGGGATTCCACCTGCATTCCCGGAGTTGGCTCCGCCGTAGTATTCGGCGTCGGAGTTGAAAATTTCTTCGTAGAATCCGGTACCGGGAACCCCGATTCTATAGTCATTTCGAATGACCGGAGTCGCATTGACTAATACCACTATGCATTCCCCGTTTTGGCTCCAGCGGGCAAAAGCAAAGACGCTGTTTTCAGCGTCGTCCTGCATGATCCACTCGAAACCTTTCGGATCGTGATCGGTTTCATACAGGGCCGCTTCTGATATATAGAGATGGTTGAGGTCTTTCACTGATCGGTGAACGCCGAGATGTTCGTCGTTTTCCAGTAACTGCCAGTCTATACTTTTGTCGTGATCCCACTCGGCGGGTTGGGCAAACTCATCCCCCTGGAAGAGCAGTTTTTTACCCGGGTGAGCATACATCCATCCATAGAACATGCGCAGGTTGGCCAACTTCTGCCATTTATCCCCTGGCATTTTGTTTATCATCGAGCCTTTCCCGTGGACCACCTCATCGTGGCTGAGGACAAGTATATAGTTCTCGTGATACGCATAGATCATGGAGAATGTGGCTTCGTTATGATGAAACTTCCGGTAGATGGGCTCTTTACTCATGTAGTTTAATGAGTCATTCATCCAGCCCATGTTCCATTTGAAGCCAAAGCCCAGTCCGCCTTTGTCGATGGGGCGGGATACACCGGGAAAAGCGGTTGATTCCTCCGCGATGGTGATGATCCCCGGACATTCTTCGTAACAGGATGCGTTGAGGTTTTTGAGAAATTCAATCGCCCCGAGGTTTTCCCGGCCACCGAACTCGTTGGGGATCCACTGGCCTTCCTCCCGCGAATAATCGAGGTAGAGCATCGAAGCAACCGCATCCACCCGGATTCCGTCGATATGGTATTCCTTCAGCCAGTAGAGAGCATTGGCGACAAGAAAATTCCGCACCTCATTTCTACTGTAGTTGTAGATGAGAGTGCCCCAGTCTTCGTGTTCCCCCTGGCGGGGGTCTTCGTGTTCGTAAAGAGCTGTCCCGTCGAACCGGGCGAGTCCGTGGGCATCTTTGGGGAAGTGGGCGGGAACCCAGTCCATAATCACCCCGATACCACGCTGGTGGCAGGAATCGACGAAATTGCGCAATTCATCCGGTGAGCCAAACCGACTGGTTGGCGCGTAGTAGCCACAGACCTGGTATCCCCACGATCCGTTAAACGGAAATTCGGAAACCGGCATCAGTTCGATGTGGGTGAATCCCATTTCCACGACGTAATCGACCAGCTCGGTCGCGAACTCCAGATAGCTCAAAAAGCGGTTTTTCTCTTTGCTCCTTCTTTTCCAGGAGCCGAGATGAACTTCATAGATGGAAATCGGATTGTGATAATGATCCCGGCTTTCCCGCTTTTTCATCCACTCGTCATCGCTCCAACCGTATTGATTCAGATCGTAAACCAGGCTGGCTGTATCAATTCCGTTCTGGGAGAAGAACGCGTGGGGATCGCTTTTGGTAAACAGGGCTCCGTCTTTTCCGATGATTTCGAATTTGTAGTGGGCGCCGACACCGACTTCCGGCAGAAATATTTCCCAGACTCCGTTGCGGTTTCGCATCGGATTGATGCGGCCGTCCCAGTTGTTAAAATCACCCACCACACTGACCCGCCAGGCATTGGGTGCCCAGACGGAAAACCGGGTTCCCGCAGTTTGCCCGCTCTCCTGCTCCGTCGCCCGGCATGACATCAGATGAGCGCCGAGCATCCGCCAGAGTCGGCGGTGGGAGCCTTCGGTAAAGTAGTGGATATCCTGATCGCCGATGGTGGAGGGAAACTGGTAAACATCCCGGGCTACTTTGGAGTTTCCATCGTGATCAATGATTTTGAGCTGATAATCGAATCGATCGTTTTGATCGGGGAAACACACTTCGAAAAAACCTTCCGCATCGATTTTTTCCATTGCGTGATCCTGGCCATCGACCACTGCGACCATTGCTTTCGCGCGGGGCTGGAAGCTGCGGATCACAAGTCCCCGTCCGGTTCCGGAGCACTGCAGACCGAGAAATCCATACGGATCAGAGTGTCGGGCATCGAGAATCATCTGAATTTCCGCCGGGTCCGTCGAGTGCAGAGGTGCCGCCTTTTTTGGGGTGGATTCAGTTTTTTTCCGGGAAGTCATGAGGCTGTATCATTGACTATAGAGAAAAAATCCGTCTTGGCATTTATTCTTTCAGAATCCCTAATATCTTTTCCAAAGCGAGGGCACAAAAAGCACCAGAACCGCAACAAATTCGAGTCGGCCCATCGCCATCAGAACGGCAAGAAAAACCATCGTTCCGTGATTGAAAAAAGCGAAATTATCGGTCGGGCCCACCTGGCCAAAGCCCGGGCCAATATTGAAAAGGCAACCGCTTACGGTGCCGACGACACTCTCAAAATCAAGGTCGGGTTCGATCAGCGCCACTATCACCATGGAGACGCCGGAAACGATCAGGGCGAGAGCGAGAAACATGGAGGCGTGGAGCAGGGCCTTCTCATCGGCAGCGGAACCGTTCAGCTTGATTTTGATGATTTTTTGCGGCCGAAACGACTGCACGAGTTCCTTCACCGCGATCCGTTGAAACAAAATCATCCGGTTCATTTTCAATCCTCCGGCCGTCGAACCGGCACAGCCACCGACGACCATCAAGGTCCAGAGCACAATGCGGGAAAAAGTGGGCCACTGATCGTAGTCGGCATGGTCGGAGAGGCCGAATCCGGTGGTTGAGCTGATCGAGATGATCATAAAGAAACATTCTCTGAGGCTGGCACCGAAGCTTCTTTCCGACTCCATGAACAGGTTTACACTGACCAGCAAAGTGCACAGCAGAATGACGATGACGTAATACCTGCCTTCTTCTTCGTTTTTTAAACGCTTGAAGTCCCGGTCATCTTTTTCCCGCTTGGTTAACAGGAGGTAGAACATGAATCCGATGCTCCCAAGCAGCATGAAAATAGAAAGCCAGATTTCGATTCCCAGGTGGTTGTAGTATCCAATACTGGCGTTTCGCGTGCTGAATCCCCCGGTGGAAAGGGCGGTCATCGAATGGCAGATGGAATCGAACATCGGCATTCCCAGACCGAGCAGGCCGATGAAACAAACGAAGGTCAGAATCAGGTAGACCTTGAGAAGCCCGAAAGCGGTTTCGCCGATTTTCGTGGCCCTTGAGTCGGAAATGTTCAGACTACTTTCCTGTGCCAGCAGGTTTTTTCCGCCGACTCCGAGGAATGAGAGAAGAGAGACGAAAAGCACGAGAATTCCGATGCCTCCTAAAAACTGCGTGACCGAGCGCCACAACAGAATCGCTTTCGGGAACACTTCGATGTCCCTCATTACCGAAGCGCCCGTTGTGGTCAGCCCTGACATCGACTCAAAAAACGACTCGACTGCTCCCAGTTCGGCACCATTGCCCGGCGTACAGAAATAAAACGGCAATGCGGCGAATATAGCTACGAGAAACCAGCTCAGACCCACGGTCGCCATCGCTTCGCGGCGGAGGAATTCATTTTTCACTTTCCAGCCAATCGCGAGAAGTCCGCCACCGAACGCCACGGTAATACCGGCTGAATAAATGAGAGCCAAAAAGGCATCGTGATTCTTTGTGTTCGGATGTCGGAAAAATCCCTCCAACAGTGCATAACCGGAAACGGCCAGCATCATGCCGCCGACGAACAGGATCAGAATCCCCAAAACTTTTGCCAATCGCCTGTAGTTCATAACCGGTTAGGAAAACAAACTCAAAAACTGACGTTTCGATTTTCTCGTCACCATGGCGTAGACGCTGTCGCCGCTCTTGATCTCGTCTTCCGCCGACGGGACAACTACGTCGGCGCTGTGCCACAAACCGACCAGGACCGAACCCTGCGGCCATTCCATATCCCGCACCTTTTTTCCGGCCGCCGGGCTGTCTTCCGCCACGGAAACCTCGATCAATTCCACATTTTCAAATTTTCGCAGCAGCTGAAAGGTATCGACCACAAATCGCATCAGCATGCTGCAGGTCGCTTCCCGGGGTGAAACCGCCGCTAGGATTCCCATCTGGCCTTTGAATTTGGTGATTGCATCCGCATAGTCCGCCCGGTGGAAAAGTGACAGGCAGTAAGAGGCACCCAGACTGTTGGCCTGGAGACAGGTCATCACGTTGTCCTCGTCTTTCGAAGTGGTCGCGATGAAGAAATCGGCTTCCCCCACGTTTTCCTCAGTCAGATTTTGCAGCGATGTCGCATCGGCATTGAGGAGGGTCACATTACTCAGTTGATCCGCCAGTTCATCGCAGCGGTCGCGGTCCGCCTCGAAAATCCGGATTCGATAGTCGGCACCCGAGGACGAAAGTGTCTGGGCGAGGGCGTATCCATACTGGCCGCCCCCGAAGATCACGATATTTTTTTCGTCTTTCTTTCGTTTGGGCTCGATCAGCTTCACGACTCCGCTGATCAGTCGTTGTGAACCGGCTATGGTCAACGTATCGCCCTCCAAAAGGACGTCTTTTGCTGACGGAATCAAAATTTCCTCCCCCCGCTTAATCACGCAAATCCGAACCCGGTGCGGAAAGGAGAGTTCGTGGATGGCCTTGCCAATCACATCCGATTTCGGCGGAATCACGATTTCAATCAGCTCAATAAAGCCACCTGCGATTTCCTCGACAAAGCGGTCGGAATCCGATTCCGGGTTCCGAATGTATTTGGAAAGCTCAACCGCAGCCAGTCGTTCCGAGCTGAAAATTTCATCGATGCCGAAGTTTTCTTTGAAATCGAAGATGAAATTCTGGGCTTCCAGCTCCTGATGAAGCCGGCATATCGTTCGTTTCGCTTCAAATTTCTTCGCCACCGTAGCCGCTACGATATTGGTGTAATTATCGCTCGTCATCGCATAGAAGACATCGCACCCCGGCACATCCGCCTCCAACTGGACGGTGGGAGCGGCCCCGTCCCCGGCGATTACGCGGACATCCAGCTTGCTGCTTAATTCCTCAGCAATACCTTCATCCGCATCGATCACCACGATCGAATGATTGCTGAGAGCTAACTTGGTAGCCAGATGCGTGCCGATCTCCCCGGCGCCAACGATGACAATTTTCATGTTCGATTTTCGGCCACGATAAACGGCCTTGTGTCGTAGGCAAACAGTGATCTTTGTGCAATAGGAAAGGGATGCTCAATATAGTCCTCTACGAGCCGGAAATTCCGCCCAACACCGGAAATATCGGACGGCTTTGCCATGCCGCCGGTCTGCGGCTTCATTTGATCGAACCGCTCGGTTTTTCGCTCGATGAAAAATCCCTCCGCAGAGCCGGGCTCGACTACTGGAATGAACTCGACGTGTCCATTTGGAAATCCTTCGATGCATGGAGGCAGTCAGTCCCTGCAGAAGCAAATGTCTATTTTCTCACTACAAAAAACCAAAAGGCCTATTGGGATCAGACCTTTTCAGAAGGCGACTGTCTTGTATTTGGACCCGAAACCCGTGGACTACCGGAAAGTCTACTACAGGTATACGAACCGTTCTGTCTGACAATCCCACAAATTCAGGGCCGAAGTCTGAATTTGGCTACATCAGTGGGAATTGTGGCGTATGAAGGACTTCGGCAACTCAATTGGCAAAATAAATAGCATTTTATACTTGTCGAAGTTTTAGAAATTTGTCAGAACTAAATTGTTACATACCATCCATGCACGAAAATGAGCACACCACGGCCCAATTATGGCATCACTCGAATTGATCAGGAAGATAAGAAGAATCACGGCTACTATGTTCGAATAACCCACAAGGGAAAACGCTATCAAAAGTATTTCCCGGATAAGTCCAACGGGGGGAAATCAAAAGCATTGAGAGCCGCTAAAGAATATCGTGACGACATTCTTGCTAAACTCCCCAAATACAAACAGGAGGCCGCATCGCGGAAAAAGAGACAGATAAAAAAGTCCGGGATAACCGGAGTTACTCATGTCGTCTCCAAATCGGTGAAAGGCAAGAACTACGACTATTGGCAGGCCGCCTGGGTTGATACCACTAACAAACGAAAAACCGCGAAGTTTTCGATAGCCCGATACGGCGAGGAAAAAGCCCTGTCATTAGCAAAAAAAGCGAGGAAAGAAGGCCTGAACGGCCGTCGCTAGACAGCGGTTTTTGTATACATATTTGATCATCGATTTGTGATATTGATGATCCGGACTGACCGGGGTTCAAAACAGCAATTGTACCCTGTTGAGTCCGAAACTGTACCCTGTTGAATATGGGATCGTACCCTGTTGAATGGAAAACAGGGAGGTGTTTCGACGGAGATGGAACCCTGACAAACGTGCCTTTCATATTTGCTGATTTCGTTTTTCGCGTGGCTTGACCCCCGGTGTATCGACCGATAATCTGGGCGCTGATCGAAAAATATGAAAAAACGACTCACCATTCTTATTGTTGTGCTGTCTTCGGCCCTTGTCGCAAAGTCTGCAGATCGTCCCAACATTCTGTGGATATCGTCCGAAGATAATGGCCCTCATCTCGGCTGCTACGGGGATGAATATGCGATCACGCCGCATCTTGATGCGTTGGCGAAGAAAAGCCTCCGCTACACGCGGGCCAGCTCCACAGCACCTGTTTGTGCACCGGCCAGAACCACGATAATTTCCGGGATCTACCCACCCGCGACCGGCGGTGAGCATATGCGTTCCTTTGTCCCGCTGCCGGAGCAATCCAAAATGTTTCCTGCCTATCTCGCCGGGGCGGGCTATCACTGCACCAATCCCGGTAAAAAAGACTACAACCTCGCCGAGCCCGCGGGGACCTGGGTGAATGTACCGAAAGGCAAAGGCAGGAGAACCTGGCAGGCGCGCGACGAAGGCCAGCCGTTTTTCGCCGTCTACAACTTTACCATTTCGCACGAGTCAAAAATCCGCAACAACATCGAGCCGGAAAATGCGATCCACGATCCTGCAAAAGCCCGGGTTCCGGCCTACCATCCCGATACGCCGGAAGTCAGGAAAGACTGGGCGCAATACTATGACCGCATCACCATGATGGACAAAGAATGCGGTCAGGCTCTCGCCGATTTGGAAAAGGACGGTCTCGCCGAAGACACGATTGTGTTTTACTGGGGCGACCACGGCTCGGGAATGCCGCGCAACAAGCGCTGGCCCTACAACTCCGGCCTCCATGTGCCTCTGCTGGTCCATTTCCCGGAAAAATGGGCGCACCTCGCTCCGGAGGAATACAAAAGCGGTGGCACCAGTGATCGTCTTGTGGGCTTTGTCGATCTCGCACCTACGATGCTGAGCATCTGCGGAATCGAGCCGAAAGACTGGATGCAGGGACACGCTTTTGCCGGGAAGTATGAAACGGAGCCGCAGAAGTTCAGCTATGGCTTTCGCGGGCGTATGGACGAAAGGGTGGACCTCGTTCGCACTGTGATGGACCAGCGTTATGTCTACATTCGCCAATATATGCCTCACCGAATCTACGGTCAGTATATACAGTATATGTTTCAAACTCCGACGACCCGTGTATGGCACGATATGTTTCATGCCGGAAAACTAAACAAAGCGCAGTCGCATTTCTGGCAGGAAAAACCGGCTGAGGAACTCTATGATTTGCAGACCGATCCGGATGAGGTCAACAATCTGGCGGGATCCTCCGAGCATGCCGAAATATTGGATCGTATGCGCAAAGCTCACAAAGACTGGGCGAAAAAGATTCGCGATATCGGTTTTCTACCCGAAGCGGAAATTCATTCGCGTTCAGTGGGCACTACGCCTTACGAAATGGGCCACGATCCTTCGCAATATGATTTTGATACCATTTTTGCAGCAGCCGATCTCGCATCGAACCGTAACTCGGAAGATATTCCGGCTATAGTAAAATTGCTCAGTTCTGAAGACAGCGCTGTCCGATACTGGGGGGCTCAGGGGCTGTTGATCCACAAGGAAGCGGGAGTAAAAGCCGGGCATGCTGAACTTGTCGCCGCATTGAAAGGCTCATCATCCAGCGTCGCTGTAATCGCGGCGGAGGCTCTGGGAAGATTTGGACCGGAGCAGGATCTTCCCGCCGCTCTTGATACTTTGATCAAATACGCCAATCAGAATGAGAGCAATGTCTTCGATGCCATCCTCGCCGCCAATGCTCTCGACTACCTTGATGAAAAAGCGGTGTCCCGCCTCGACGACATCAAAGCTCTTCCGACAAAGCAAAAAGTCAAAACAGAACGGACTAACAACTATGTAGGTAGTTTGCTGCCGAAAGTGATTTCGGATATTCAGTAGACATCACCTGACGACTTATGGAGTGACGGGCTCCTTTGTGAGGTAGTTCACCAGAGCATCGATTTGTTTATCCGTCAGGATACCACCCATCGGCGGCATAATATTTTCCGGATAGCCTTCGGCAAGCAAAGCGTTGGGTTCCATGATGGACTGGCGAATGTAATCAGCTGTTGCCATAACACTGAGCACTTTGTCGCTGCCGGGTTGTATGACTCGTAAGTGGGAGCCAGCCAGTCCTTGCAAACTCGGCCCTACCAGTTTGGTGCCATCGAGGCTGTGGCATGAGGTGCAGTAGGTCTGGAACAGAATCTGGCCGGCATCTCCTTTTGTATAGTGAAAGAAAGATTTGGGTTCGGCGAAGGTAACCGGCGGGGCCGCCTTCACTTCACCCGGCAAATTTGCCGGTATGCGGTTAACCGTATACCACAGGTCTCCCGTCCGGAGAGGCAGCCCGTTTCCGGAGGTCAATGATTGGGCAAGCCGAACGTGGATAACTTCTCCGGGGGTGATTTCAGCCAGTTCAAGAAATACCCGCCGCCGGTCAGCGGAAACGGTAGCTGACCGGACTCCCGTGCGCCGGTGCCGGACTTTCTGGCCGCCGTAGGTTTGGGTGGCTTGATAGCCCCATTGGGTCACGTGCCAGGCGGCCGGATTCCAGCCTGTTCCCTCCGCCAGAGGCAGCGTAAATTCGATTTCCAGACCGTTGGTATAGAGGCGCGCCGCGAGGGGCTCAAACACATCGTTTCCGGTATAGCGAATTCTGGTGAGGCCGCTTACGCGATGAATGAATTCCTCATCTTTGCCCCGGGCGATGCCGCCGGCGTAGAGTTCACCGTCCGGAGTAATCGCAAATCGATGAAAGTGGTGCTGAAAGCCTTGCGAAAATCGGAACACGGCTCCCTGGGTAACCCCATCCACTTTCTCGAGAAAGGCGCGTTGCAAGCCGCCGAAAGTTTCATCTCCAAAAAGCACCTGGCCTGCGTAGGGTCCCCAGTTGGAGGGAATCACAAACGGTTCGGTTGGTGAAGCCGCTATTTCTCCGTGCGGTAACCATACAGCGGGCGGAGTTGCTTTAGGAACATCGAGAGGATGCCAAGGCGGTATACTGCGGAACTGGTAAAACCCGCCTTTCTCTACATGGATCAGTTTGTTGGCAGGTAACCACTCACCCTGGTTGTCGGTGACGAGGATGCCTCCGTCAGCCGCCAGTCCAATGCCATCCGGGGTGCGGAGTCCGCCGGCGAAAATTTCGGTTTCTCCGCTGTCGATGTGAACTTTGATGACACTTCCCCGGAGGGGTGGCTGGTAGTTGTCGATACCCCGCCTTGCCATCCCGACGCTGGCGTTAAAATACAAGTGGTCATCTTTTACTACGGCTCCGAATAGATATTCGTGATAATCCATCGAGCAGGGCCAGTCCTGGGACACGCAGCGATAGGTTTCAAACATGCCGTCGTTATCCTTGTCGATCAGTTCGGTAACCTGGTTTTTTTCGGTGACAAAAATGCGAGGCCCCGACACAGCCAGTCCCATCGGTTCCGATAGACCTCGCGCGATGCGTCGAAAGGGTGGCGGCCCGGTTTCAGTAACAGCAGTGAGATCCAGTGAGAACAAGTCACCATCCCAGGTGGTGAATAGAATTTCGTTTTCTCCTCTCATCTTCATCCCGCTGACGCGCAGAGTTAGCGCCTCGTCACGGAGATCCAAAGTAGAAAGAGCGGGGTGTAACCCGGACAGTTTGGCACCGAAACCAGGCGAGGTAGCTGGGGTTGCTGGTCCCTTAGCTCCTTCGGACGCCGGTAGGCGGGAAAGATTCCCTGGTTTCGAACCCGCCACGATCAGTTTTCGAAATCGCACGGGGTGTTTGTATTTCGTCCCCGAGGGAGGCACTAACAAAACCAGAACAGGTAAGCCCGGTCTGATTTTAAAAACACCCAATTCCGCCCGCGAAAACTCCTTTTCCGCAGTGGGAGTCACTTTCCAGAATGTATCGATACCATCGAAAGATAATTGATAGTCCTGATTCAACGGGGCGGCACAGGAATACTCGATGCTGACGCGAACCTCATCCTCCTGTTTCGCCTTGATGTACCAACCGATTGTCGCGCCTCGTCCTTTGGTAATTTCCAGTATATCATCGCTATACTGATTTGATCCCTTCGAGAAGATATCGGTCGCCGGGAGGTCGAGCTCCCGGGACAATGCAATCACCGGAAGGATACAGGCGAGGACGAAAGTAGTGATTCGCAGATTCATGGTAGAGAAAGTCGATACCATCCTGCGCCGGAAATTGAAGATACTGATTTACCTGCGGGGTCTGTCACAACCCATGCGTTTCCGTCGCCAGGGGAAGGGGAGAGCGATTCGCCGGCTTTCAGGGACTCGACGCGCAGTTCCCGATACGCTCGGTCCGTGTTACTACCGGGTGTTGATGGGACACGTTCGGTTAGGGTGATTTTGCCTCCCGTGGGATTCAATTCCCAGCTCAGTTCAAAGCTGTCCCCGGTCTGGGTGCATCCGAGATAACTGACCGTGAGAGGTTCCGTTTTTCCATTACGGGTCATTTGCCAGCCCTCAACATCCTTCTTATCGAATAATGAAGTCCCTGCCGAAGTGGCTTTGAAACTGGTGATTTTCAGCCCGGGTTTTCCTTCGGGAGCCTGCCAGACTTTGAAAACTGCGGCCTTTTCCACATCATAGCCGAGCCAGACATCCCCGCCTTGTCGGATCGAAATCGACCGGGGCTTGCCGTCTAGGCTGAGTCGACAGATTTTTACGGGATTGAACGGCAGTTTTTCTCCGTCGTCCCCGGCAATTACAGGCGCTTCTGCGAGGAACAAGACAGCGCACAGCATAGAGATAGAAAAGCATTTCATAACACGGGTTTGGCAATTGAAATGAGAAGGCGAATTTCAGCAATTCTCATTTTTCCCTGAGTCTGCGGATGATAATCGCCAAAACCGTAGAATCAATCAGTTCATCAATACTAATCCAGGCATACCGGGCGACCGCCCGGCTTAGTGAGTTACTCTCACGTCCCGCAAAACTGGTCGGCATCAACCCCGCTCCAGAACCGGCTTGATTCGTCTTCTTTGTTTCGACTGCCTATCGGGAATTCGCTTGCGGCGATGGTGCGGGCGCTGCCATCGAGGAAGCTGGCGATGGCCTGTCCGGAAGACCAGCGCTTTTTTGCGGTCTCCAGAATATCGGGGAGGTCGCTGAATCCGATGACGTTGGATTCTTCGTTTTCGATAAACAGCAGGGCGTTGGGGTGACTTAGTTTCGCGAGGTTCTTATTTGTTAATTCCGGCTCGGAACTGCCGGCGTAAATGTGATCATACTGGATCGACCGGTTCATCGCATAGCTGTGCCGGTGCCAGTCTTGTTCGAGGGGATTTTTGCGGAATGACTGCAGACTGGCAAAAGCGGTGTCTTTGAGGTGGGCCCCGTTTTCCCCGTCGACTTTATCTACTTCTTCCAGATTTTCCTGTTCTTCGGCCCGCTGATTGTGGGCCATATAGCAAGTTGCGTAGTAGATTACTCCGTCCAGCCAAAGCCCGCTACCGGTTCCGGCGAAATCCCATTCTTCCGGTATATTCGGATCGTTGTCCTGATGGCCTCCCGGATATTGGGGCGAGGGCAGAGTCTGGCTGTGTTCGCTGGTCCAAAGCAGCGTTGCGTTGGTGATATTGCGCAGGTTTGCGACATGATTGACCACCTCCGCCTTCTCTTTCATCATTCGATAGGCCGGAAGACTGATCCCTGAGAGGACGGCTATTATGGCAATGACGATCAACAATTCGATCAATGTGAACGCCCCGACTGCTTTGCGATTTGGAATTTTCATTTCAAGCGGGTGGTGTGATGTATTCACATTGTAAAGTATTTTAGCGGTAGAGGTCAAGGTTTTGCTTTCTTTGCGACGAAATCCGGATTTTCTCTCGGAAGCCTGGCTCCGTGTGCTTTGAGGGTTGCCATAAGAGTCGATTCAAGTCGTTGCACTTTGTCCGGCATCGAATTCGCGAGGTTTTTCGTTTCGGATAGATCTTTATCGAGATCGAAGAGTTCCATCGGGCCTTCCCAGAATTTGATCAGCTTAAAATTGTCTTTCCGGATGATTGAATACGGGCCCGGGGCGTGTCGGTAGTGGGGGAAATGCCAGAAGAGGGCTTCCCGGTTCAGATCGGCTGTGCCTCCGGATTTGAAATGCTTCAGTAAAGAAAGGCCGTCGATTTCCCGGTCGTCGCGAAGCGGAATTCCGGCGACATCGAGCGTTGTCGGGAAAAGGTCAATGGAGCACACCGGAGTGTCGCTGACTTTGCCTTCCGGAATCTGTCCGGGCCAGCGAACGAGGAAAGGCACCCGGATACCGCCTTCGTAGGCGTAGCCTTTGCCGCTGCGGAGAGGTGCGTTGTCAGTGGGGTTGTTATTCCGGTCGAGACCGCCGTTGTCACTGGTGAAAATGATGAGGGTATTGTCATCCAACCCGAGTTTCTGTATCGTTTCGAGAATCCGGCCGGTCGAGTCGTCGACGGATTCCACCATGGCGGCGTATTTGCTATTCTGCTGGGTAGCCCCTTTTTGCTGTTCGTATTTTGCGGCTACTTCGGGAATAGCCTGGATGGGAGTGTGAACGGCATAGTGACTTACCTGGAGAAAAAACGGTTCGTCTTTCCATTTCTTGATCAAAGTAACCGCTTCATCCGCTTCCCGGTGGGTTAGGTATTCGCCTGGTTGCCGACCCGGGAGCTTATGAATGCCGGCGCGGATGGTTTTGTGTTTGTGTTTTGGATTGTTGTAGGGATCAAAATAAGATGGTGGCTGACCGTAGTCGCAACCGCCCCGGTTTTCATCATAGCCCTGTTTTTCCGGATACCAGTCTTCGTCACCAAGATGCCATTTTCCTATATAGGCGGATTTGTAGTTCTTCGCTTTGAGAGCTTCGGCGATGGTGATTTCATCGTGTTCCATCCAGTAGGGATTGGGCGGGCAGAGTAGACGGCGGTTTTTGGCCCCTACGTATTCGGTAGGATTCTTTTCCGGGGTGCCCAGATTGCCCCTTTGAAACAGCGAGCGGATCCAGTCGGTGACGCCGAGGCGGTGGGGGTATCGACCGGTCTGGACGGCGGCTCTGGTCGGCGAGCAAACGGCGCAGGCGGCGTAGCCGTTGGTAAATCTCATTCCTTCCGCTGCGATTCGATCAATATTCGGCGTCCGGTAGAAATCTGATCCCTGGCAGGACAGATCCATCCAACCCATATCGTCTACGAGGATGAGTATCACATTGGGCGGTCTTTCGGCGCTGTAGCCGACGAGCTGGAACAGTAACAGGATAGCGATAATCAATCGTGTGAACATAGACACAGGGTCCGGGAATCCGTTGTCGACTTCAATGCCCTGATTGCGGAAGCCGCATTGACAGTGACGTGTTCTGTCAGATAGAGTCCATTTATGGCCGGTTTTAGTTCTTTGCAGATTAACGAATACGAAGAGAATGGATATGTTTTCGAGAGGGCGCTTTTCTCAAAGCAGGAAATCGATGCTCTCGCGGCCACAGCACGGAATGATCACGCGATGGATCAGGCCGCGGCTTCCCGCGACGACGGGGAAGGCAATGCGGTGCGGCTTTCCCTCTGGAACCACCCGGGGGACGGTGTATATGGCATGTTCGCCCGGTGTCACAAAATGGTCGATCGGGTCGAGCAGTTGCTCGATGATGAGGCCTATCACTATCATTCCAAAATGATCCTGAAGGATGCCCGGACCGGTGGCGCCTGGGCGTGGCATCAGGACTATGGTTATTGGTATCAAAACGGAGTTCTTTTTCCCAATCTCTGTAGTGTGATGATTGCAGTCGATGACGCTACAGTAGAGAATGGTTGTCTGCAGGTATTGAAAGGGTCCCATAAAATAGGGCGGATCAATCATGTATTAACAGGCGATCAGGCCGGTGCGGATATGGAAAGGGTGGAAGAAGCTAAAAAGCGCCTTGAGCTTGTTCATTGCGAAATGAAAGCAGGTGACGCCCTGTTTTTTCACAGTAACACACTGCACTGCTCGGCTGCAAATCATTCGGAGAATTCGCGATGGTCTTTGATTTGTTGCTACAACGCGAAATCAAACAATCCCTATAAAGAATCCCACCATCCGTGTTATACCAAACTACATAAAGTGGACGATGCTAAAGTGCTCGAGGCAGGCCTTTCTGATTGCGCAAAATCGGCTGTGGATTTCGCGAACATTTCCGCAGAAGATCGAAGCGCTGACAGTCTTGTGGAAGGTTGATTTTATTTGCTGTCCTGTTGCCTGAGCCAGTCGGAAAACAGAGCAAGGGCTTTGCCCCGGTGGCTGAGTTCGTGTTTTACTTCAGACGCGAGTTGGCCGAACGTTTCACAATAACCGTCGGGAATGAACAGGGGATCATATCCGAAGCCGCCCTCGCCCTTTTCTTCATTGGCGAGGATGCCTTCGCAGCTGCCGCTGAAAACGGCCAGTTTCCTGTCTGCTTTTACCACGGTAAGCACGCAGCGAAATCTACCGGAGCGGGATTTGCCTTTGGCGCCGGTTTTGCCCAGTTCCTCCAGAAGCCTTTTGCGGTTGTCTGCGTCGGTTGCCTTTTCGCCGCCGTATCGGGCGGAGTAGACACCGGGGGCGCCGTCGAGAGCATCGACTTCCAGGCCGGAATCATCCGCGAGGATAAACGCATTGGTCAGCATGGCTGAGGCTGCGAAGGCTTTGATAGCCGAATTTTCTTCGAAAGTTGTGCCGTCCTCTACTGCTTCCGGGATTTCGGGGAAATCATTCAAATCCAGAATTTCCTCGAAAAAACTTCCGACGATTTCCCGGATTTCCTCCGTTTTATGTGAGTTGTGAGTGGCGACAACAAGCCTCGATTGCATCGAAAATCATCTCCCGAAACCGGCGGATGTCGAGTTTTTTCCATTGATTCCTGACCGGAAATGTGGACGGGTCGGGTCTCGAATTTTTTATCAGATTATGCCGCAGCCAAATCATGTTTTCAGAATGGACGATATCACCGTGACCCGCGGGGGGCGCGACATATTGCGAAAGGTAAACTGGGAAGTAAACGAGGGGGAACACTGGGCGCTGATCGGCGGCAACGGATCGGGTAAAACGTCGTTGCTCAAAGTACTCATGGGCTACCTGACGCCAACGGATGGCGAAATCGATATGCCCGGTCGCTACAGCGCTATCGATTCGCCGGATCAGGAATGGGACAAGTGGCGGAAAAACATTGGGTTCGTGAGCAGCAGTATTGCCGAAATGATCGAACCGGCGGAAACCGCTCTGGATGTAGTCATGGCGGGTCGGCACGCGATGGTGAATTATTGGCAAAAGAATGCGGCGGTAGAGAAAGCCGACGGCGAAGCGGCCCGGAAAATACTCGGGAAGGTGAATTGCAGCCACCTGCGGGATCACCCCTGGGCCTACCTGTCGCAGGGTGAAAGACAGCGCCTTCTCATCGGTAGAGCTCTGATGTCTCCGCAGCTGGATGCCCTCGTTCTCGATGAACCCTGTGCCGGTCTGGATCCGGTGGCGAGAGAGCATTTCCTTCATTTCATCCAGGAACTCACCGGCCAGAAAGCGTTCAGATCTCTCGTCATGGTAACTCATCATGTAGAGGAAATTTTCCCGAACATTAGCCATGCTCTGATCATCCGGGAGGGGATTACTGTGGCCTGTGGAGAGAAGAAGGATGCGCTTACTTCCCGCACGATTTCCGATGCGTTTGGCGGCGAGCTTAAGCTTCGATCCCGCGACGGTCGCTATCGGATTTCCTTCGGGCAAGATGATATACCGGCCGGCCAGGTGGTTTGATTAACGTATCTTGTTTATTCCCGGGGCGGCGGATAATATCGGCGCATGAGTTGCCGTATTTTCCTGTTCCTATTGTTATTTGGTCTTTCCTCTGCTTCAGCAGATACGTCGTTGGTAAAAAAGGGCGACCGGATCGTTTTTCTGGGTGATTCCAATACCTACGCGGCCCACTACGTAAACTTCATTGAAGCGTCGCTTTTAACGCAGGCACCCGGGCTGGAGTTGGAGATCCTGAATCTCGGCTTGTCCAGTGAAACCACCAGCGGTCTGTCCGAGCCGGATCACCCGTTTCCCCGGCCCTGCGTACATGAGAGACTTGACCGGGTTCTTGAAAAGACAAAGCCGGATGTCGTGGTCGCGGGTTATGGAATGAACGACGGAATGTATTATCCGCAGAGTCCGGAAAGGATGGCGGCCTACCAAAAAGGGATCAACGATCTGATCGCAAAAGTTCATGCCACCGGGGCGAAACTCATCCTGCTCACACCGCCGCCGTTTGATCCTTTGCCGATGAAAAAGAAAGGCAAGCTGCTCCCGGCGACGGCAGAAAAATTCGCCTGGTTTTCGATCTTTGAAGATTACGATTCCGTTCTCGCCGACTATTCCAATTGGCTTTCAGCCCTGAAAGACGACCGGGTCGATTTAGTCATCGATGTCCGTGGCCCGATGGTCGAGTACACCGAAACCAAAAGAAAAGAAAATCCGGATTTTGTCATGTCCGGCGACGGAGTACATTTTAATCAGGAAGGTCACCGGATCCTGGCCGGGAAAATTCTGACCGCGTGGGGATTTGATCCCGATGTGGAAGTTGATCCGGAATTGCAGAAACTGGTTTCGCAGCGGCAGATTCTGCTACGCGATGCCTGGCTGACGCATTGCGGCCACAAACGGCCGAAAACCAAACAAGGTCTGCCGTTGGCAGAGGCACAGAAAAAAGCCGCAGAAATTACGGCGAAGATGAAACAGTAAA
This sequence comes from Verrucomicrobiales bacterium, assembly GCA_029213025.1. GTDB lineage: Bacteria > Verrucomicrobiota > Verrucomicrobiia > Verrucomicrobiales > DEV007 > Arctic95D-9. Next base: position 72,482 of record JARGOZ010000011.1, read on the forward strand.
ATCTGGTGCTGATCGTCTAAACTCCGTTACAATGAGGAAGAGCGATTGTAATCGCTAAGAGACCTTAATATCCGTCACAATACCAGTCATGAACGAAGAAGACAAAGCCAACCCCAACACTCCGGAAACCAAACGAAATCCGATCGCTTCCGCCGTCGTTGCCCTGATCGGAGTAGCCTGCGGTGCTTACCTGATTAACCCGACCGCCGGGTTTATTGAATTGATTCCCGACAACATGCCGTTCGTCGGAAACCTTGACGAAGCGGGAGCCGCCGCTGTTTTGATTAGTTGCCTTGCCTACTTCGGCCTCGATATCGGATCGATCTTCGGTCGCGGAAAGAAGGAGGCCAAAGAGACCAAAGGCGAAGTCATTGATTAAACAGGGTACAATGGCGGACCTGACAGGGTACAGTCTGCCATGTAACAGGGTACGATCGAGTCGAGGTGACCGGGCAGCGGTCACTCCTTGAAGGTGAACGGGTAATTTTTTTAATCGGGTGAAGCGCCCGATTCCTCTTCGAAACCGTTCTCTCGCAGTGAGATTAGCCGTGGGTTTTGCCCCACGGTAATCAGTTAAATCGGCCGTCGTGTGGCGACTTATCGGATAGGCTGTCTCTATCTCTCTTCCCTGTGATACTCGGCGTAATGCTTGCGTAGCAAATCTTCGCCGAAGTCTCCGTCAAAATCACGCCACACGGCATGGACGTGGTTCGCGCCGTTCTGGGTATTGGCATACTCCAGCAAAAATGTCGGGCCCTGCACCCGGTAGTAGTGAGGTTCGTTCTTTTCATACCCGCCCGCCCAGGCGAATACCACTTTGTCGAGACCCGCTGCTTTGATCTGCTTCCACTCGTCATTGGCCACTCCTTCGCGAAGACGGCGGATATATACATCGATCAACTGGTGCAGCTGAGTTTTCTGACTTTCATCCAGCTTGCCGTAGGCGAGACCGCCGCCTTCCAGCGGGTTCACTTTCTGCTCGGCGGAGGTAAGAATATCGCGTGGAGCTTTGTCCATGATGACCGCCTCGGCTTTTTGTTCATCGGTCAGGCTCTTTGCCAGCGACCGGGCTACGTCTTCTTCAGCGGCGAGAACGCGGAGACCTTTGCGGGGGCCTTCGAGAACTTCCGCCGGGTTGGAAGCGAAGAACACCGGGGTTCCGGCAATTACATCTCCGTCTGCGATCGTAAAATTCATCGAAATGTGATGGCCCTCGACTTTCCAACCCCAGTTCTTTTCGCCGGGAGTTCCGAATATCGTCAGGTAATACATGCTGGTGTCGCGCTTCGGTGCCTGCTCCAACTCCCACAAAACCTGTTCGAGGCTCATAATCTGCAGGGCGGTGGTGAATCCCTTATGGCTCAGGCCGGTGCTGAGGAGGGCGTAGGCGAGGTGCTTCTGGTCGGGCCGCATTTCTTTCAGAGGCAGACCGATCCGCTTTTCTTCGCCTTCGAACGGTTTCGGGATGAAATGCCAGTTTTTCCTCGCAGGATCTTCGAGTTTGTAGGTCGCTTTGGCTTTTTGCTCTTCGGTCAAATTACTGAGAAAATCGCTGGCCGCATCCGCCATGGAAGTCGCAACATCGTGAGCTGAGGCAGGCAGGACCATGGCTGCGATTGCCAAAAGAGTGAGTGTAAATTTCATGCTCGCAATTGGACACCGGTTCAATAAATCAGGCAAGGGCGCAAAGCGGTCATTCTTCAAAGCTCACAGAGTTAGAGTAAATTGCACTTTACATATCCACATATCATGATTTGTGTATATGAAAATGAATAATTTCGCTATTTCTTCGCTCTTCAGGCCGGGTAAGCCGGTAAAATCACTGGAGTTTTTCCCGCCCAAAACCGGGGAAGACACTCGTCGACTGTTTCTCGCCGCTTCACGTCTCAGGGCTTTTCAGCCTGATTTTGTGTCGGTCACCTACGGCGCCGGAGGCACCACCCGTCGCTTTACTCAGGAGATAACGGCGCGGTTGCAAAGGGAACTAAAATGGTTGGTTATGCCTCATTTGACCTGTGTCGGTTCCACCAGAACGGAGCTTCGCGAAACGATTCAGGGTTTTGTGAATGAAGGTGTCCGGAATATCATGACGCTCCGCGGCGATCCGCCTAAAGGGAGCACGGAGTTCGTTGCGACGGAAAACGGTTTTCGATACGCCAGTGATCTGGTTGCGTTTATTAAGAAAAGCTTCCCCGAAATTTGCATGGGAGTGGCCGGTTATCCGGAGAAACACCCCGAGGCGCCGTCCGCCGAGGACGACATCAATCACCTCAAGTTCAAAGTCGATCAGGGCGCCGATTTCATCACTACCCAGTTGTTTTACGACAATCAATATTACTATGATTATGTGGCAAAAATTCGGGCTCAGGGCATCAAAAAGGCGGTGCTTCCGGGTATTCTGCCGGTACTGAACGCCGATCAGGTGAAGCGATTCGGTATTACCCTGCCCGGGAAACTCGAGGCTCAATTAACTGCTGCAGGCGACGACAAAACCGCCCAGTGCGAAATTGGTATGGACTGGGCTACGGAGCAAATTGCCGGTCTGCTCGACAACGGCGCTCCCGGTGTCCATCTCTATATCATGAACCGCAGCAAATCCGCCCTGGGAATTCTGGATCGACTTAAGAACAGAGGCTACTTTCCGGACGAATAAGCGGATCACGCAAACGCTTCCAGCACCGGGCTTCCTCCAATCACTCCGGTCGGTGTTTCCCGCAATCCGTGGTGATCATAGACAAGGCGCGAAGAATCGAGTCCCAGACTGTGCAAGATCGTGGCGTGCAGATCCTGCGGAGTTACCGGGCGGTCGGTGACGGTGTAGCCGATGTCATCGGTTTCGCCGATGATTTTACCACCCTGTGTGCCGCCTCCGGCCAGCCAAACTGTGTAGGCGGCGGGAGAGTGATCGCGGCCTTTGCCGAGCCCTTCCATCGTCGGTGTGCGGCCGAATTCGCCGCCCCAGACGACCAGAGTGGAATCGAGCATCCCGCGCCTTTTCAGATCGCCGAGGAGAGCCGCCACGGGTTGGTCGGTGCGGGCCGCCATTTTGTCGTGGTTTCCTTTGATGTTACCGTGGGCATCCCAGCCGCCGACGCGAATTTGAACAAATCGAACGCCCCTTTCCACCATCCGCCTTGCCAGCAGACAGGCTCGTCCGGTGGATCGGGATTGCTCATTGTCGAGACCGTAGCTTTTCATGGTGTCCGTGCTTTCGCCGTCGATGTCGAACAGTTCGGGAGCGGCTGTTTGCATCTGAAACGCCATTTCGTAACTCTGGATCCGGGCTTCCAACTCGCTGTGTTTTCCGGTGCTGCGCAGGAAGTTCCGGTTTAATTGATCAATGGCATGCAGTTCGTCGAGGCGCTGTTTCCGGCTCACCCCGGAAGGCATTTCGACATGTTTGATTCCTTTCTGCGGATTCACTACAGTTCCCTGAAAGCGGGACGGCAGAAAACCGGAACTCCAACCGGCGCCCTGCGGAAATTGCATGCCATCGGTGTGAAGGTTCATGGTAATAAAGGAAGGCAGTTGTGCATTCATGCTGCCCAGCCCGTACAGCGACCACGCTCCGAGAGATGGCCGATCCCCCGTGGAGGTGCCGGTCAACGCGACACATTCGCCGGGGCCGTGAACCGGGTTCCGGTGCGACATGGTCCGGATCAAACACAGATCGTCAACATGCTTCGCAGTGTGGGGGAACAGTGAGGAAACGGGAATACCGCTTTCTCCGTGTTGTTGAAATTCCCACGGCGAAGCCATCAGATTTTGCAGGCCGGCCCGTTTAATTTTGGGTACCGTCCGGGCGATCGAATCGGGCACGTCTTTTCCGGCGAGATTGGCCAGCTCCGGCTTCGGGTCAAAGGTGTCGACCTGACTGGGCCCGCCGGACATGAACAGAAAAATCACACTTTTCGCCGTTCCCGGCAGGTGAGACCGCTGTGTCTCCGCAGCGAACAGGCTTTCGAGTGCAACGGCTCCGGCTCCCAGTCCGGCAGAGGCTAAAAAGTTTCGTCGGTGGATCATTACGGGATATAGAGAAATTCGCTGGAGTTTAAAATGGCCAGGCAGGCACTGGCCAGACCGTGCTGATCGGCCTGTTTCTGCAAAAGTTTCTTTTCCCCGCTGTCGGGTGACCGGCCGAGGGCCAGGGTAAAGGCGGCTTCCACCGAACCGGAGCGATTGGCGAGCGCTTCGGCGCTTTTCTGGCTCAGAGGCGAATTCATCAGCCACAGAGGTTGTAGAGAATTTGTCGATACCCGGCGCCGGGCACAGCTGCTGATTCCATTGGCAGTGTCGAACAGAATTTGCTGGTCGGGAAAATTGTCACGTCTCTGTTTCTGATAAAGGCTTCGCCGCAAGGATTCTGTATCGAGAGGGTCGCTGGGACCGCCTTTGCTCAAACTGAGAAGACCGGCGGCGGAGAGCATGGAGTCGCGGATAGCTTCGGATTCGAGGCGGCGCGGTTCTCTGCGCCAGTAGGTGAGATTTTCGGGATCCAGAGAGTCGTTTTCTGTAGAGAAACGGCACGATTGGCGGTAGGTGGCCGACTGCAAAATAAGGCGGTGAATGTGCTTCGTACTCCAGCTGTTTTCCATCAACTCCGCTGCCAGAAAATCGAGCAACTCCGGATGGCTTGGCGGTGTGCCCTGAACTCCGAAATCGCCACTTGTTTTGACCAGACCGGTTCCAAAGTGCCACTGCCAGATTCGATTGACCCAGACTCGAGCCGTCAGCGGGTTGGTCGGGGCGGTGAGCCATTTGGCCAGGGCCGTTCTGGGACGGTTACCCACTTCGCCGGTTTCGCCGAAAACAAGCGGCCAGCCCGGCTTCACTTCCGGCCCCGGGGCTTTCACATCTCCGCGGAGCAGAATGGTCGTGCTGCGGTTTTCCAAAGTCGCCC
>JARGOZ010000266.1 GCA_029213025.1 Verrucomicrobiales bacterium
CCCACGACTACAACCACGAAGCGCTCAGCGATTCAACCGGATCGATCGAGTGGACCGAAGACGCTACCAAAATCTGGCAGTGGATGATTCGCCCCGGAGGATTGGCTTCCTTTACCGACGAAAACGGCATCACCACCTATCTGGCCAAGGTAGTGAACTGAGAAAGCCCTGCGTAGACAGAAAAAACCCGGTCCTTTCGGGCCGGGCTTCAATTGGTATGTTGTATGGACGAGTACTTTGTTTAATCTGCAGCGGTAATCGCGTCGACGCCACGATCACCGGTCCGAATCCGAACAGCTTCTTCGATAGTGCTGACGAATACTTTGCCATCACCAATTTTGTTGGTGGAAGCAGCTTTCACGATAGTGTCAACTACACCGGCGGCTTCGCCGTCATCGACCACGATTTCGAGTTTCACCTTCGGCAGAAAATCAACGGTATACTCCGAACCACGGTAAATTTCCGTGTGACCTTTCTGACGACCAAACCCCTTAACTTCACTAACAGTCATTCCGTGAATGCCTGACTCTGTGAGTGCTTCTTTAACTTCCTCAAGCTTGAACGGCTTGATAATGGCTTCAATTTTTTTCATACACCTTTCAAGGATGCATTTTTGATGCCAGGTCTTTTTCTTTTATAAAGTACCTTCGAATCAGGCCTCAGCCGCCTGGAATTTTAAATAACCGGTAAATTTTTTACCGATCAGTGCTAAATTATTTCCCAATGTCGGATGGTGGTAAGATTCTAATCGTTGATCCCGATCAAAAAACCGGAGAAGTCCTGAAGGAATGGTTTCGGAAAACGGATCACAGGATTTCCCGGGTGGAAACAGGGACGGAAGCTCTCGCCCTGTTGGAGTCCTCTTCCTTTGATGTCGTATTGTCAGAGTTCCGGATCGAAGGGCTGGGCGGTTTTGATCTGGTTCGGGAAATGGCAAAAACCCGCCCGAATGTTCCAGTGATTATCATTGCAGCCCGCTACGACAGCCAGACCGCTATCGAAGTCGTAAAAGCGGGAGCCTATGATTTTCTTCCCAAACCTCTCGATAAATCGGAAGTTTTCCGCGCGGTCGAAACAGCGATTCAATCGTCGAAAAGTGCCGCCAACCATGTCAGTGTCGGCAACGAAGCCCTTGACGACGGTGCCGGCACTACCGACGCATTGATGGGCCGGAGTCGCGCCATGCTGGAGGTCTACAAAGCTCTCGGGCGGCTTTCCTCCACTCCGGTAACTGTCCTGATCCAGGGCGAGACCGGTACCGGTAAGGAGCTGGTTGCCAGAGCTTTGTTTCAGCACGGCCACCGCTCACACAAACCGTTTATCACTGTCAACTGCGCGGCCATTCCGGAAAACCTTCTCGAATCGGAACTGTTCGGTCACGAAAAAGGGGCCTTCACCGGAGCGGTCACCACCCGGGTGGGGAAATTCGAGCAGGCTCACAATGCCACACTGTTCCTCGATGAGATCGGCGATATGGATGTAAACCTGCAATCCAAATTACTGCGGGTTCTCCAGGAAAAGCGATTCCAAAGGGTGGGTGGGTCGACGGAAATTTCGGTCGACGTGCGGATCATCGCCGCCACCCACCGGGATCTCGAAGCGATGGTTGCGGAAAAAACCTTCCGCGAAGATCTCTACTATCGTCTCAATGTCGCCCGGATTTTTCTGCCGCCTCTCCGCGACAGGGAAGGCGACGTGCCGCTGCTCGCCCGCTATTTTCTGGAGAGATTTTGCCGGGAATCGAGCCTGCCCAATATGGGAATTACCGAGGCAGCGATTGATCAGCTCAAAAAAGGCACCTGGCCGGGAAATGTCCGCCAGCTGCAGAATGTGATCCGAAAGGCCGCCCTGAATGCCCGCGGATTCTCCATCGACGAAGCCAATATCGGGCATTTGATGTCCGAGCAAACCCGGCCGGCCTCCTTCGCCTTCGATGATGAGATTAGCAAAATCCTCTCACAGAATGAAGGCGAAGCTCACAAAGTCTTTCTGGAAAAATTCGAGTCCCGGCTTTTCGAGGCGGCGATGAAACACACCGGCAACAACCTCTCCAAAGCATCCGATCTGCTCGGCCTTTCCCGGTTTACCCTGCGCGAAAAATTGAAAGCCTACGGTTTGCGGGATTAGGGCTCTTTTCCCGGGTCAACGGTGAATCGATTTCGGAAATACTTCGATACCGGTTCGAGAAATGACATCGTTGCGATGGCTCCCGCCAGAATCCACTGCAGACTGGCCACCGTGTTTCCGGCCGCACTGCCAATATAGGGTGGCGGTCCCCAGAACAGCAAAAGGCCGGTGACCACAGATAGTAGATAAACCCATCGGCCGGCTGTAATCATCGTCAACATAAGCAGTGATGACAACAAAACTATACTTACATGGATGGGCCAAAAACTATAGGCAAAAAACCACGAGTCCTGTGAAAGCGCCAAGCCGTCCAGGTATTGCTGGATATCCTGCGGGGGCGTTGGTCCATATATCGACGGGAAAAAAGATGTGAGTAGAAAAACGACCAGTTCGGTATAGATTAATGCACGGAAGGTAGTCACAATTCTGTAGTCTTGCGCCGATGGTTGCGGTAACAATATGGGCAGGCGTTCCGCAGTTGGGTGTAGATCTTCGGCTTGTTCGGATTCCCGGAGCAGCATTTCGGCTTTTTCCAAATCGGCCTCCACGACCTCAATGCGAATCGATCCCGGTGATGCGGCTCCGAGTAGATTGCCGCCAATGGCATGTTCATCGACAACTACAGCTTCCACACCTTCACTGGAGAGGAAAGCCGCAGCGACATAGGCTTCTTCCGCATGGGTATATGATTTCAAAATCACCATAGCAGGGAATCTACGTTGTTATCGAAACCCCTGCCGGAAAAGTTTCCCGCTTCCCGTTCCTGCGATCGTCCGGGCTCCCGGGTGTTTTTTGGATGGAAAGTGCGATTCAAACCGTGCAAAGCAGCACGTAACAGGGTACAATCCACGACCTAACAGGGTACAATCCATGATTCAACAGGGTACAGTCGAAGACTCAACAGGGTACAATGCCCCGGAAACGGATGTCATTACAAAGCGCAGCCCTTTGCTCTACAACCTGTTGGCCTGGGCGTTTGCCCGGCAGCTGAAGAAGAATTTCCACGCCGTAAATCTGCTTACCCCGCCACCCGCTGTCGACGGTCCGCTGATCTGTTTTATGAACCATCCCTCCTGGAATGATCCGATGGTGATGTGTTTTCTCTCCCAGCTTTTCTTCCCGGACCGCGAACTCTACGGCCCCATGGACGCCGATGCGCTGAAGGGTTATCCCATGTTCGCCAGGGCCGGGTGCTACCCCGTCACCCATGGCAATGCCGGCGGTGCGAGAAAATTTCTCCGCACCAGTAGGGCGATATTACAAAGGCCGCAGACAGTGATCTGGATCAATCCCCAGGGAAGATTCGCCGATGCGCGGGAGCGACCCGTCACCTTCGAACCGGGGCTCGGAGCGCTCTTGAAAACGGCGAAAACTCCGGTCACCACCCTGCCTGTCGCCCTCGAATACACCTACGGAGTCGAGCAATGCCCCGAAGTCTTCGTAACATTCGGCGAAGCGGTGCAGGCTCCCGACGGCGACTGGACATCCGCTTGCGAAAAAGCGATGCAAACCACCCAGGACCATCTCGCAGAAAGGGTGATCGCAAGAAAAGCGGGAGAATTTACAACCATTCTTGGCGGATCCGTTGGAGTTGGTGGAGTTTACGAATTGTGGCAGCGGTGTAGAGCCGTCCTGCGGGGAGAAACGTACCATCCCGGCCACAGTTCCCTGACCAAATGAGCGATCTATTTATCCAGTCCGCACTGCCTCTGGCGTGGGCGGCTTTTATTTTAGCTGCGATTCCGGCAGTCCTCACCGTTCTCAATCACCTCAGTTTCCGGTCGCCCCCAGCCGCGTCGGAAGATGAACCGCAGATCTCGATCCTGATTCCGGCGCGCAATGAGGAAGCCAATATCGAAAAAGCCGTGCAAGCCGCGCTGCAAAGCAAAAGCACCACGGTGGAAGTAGTCGTTCTCGACGATCATTCCACGGATCGAACCGCCGAAATTGTAACTGCTCTGCACGAAGCGGACTCCCGGGTTCGTCTCGAGCACTCCCCTGAACTCCCCGAAGGCTGGTGCGGCAAACAACACGCCTGCGCCCGGCTTGCTGAGAAAGCCCGCTACGATTTGATGCTCTTTGTCGATGCCGACGTCACCATGTCTCCGGAAGCACCGGCCCGCCTCGCCGCCTTTATGAAAAAGCGCAAAGCCGCTTTAGTCAGCGCCTTTCCCCATCAGGTGACAGCGACATTCTGGGAGAAGCTGCTCATCCCGTTGATCGAATACATCCTCCTCGGCTACCTGCCGATCCAGATGGGCAGATGGACAAAGCTCGCCGGTTTTGGAGCAGGGTGCGGGCAGGTATTTTTAGCGGAAAAAGCCGCCTACGAAAAAGCCGGCGGCCACACCGCGATCAAACAATCCATGCACGACGGTGTGAAACTGCCCCGCGCCTTTCGCAAAGCCGGATTCCATACAGACCTTTGCGCCGGGCATAAAATTTTCAGCTGCCGGATGTATCACAACCAAAAAGAAGTATTCGAAGGGCTCGGCAAAAACGCCCATGAAGGAATCGCCAGTCCCGCCATGATAGTGCCTTTCACGATCATGCTACTCGGCGGTTCGCTACTTCCCCTGATCCTGTTTTTCAATAGCAGCCTCTTTTTGAGCGCCTTTTGGGCCCAGGGCATGCGCACCTCTCCGATGTGGCTGATCAACGTAGCCGCCTGGCTTTCATTGTTGCCGAGGTTTCTCAACACCATCCGCTTCAACCAAAGCTTCATCGGCCTGCTCCTGCATCCGCTATCGGTCCTCGCCTTTTTATGGATTCAGTGGCGCGCCTTCATCCTGCGCCTCGCCGGCCGGAAGCCATCCTGGAAAGGCAGAGCAGTAGGGTAGTATTGATAGCCGTTCATATAGCCTCCACCAGCATCACCCCGGGGAATGGCGACAATCCTGTCGCCGGCAACCCCTGCATCAGAGCCAAAAACCATCCATGTAAATCCCCATACATCCATGTTTCATCCATGCAAAATCCCCAACCCCGAAACATCCACCTAAAAGCACTTATCAACCCCCCCCCAGGGAAAGGCGACAATCCTGTCGCCGACAACCCCTGCATCAGAGCCAAGAACCATCCATGTAAATCCCCATACAGCCATGTTTCATCCATGCAAAATCCCCAACCCCGAAACATCCACCTAAAAGCACACATCAAACCCCACACACATCAACCATCCCAAGGATTGGCGACAATCCTGTCGCCGACAACCCCGGCAAACAACCAATTGCGCCAAACCCACCGCAGATTGCCGATTTCCGATTTTAGAACTCAGCTCCGCACATAACCATCTAGGCCGAAAAACATGCGGCCAAAAAGCCCAAAACAAAGCTCCCGCCCGGAGCCTTCTCACATTCGTGTTCATTCAAAGACCTCATTCCTTCGACCTCTTATTCGTGTCAAAGTAAACACAACCTGTCAAACCGCATCCGAGCTTTCCATCCAGCCGAACCACCAGCGCGAAGCTCACTTCAACAATCGCTATTCAACAATCCGCGAAAGCCTATCCCTCCCCATAGTCATCAACCACCCCAAGGAATGGCGACAATCCTGTCGCCGGCAACCCCGGCAAACAACCAATTGCGCCACATAACCATCCAAACCGAATAACCAGCGGCCAAAAAGCCCAAAAGAAAGCTCCGCCCGGAGCCTTCTCACATTCGTGTTCATCAAAAGGCCTCATCCATTCGACCTCTTATTCGTGTTAAAAAATACAACCCCACCCGGAGCATCCAGGCTTTCTATCCCCGGCCGCACCCTCGGCGCGAAGTCATACTTCAACAATCAACAATCCGCGAAAGCCTATCGCTTCCCACACTGCACTGAACCCGGTACTTTCAGTATCGCTTCCCCGAAATTTACCAGCAAATCTCTACTTCAAATGAATCACTACAAACTCCCCGAAAGCTTCACCACCATTTTCCAGATCGATAGCTTTAACCTCGGTTTGTTCATTGAATTCCGGCTCTTTCACCGAGATAGTTTTACCGGTGACAGATCCAAAGTTCTTCAACCAACTGACCAGAGCCGATGTTCTCAACAGCGCAGAAGTTGTGTTGGTTCCCTCTTTTGATTTGATGTAGGTAACCGACACCGTTTTAAAAGGCACGACATTGATATACTCGCTCACTTTCCCAAGTAATTGGTAGGCACCCTCCTGAACATTTCCGGTTTCGTTATCAAACATATTACCGGCCCGCAACAGCACCTTCGCATCGACCCCGCCTTCAAGAGCATTCAACTCCCGCGCCAGCTCACCTCTGCGTTTAATTTTGGCGACATTCACTTTCGGGGGATCAACATTGATGTCGACCGGATTCATCACCACTGGAGCCGGATCCTGAGTCGTCCGTGGAGTAGTTTGAACCCGCGTGCCGAGATCCGAGCCACCGCGAAGCACAGATGGCGATGTCCCCGGAACCGAAATGCCCGGAGTAATGGGTCCGGGCACCAGCGGAGTGGTTCTAACTTCAACATCTTCCTGATCGTTAGTGCTTCTGGTATTGCTACCCCCTACAACGACACCGGATGAATTGGATTTAATGACCACGGACTGACCTTTTGCCGTGATGGTGCTGATTGCAATAACCACCAGGGCCCCTCCTATTACGCGCGGAATATTTGCCTTCATGATTACTTTTACCGTCCTCCCGCCAGGCCAAAAAGCAACACGAATTTACGTCCGCCCGGTCTGAACACATCAGCCAACCAAAAGCAAAAAAATACAGTCCGCAGGCCGCCGGCCATTCAAATTGGTACATCATCTCCGCAGTCCTCTTCCCGCGGGGGAGGGCGTTCAGCGGGTTTCTTCGCTTCCAAAACTGCGATTAATTCACCCACAATCCCGCGCAGCGCCCACACCGAATCACTATTCCTCGCCCGATCACTTTTCCGCGCGTCGAGCTCCAGCGATTGAATGACGGTCTCACATTGCCGCATTTCCCTCTCCAGCATTGCCAACATAGCGTTCGGCTCAATCCGACGTATACCGTCTGGTAACGCTTCCAACAACCCTTCGGTCATCAGCAGGCTGGTGGTATGGATCACGCCGTCTACCAGCTCGCTGATTGCGCCGACATCTCCTGCCCCTTCCACCCGGGAACGTAGCAGCGTCGCCGCGTCAGCAAGATTTCGGCCCGCTGTTTTAATCTCTTCATCCAGTTCGATCAAGCCTTCCCGACGCTTCGGATTTTCGGCAGGGGCAGGTAGATCCCAACCGGTATCCTCCGGACTGAAAAGCACATCGAACCACCCATTCACATCATTCTCATCCACATCCGGGCCAAGTGCCGCTTTCATCAGTTGCAATTTCTCCTCGTCCGAACCGGCCGCCTCCAATTGCGGCATGATCGTATCCAGCTTCTCCCGCTGGTCCTCATAGATTTCCTGATCAAGCTGATCCTCGTCGAATTCTTCGCCCATCTGCTCGAAAACCTGTTCAGCCGCCTGCAGTTCTTTACGCTGCAGCTCAAGTTCGTCGTCAGTGAGAGTCCAGCGCGGCAGATCCACCTCCAGTTGCAATCGGCCCGCTCAAAAACATACCTGGTCAAGGTCGAAAAATCATACCACTCGCAACACAGAATCGTTGCCATCGGACTACTGCCATCTTCGGTCCAGGTATCCCGTTTTACCGCCGCTGTAATCAAACCCGCATTACCGGTCTGCCGCTGCGGCGGCAGGTAATCGGCCACCTCCGGTTGCACCGGCCAGGTTCGCGGACAGCGGAATTTCAGGATGCACCCCGCCAGATCCGGTTGGGCATTACCGTGCAGCTCGAGAACGACCGGACCAACTCTCCCGTCAATCACCAACTCAATCATCGTTTTGCTTTTCTCCGAGTTGTCAATCACCCCGGAAACAACATGCGGTCCTATGTCGATCCATTCATCCATACCTGATTCAAATCTCAACTGATCAGCAATGAATTCAACTGTCTCACTATATTTTGCATCACAACAAACTGTCCAGCGGACTGCGGCCAATCACCCCGGCCCGGCCAATCACATGAGTATACTTCATTGTCGTTTCCAGTTTGGTATGCCCCATCATTTCCTGGATCGTTCGGATGTCCATCCCCTTGAGCAGGAGATGGGTTGCGAAAGAGTGTCTCAACGTGTGACACGAAGATTTTTTGTAAATCCCCGATGCCTTAATCGCCTTCTTCATCGCCGCTTGAACGCCGTTTTCTTTCACATGATGCCGTCTCACCAAAGATAGGTTTTGAGCCTTAGCTCCAAAACTTATCGGTTGTTGGACAGG
>JARGOZ010000267.1 GCA_029213025.1 Verrucomicrobiales bacterium
ATGGGCACGGGGCGTGAGCCGTCGGTGAGTTCGTGGGCGGGGTTGATGCCCATGGCTGCGTGAATGGTGGCGTGGTAGTCGGCAAGTGGGACAGGGTTTTCGAGGATCTTTTTGCTCAGTTCGTCGGTGACGCCGTAGGCCCCGCAGTGACGGAGCCCGCCGCCTGCAAGCACAAGGCTGAAACAGCTGCCCTGGTGACCGCGTCCACCGCGGCCGTCGTATCCGGCGGGGCGTCCGAATTCGGTTCCGAGTGCGATCAGGGTCTTATCGAGAAGTCCTTTGTTTTCCAGGTCATTGATCAGGGCGGACATGGCTACATCCAACTCCTGGATGAGGAGATGCTGGTTCTGCTGACCTTCGTTGTGGGTATCCCAACCGGTGCCGTTCATGAAATTCAAATTGTGGCTGACTTCGATGAAGCGAACTCCGCTCTGGATAAGTCGACGGGCCAAAAGACAACGCTGACCGAATTCACCACCGTATTCATTGCGGAGATCGGCGGACTCGTCTTTGAGATCAAAATGCTTCATAAATCCCGGTCCGGCGAGACGCAGCGCTTCCTGCTGGGCGTTGCGGTAACGGTCCACGACACTGCCATCGGGAACGCGGTTAGTCAGCGGATCGAGTAATGCCCGGCGCCGTGATGCCCGATCGGAAGTAACATCGGCAGGGCGGGTGAATCCGGCGGGGCCGGCATTGGTATCGGTCAGGTAGACAAAGTTTCCCTTCGCCCCGAGGAAACCGGGACCGCGACTCACGTTCGGGTAACCGATCAACATGTAGGCGGGCACTTCGGGATTCACCGCGCCGAGTTGCGAGGCGATCACGGAGCCAATAGAGGGATAGGTTACACTTCCGGTGGTCTTGCGGCCGGTGTGGACAAGGTTGGTAGCAAAAGCATGTTCATCGATCGCGTCATGATTGACGGTTCTCACGGCCGTGAGGCGATCCGCCATACCGGCGAGGCGGGGCATGTGTTCGCAGAACTGAACGCCGGGAACTACGGTATCGATCTTGTCGTATTCCGAGCCGGATTTTTTCGGGCTCGCTTTGGAGTCACCTTTCCGCTTTGGATCAAAGGTATCAATCTGGGCCATGCCTCCACCGAGCCAGATGAAAATGCAGTGCTCGGCTTTACCCATCGGGAAATCGGCGAATGAAGAGGCGGCAAGCGGATGGGCTGCTGCGGCTCCTCCGGCGAGAAGGGCGGAGTTTTTGAGAAAGTTTCTTCTGGTATTCATCGTTCTGTTTTGGCTTTTGCGGTTACGGGGTATAAATCCATTCGGGTGAGTTCAACATCGCCCAGATGACATCCTCCATGCGGAGTCGCCAGTCTTCGCGCAGTGCGGTGGTCGGCGGATCACCGGCCCGGGCTTCCATTTCTTTCTGCTGGGCCAGAGTATTGGCCGGACCATCGAGGTGATTGGACCAACTGACATATCGAACCGGCTCACGTTCTTCCATTTTCTTCACGGGGCGTTCCGCTTCCGGTACAATCCGGTCATCATAGCCTTCTGACAAGTAGGCAATGTAGCGGTCCCGCTCTGCGTGAGAAGGTTTTCTGGTTAACAGTCGCAGGTAGAGTCTTTCCACCAGTTCATCGACGGGCTGCTCTTCCAGGGAAAGTGCGGTGATACCGTGGTCGTCGCTGAGCCGTGTCAGCCAGACACCCATGGTCCCGTTGGCGAGAATCGCGGGTTGGAGAACATTTTCGTCGGTATCACGGGAAGTGATGGGATCCTGTCTCGCTCCGCGCCAGCCGAAGGTCTCCATGATAGCCGCTACGGCCTGGATTTTCGGAAGGGATAAACTGGGTCGATCGCGCTCATTCGAAGACGAAGCCAGCATCCAGGCCCGGCGCGGTTTACCGAGGGTGATGGAATTGTTATAAGCGCGGACGCTGTCGATATCGAGGCTGAGTTCACCAACGTCAAAAGGCTTGCCGGTTGCGCTGAAAAGGGAATCCACAATTTGCTCTGCCATGAGACGCCGCGGGGCGGGGGAGATATACAACGGGCTGGTCTTTTGCAGTGTTGCATCGGTAGCGCGCTGGTAGGCATGCGAGTTAAAAATGAGGCGGGCGAGTTCTTTGGTATCGTAGTGATTGGCGACCAGCTGACGGCCGATCCATTTCAATAAGCCGGGATGGGAAATATTGCCTTTTTCCCAGTCGTGAACCGAGTCGACAAGGCCGCGACCCATGATGCGGGCCCAGATCCGGTTTGCCATCACCTGCGCAAATCTCTCGTTTTCCGGTGCAGTAATCAGTGCCGCGAGTTTATCCCGCATGCCGGGGGAATCACCGGCGAGAGCGAGGGCGCTTTCCGGATTTACAAATTTCGGGAAGGGCCACTCCGGCGTCACTGTCGTACCGGGCTTCAAGGTTACCTGGATGAGTGGTTTGCGGGCGCGCTCGTGGAGTTTATCCATCGGGACGCTGCTCGTCATCGGCAGTTTGATCGGTTTTTCGCCGAGCATAGCGGCGAGCTGGAAAAGATCTTTCTGCATCCATTCGTGTCCGGGCGCATCGTGGCAGCGGGCGCATTTCATTTCGACACCGAGAAAGGCGGAGCTGATGATGATTCCTTTCGCGGCCATCGGCACATCGTTTTGCGAAGCGGTTCCAAAACCGCGCGGACCGCCAAAGCGATCACTGCCCTCCATGCGGATCAGTTCGGTGACAAAGAGATCGAGCGGTTTGTTATCGACCAGCGATTCGTGGATCCACCAGCGGAATGGGCCGGTGTTATTGAGAGTCGGGTTAATGATATTGGGATTTTCCGCGAGCACATCCTGCCAGTAACCCATCCAGTTGTCCGCCCAGCGTTCGTCGACCAGGTAGCGATCAATCGCAGCTGCCCGGCGAGAGTCTTTCGGTTCGGAGAGAAAGGTTTCGATTTCTGCTTCGGTCGGGGGAACGCCCACGGTGTCGATCGCAAGTCGGCGGAGGAAAACGAGATCTATCGAAAGAGGATTGAGGGTGAAGTCCGGCACATCGAACTGCGGCCAGGGTGCACCTCCCTTGATCCAGCGTTCGAGAAGAGCAACCTCCGCGTCGCTGAGTGGATCACCCTTCGGCGGCATGATGTCGTCGCCTGCATCGGCGTGGACCCGCCACAGGATTGAGCTCTCATCCACATTCCCGGGAGTGATGGCAGGGCCGTCGACTTCGCCGCCTTTCAGTGCGGCTTCGAGGGTATCGAGCCGCAGGCCGCCTTTGATTTTGCTTCCTTTGTGACAGTCGTAGCATTTTGCTTCGAGTAGTGGTTGAATCTCGCGGTAGTAGTCGGCGCCACCTTGTTCGGCGACGGTGGCTTCATCTCGAACCGATGCGATTTTCGCTCCGATAAAATAATCAATTTCATTCAGCGCCGGCAATCCGTCAGGAAGAGCGGGAACTTCTACCGGTTCGACTCCGGCGAGCCAGTCGTCAGCGGCTCTTTGTCTCATCGACCAGTATTCGGAATGTTCGGCCCGGCACACGGCGCGTCTCCGGGCATTTTCCTCTTTCAGCCAGGCGGAGACTTCCTTTTCGTAGGCCATCCATCCTTGGTCGGTGTAGGAAATGTGGCGATCATCCGGAGTAAGCAGCTGCCATGATTCGCTGCCTTCCGGAGAAATGGCGGCTACCGTTTCGCCGAACTCGGGGCGGCGTTTGTTTTTCCCTGCGACTCCGCCGATCATGGATTCGAGGATCACGAAATGTTCTCCGCCTTTACTTGTAAATTCCACCCAGTTTTCGCGGTTACCCGGAGGGGCAAAACGAAAATCCGGGCCGAGGTCGAGATATTCATCCTGAGAGGAAAGGACGCCGTGTCCGCCGGTATCGCCACCGGGGAAGCGGTTTTCGAGAACTTTTTTCCCGTCAATATAGAGGCGGGTGGCACCCCGTCCGCGAAGCAGCAGGCGGTGTTTGCCTTGGGGGATTTCCACCAGGGCTGAGGCCCGGAAATGCGACGGGTTCGACCGGTCGGCGCGCACTCCGGTCGAGATATATTTTTGCGGCCAGTCGTGGAAACCGAATGCTTTGGCGGAATAGGACTCGGTCACTTCCGGCTCATCGGGCCATGAATTTGCTTCGGGAACACCGTTTTCGCTGATCTGCACGAGGACTTCGCCCGGTTTCAACATCGCTTTGGTGATCTGGGGCGGGGGCGGGTTGTAGGCGAAGCGGCTGGTAAGAATCTCTTCAGGGACGGCATCGTGATAGATCCGGATATCATCCATTTTTCCGTTAAATGTTTGACTGCCGCCGCGCTGGTATCCCGTGCCGATGACTAGGTCGCTGTCATCCGCTACAGGAGGACGATCGGTTTTTCCTCCCATATCCCAAACGCCGTCGGTGGATTTTCCATCGATGTAGGCCCGGAGGCTGTTGGCTTTTCCAAACGTATAAACGAGGGCCACATGATGCCACGCACCGGAAGGCAGAGTCGCATTGCTCCACCATCGGTGCCATTGGCGGGGGCCGTCGCCTTCCGAGTCATTGGTGGGAAGTTCGCTGGTAAAAAGGAAACCGAGGCGCACGCCCTGCTCATCCGATTTCAGGCGGAGCGCGAAATTCTGGTCCATCTTATTGTCATGTCGGCCTTTTCCGATCAGATAAGGCATGTGACCGGTGCCGATAGAAGAGACATTGATCCACGCTTCCATGGTGATGGAATCCCCGACTTCGAAAAGGAAATCGTCACTGCTTTCCACGACGATGGCGTTTTCCTTTTTTTCGAAACGGCGGGCCGTGTTGCCTTCGGCAAAGCCAGGGTATCGGGGTGCCTGCGGACCGGCGTCTTTTGCCTCTTCAAAGGAATACTCGAGCACCGGCTTTGGCTCTTCCGCAGCATAGGCAAGGGAGAAAATAGAGAAAAGGGCGAGGATGAGAACGGGACTGTACCCTGTTGAATGCCCGATTGTACCCTGTTGAGTCCGGGACTGTACCCTGTTGAATCGGTGACTGTACCCTGTTGACTTTGTCTGCATAACCTGAAGATGAACGATTTCCGGGAAAAATGCACCTCCCGGGAGATACCACTTTCGTGTGATACGAAACGAATGATTCCGTAACACCCATTTCTCTTGACGTTTATTAGAAAAAGTTAATAATACTGTAATATTAATAATTTTGGGTTGAAGTTTGAGGAATGAGGTGCCCCAGTTGCCATCGGCCGGTCGATCACGAGGCGAATAGTTGTTATTCGTGCGAATACTCGTTGGCGGATGCGGAGAAGAAATTCGGGGCCAACCAGGTGTCGATGCGGCGGATTCACGATGCGGCCGACTGCTTGAGAGTCCGGGAGATTCGCGAAGTTGAGGACACTCTCGATGATCTGGAAGACCGGTTCCCCCAGTTGATGTTTGCCGCGTATCTCGGGGAATTGAACGACTCGATTTCTGTCGCCGAGCTGGGATTCTGGCTTTTGAACCATGCCAGGATCGGTGACAGCGGTTACTCCCGGCCCAATGACTGCGGGATTCTCTTTGTTTTGGATGTGGAGCGCAGACAACTGGGAGTTTCGCTCGGGTATTTAACGGAAATGCTGCTGAGTGAAGAGGATTGTCTGCGCGCTCTGACCGCGAGTCGCTCTCATTTCATCAACGGCGAATTCGGAGCGGGCGTGATCTCTTTTTTCCGCAAAGTAGAAAAATGTCTTCTGAAACAGGCGAAAAAGATGAAAGGCCTCAGCCGGGAAGAGAAGCAAATTTTGATGATGAAAAATCATCACGGGCCCAACACGCTGGTGCTGCCTGCGCCGGTGATGCCGGTGCAATTCGATGCGAATGAAGAGCAGATTCGCGAGCACAATGAGCCTTTTGAACATTTGATCTTTAGAAACGAATTTGAAAGCGAAAGAGAATAGATGGATTTTGGTTCCGTTGATTTTCGCCGCTTTCGTGGTGTTCTCAGCTGCGGCCCAAACCGGAACACCGGAGCTGCCGGAGTGGGATTCCGCGGGGGAATCCTCCCATTGGTATCCCCGCGGCGGGCTCTGGCCGGAAGGGGCATTGCCTGAAGGCGCTCTCGCCTATTTCAAAGCCAAATCGGTGAGGAAGACGAGACCTGTCCCCACCGAATATATCGTGCTCAAGGAGGAGACCAATCCGGTGCAGGATCTGGGAAATCTGGAAGCTCAGGACGATTTGCCGCCGATAGGGAGCAAGCTGCAAAATCAGTTTTTCGGACAAAAGCCGACACGGTATTTAATTGATCCTCAGCACATTATTACCGAGCAAAAGGCGAATGACGTCCTGCGGTTTCTGGAGATCCATGCGGAGGATTCCCGTTTTGCGATCTATCCCTTTGTGCTGGGCCGAAACCAGACGGTGCCGGAGGATGTGGATTTGCCTCAACTACACAAAGACTGGTTCGGCGGGGAGCCGACGCTGCTGTTTGCCTACCAGGTTCGTGTTCCCGATTCTCTGCGGATAATTTATAACGATGACGTTGCGGTGAAGATTCCCAAAGCGGTGCTCGCAAAGATTCGCGATCACTGTGTGTCGGAGGCAAAACTGGCCGACAACGGCGCGGACCAGCTCGAAAAGATTGTGATCGAAATGAGTATTCAGGCGTTCTGGCTCGAAAAACTGATGGATCGCGCTCCGTCCGAACCTGAGGTGACGGTGGTGCCTGAAGAAGTTGCGGCGATACCGAAAATCAGCGAAGAGATTCGTCCCCGGGTGGTGGCTGAAATCGAACCGGTCGCGGTGGAAAAACCGGCGGTTTCGCCCTATCGGGATCAAATCGATGCGGTGGTCACTCCGGGGTTGATCCGGGCGCTGATTATCGGCAGCAGTGCGATCCTGTTTCTCGCTATGATTCTGTTTCTGAAAACCTTTGTTTCCCGGCGAAAAAACAATGGCCCCGAGCCGGTGTTGTTTCCCGGTTATCATCGCCAGGAAAGACTCGGCGGTGAGTTTTCCGGCGGAACCTTTGTCGGGCTCTCCTACGACCCTGCACGTTCCGGATCGTGATACGTCGAATTATTCTCAATCGTCGGTAGAAATTTTTTATTAAATTTCCCGAATAAATCGGTGGCTGAGCCGTCGTAGTATTGAAACACAACAACCAAACATGAGCACGAGAATAGCTATCACAATCGTTACCGCTCTATGTCTATTCGCCGGGCTGGCAAAGGCCGACAATGACTACATGGTCGAAAAAGGGGATTCGCTGATTAAAATCGGCAAACTTTTTGGAATTCCCTACAAAGAGATCATGAGGGTGAACAACCTGAAAACTACTACCATCTTTCCCGATCAGATTTTACGTATCCCGGCGGGTGGTCGAACGGATGACCGGGACGCGGCCTACGCGATCCATGCGGCGGAAGTCAAAGCGACAGAGACTCAGGTGGCGGCGGTGCCCGCTCCTGCGATACAGGCGACCGTAGTCAATGAGCCGGTAGCTGTGCAACGGAAACAGATACCGGGGTACTCGGACATTACATCGATTTCTCAACAGAATGATACTTCCTATAGTCAAACCGCCTACATCCCGCCTGTCCAGGGCGCTTCGCGGGCACGGCCTACCGGTCCCCAGGCACCGGAGACCTATACCGTCAGAGAAGGGGATACGTTATGGAATATCAGCCGTAAATTCGGTGTGGCTGCAGTAGAGTTGAAAAAGGTCAACAACATCACCCACACAGATCGTATCCAGATTGGCCAGGTTCTCACGCTGCCGACGAAAGTCAGTATCGCAGCCAACTAGAGATTTCTTGAAAAATAAGCCTCATTTGTTTATCGCAATCGGTTTGGCCGTGTTCGCCGCAGGCAGTGTTTGTGCGGAAGAGAGCTATACCGTTTCGCGAGGTGACAGTCTCGGTAAAATTGCCAGGCAGTTCGGAGTCTCTTATGTAGAGATCATGGAAGCCAACGACCTGAAGCATACTCATATCTATGAGGGCCAGGTATTGAAGATTCCCACAGATGTATCGGGTGCCGCCCCGGCCAACGCCGGTCCTGTGCGGATTACTCCACGGCCTGTGGGCGCTATAGACAGATACCGTGCCCCCGGTCTGGATGCCCCTCCTGAAAAAACGGCGATACGGAAAGCTATCGACGAAGAGGAATCCCGGGTGGGGCAGTTCTCCGGCGAGATGCCGATTCAACCGCTTCCAGGTGGTGATCCTCCCACCGTATATGTAAAGCCCAAGAAG
>JARGOZ010000268.1 GCA_029213025.1 Verrucomicrobiales bacterium
CCAAAAATTAATTTTTTGAATTAACTTGAAAAATACCTTCTCATGGAAGGGTACAATGGACTCAATCAACCCGGATTTCCCATGAGCAAAGCACAGTACAGTATTGGAATCGACCTCGGAACTACCAATTGTGCGCTCGCCTATGCCCCGCTTGCGGCCGATAATTCCGACTCAACAATCCTGCCCGTTTCCCAGTGGGACACTGCTACGACACTGGTGGAAAGCGACACTCTGCCTTCATTCCTCTACCGCCCGGGAAAGGAGGAAGCCGCTCAGCTGCAAGGCAAAGCGGGAGGTGGCGACTGGATCGCCGGACGTTTCGCACGGGAGCAAACCACTTCAAACCCGGCGCGGGTCGTGCTGTCCGCCAAATCATGGCTCAGCACCTCCGGGATTGACCAAAATACCAATTTTCTCCCGAGAAACAGCGATCAACTCACGGAGCAGGGAAAACTGTCCCCAACGAGGGCTTCCGCTTTGCTGCTCAACTATCTTCGCAACGCGTGGAACGATGAATTTCCCGATGCGAAATTTGATGATCAACAAATCACCGTAACGGTTCCGGCATCGTTTGATGCAGCCGCCCAGCGCCTCACCCTGCAGGCGGCAAAAGACGCCGGATATCCCGCCGGGGTCCGCCTCCTGGAGGAACCGCAGGCCGCATTTTGCCGCTGGCTGGAAACCAATGATGCCGCCGCTGCTTTCCACGACACCCTGCCGGAGTTGGCGGAGCGGCCCCAGTGTATTCTTGTGGTCGATGTCGGCGGGGGAACTTCCGACTTCAGCCTTTTCGAAGTACGGACAAAGAAAAACAGCGCACTGCCCGCAATCAAACGAATTGCAGTGAGCGAACACATTCTTCTCGGCGGAGACAACATCGATCTCGCGATGGCACACGTCGTGGCTGAAATCCAGTTCGAGTCATCTCTTTCTCCGGATCAGTGGAGCCATCTCATCGCTCAATGCCGGAGAATCAAAGAACAAGCGCTAGCCAATCCGGACAGCCAGGAGAATTTCAAAATTGCCGTGCCCGGAAAAGGTTCCGGCCTCCTCGACAGCACCCTGACAGCCGAGCTTTCTCCCGACGACATGCAGATCATCCTTTTCGAAGGATTTTATCCGGAATGCGAAGCGGATGAATTACCCGAAAAAACCGCTGCCGGCCTCCGGGAATTCGGCCTGCCCTATGCCAAAGACAGTGCGGTTACCAAACACCTCGCGGCATTTCTCAGCGGAAGGCCGCAAGTCGATGCCGTTCTATTTAACGGCGGCAGCCTCAAGCCTGAACCGATTCAGGAAAAACTGCGCGCCGTAATCGGCAAGTGGCAGGGCCACACCCCCGCTATTCTTCCCAATCCCGAACCGGACCTCGCCGTCGCGAGAGGGGCCGCCAGCTACGGCTGGTTTCTGCAAAACCAGTCCAGCCGCATCGAAGCCGGGGCCGCCCGAAGTCTGTTTCTCGAAGTCGCGGAAAAAGACGGCGGAACATCTCTCGTTTGCATTCTACCGAAAGGAACGCCCCAGGAAGAAGATGTCGTGATCGATCATTTGAATCTTTCCCTGCAGGCCAACCAGCCGGTGACATTTCAACTCTATTCCTCGCCCCGCCTCGATAATGTCAAAGCCGGGGAAGTTCTGCCCCCGAACAAACACGATCTCCACCGGCTGCCGCCGCTCGAAACCATCGCCAAAGCGGAAGGTCGTGACGCTATTCCAGTTCACTTGAGCGCGAAAATCAATGCGATAGGTCTGCTGCAACTGGAGTGTGTCGACCTCCAGGATCTAGAAGTCCGCTGGCCGCTGGAATTCATTCTTAGCGGAGCCAGCCAACCGGTCGGTAGCAGTGCGGCGTCTGACATCGGTATTTCCCGGCCGAAATTAAAGAACGCGCAAAAGAGAATTCGCAAAATGTTCAGCTCCCCGCTGAACCCGAAAGACAAACTCACCGCGAACCGGCTGATCGCCAGCGTGGAAAAAATTGTCGAACTGCCCAAACACGAATGGAACGCCATTTTGCTGCGGAAGCTCTGGGAAACACATGCCGAATGTCTTGAGTGGAGCTATATCTCCATCGATCACGAAGAAACCTGGATCGCGTTGGCAGGCTACCTCCTCCGCCCCGGTTACGGTGTGAAATTTGACGAGGAAAGGATCGATCAACTCTGGCATCCGGAAGAAACCGGCTATGAATTTCCCGGAAAACGAATCGATCCCGCCCGCTACGTTTTGTGGCGTCGCGTCGCCGGTGGTTTGGACCGGCAGCGTCAGGAAAAACTGGCCGCCGAGTGCCTGCAAAAACTGCAAACTGCCGCGAAACCATCGGCCGAAGCCGTGCGCTTGATCGGTGCATTGGAACGGCTCGGTCCCGCGCAGAAAAGTGAGTTTTGCCGGCTCCTGCTCGACAAAGGAAAAGACCTGGCTGAATCGGGAGGGTATTCCGATCCCTATTGGGTCTCCCTGATGTTGCTGCTCAATCGCGCGCCGGTTTACGCCGGCCCGGAAACTGTGCTACCGACGGATGAGGTCGAGACAGCCTTTGCCGCGCTGCGCAAACTCGACTGGAAAAGAGAGGATCTTTCATCCATCCCGCCGCTGTTTCTCAGGGCAGCCAGACAGATCGATGATCCAGCGCTCGATTTGCCGAAAAAACTTCGCAACGACATCCTGTCGAAACTGAAGAAATCCGGAGTTCCTCCCGTCAAACTTGCACCGGTACAACAATACCAGGAAATCGAACGGGACGAGCAAGCCAGCCTGCTCGGCGAGACCCTGCCTCCCGGTTTGGTATTGGAATAGGCGGCAGGAGTTCCGAAACACCTTTGTTGCTCTGTCGCCACAGAGGTTCTATCCCAAAGGGATTGCGAAACAGTTCCGCACCCGGACCCGCCTACAAAGGCTTCAAATAGATATTCCGAAATTTATATATCGCGCCTTTTTCCCCGTGGTGCTGAATACCTATGTAACCTTCCGCATCCATATCATCTTTGATATTGGTGATCTCGACATTGTTTACTTTGATCACAATGCGATTCCCGCGGCATTGGATGGTATACTTATTCCAGTCGTTCCGCTTCAGCGCACCGGCGACTTCGGGCTTTGCCATGTGAGCCAGTGATTCTTCGGAGTGGTCGAGAAATTCCTCTTCCGATTTACCTTCTTTACTGGGCCAAACCCACTTGCGTCTACCTTCGTCGTAAAGCCCACCGGACCAACGCCGGTCGGATCCATCACACTCGGCCTGATAGCCGTATACTTTACCCGGCTCAACGTGAGCGCGAAACATAACTCCGGAATTAGCCTGCCCTTCGGGCAGTTTGATTTCCACCTGAAGGATGAAATCTTTGTAGGTCTTTTCCGTCACGAGGAAAAACTTTTTGTCCGAAGAAAGATGAATCTCACCATATTTCACTACCGCTTCGCCATAGTCATAGGGATTCCTCCACCCGGTGAGATCTTTCCCGTTAAAAAGCACATCCCATCCTCCCTGGCGTAACTTTTCGTGAAGAGCCGGAAGATTCGCAAGAGCTTTAATCGCATTGGCATCTCCCAGGGTTTCTACGCCGGCTGTCGAGAGTTCCCAGCTATCTGTGCGAAACAGGGAAGCAGGTAATCCTACCGCATTCACCAGATTCGCCCCCTGCGGATTGGCTGCCCAGGCATACCGGGCCGCAACAGGATTGGCCACTGCACGGCTGGATAGAAAAACACTTTTGCCGCCGTCTTCTATTTTGGCGTCGGCCCATACCCATTTCTGATCAGCACCGGCTATTTCAAATCGCTTCAGAGCGCCCCCGTCTCTCGACTTCAGCCCTTCTCCGGCGTAATCAAAATGGACCCGAATCCCACCATCAACGATTTCATGGCTTTTGTAGATGGGTCCGGAGACCGGGCCGTCGATCTGTTTGCCATAGTGCTCGCTGAGAGCCCAGCGGGCGAGGCGTTTGCCTACATCCTCTTTATTTTTGGGGTGTATATTTTTAGCCTCCCCGATATCATTGATGATTGCCATACCTGTATTGGGCAGTTTTTGTAAGGTGAGTGTTTGAGCATTCTGTAGTTCAGCCCAGGCATCCGGAACACCCGGTTCAGTGGAAGGTTGAAGGAAATTGGCAAGTTGGACAAAATAGAAGGGAAAATCGTCATTCCTCTGTTTTCTCCAGTCGGCAATCATCGCCGGGAACAGAGTTTCATACTGAACTGACCGCTGACGATTTGACTCACCCTGATACCAGATTGCACCGGCGATGGCATAGTTGTTCCAGGGATAGATCATGCGGTTATAAATCGCTGAGGGAAAGTTGGGTTGCAGATTCGGAGCCTGAGGAAGCGTCGGCTTCCGACCCACTGATTTCGGGTTGGGATTTTCACCGGCTTTTTTCGCGCCGCGGAAGGCACTCATTTTCTTTTCCCAGGCAGCTACAGATGCTTCATACCGCTTTTGCACCGCTTCGGGATTAAACCCGGACTGACGGGCATCCCACTCCGCGAGCAGTTTTTTCGCCGACTCGGTTTCCTCTAAAGTCTCCCGGCTGGTGAATGCCTCGCTGGGTTTGCCTCCCCACGCTGTGGAAACCAGCCCGATGGGTGTGTCCAGATTTTTGACCAGCTCTTTGCCGAAGAAAAATCCGACAGCGGAAAATGTCGGTGCGGTTTCGGGAGTGCAAATTTTCCATTCGCCACTTGTGATATCGCGTTGCGGTTCTGCAGCGGTAGCCGTCGCCGTTGTGAACAGTCGAAGAGTAGGATGGTTCGCTTCTGCCACCTTTTTCTCCCAGTCTTCGGTCCGGTTCACCGTCCAGGCCATATTGGATTGCCCGGAACACATCCAGACTTCACCGACGAGAATATCTTTAACCGATGCCGATTGATCACCTGAAGAAATTTTCAGTTCCCGGCCTGTCGCGTTCGTCTTCAGCGCTTCGAGAGTGACGGACCAATGACCGTTGTCATCGGCCTTTGTTTTCAGACTCTGCCCGGCGAATTCAACGGTCACATCCGCACCGGCTTTAGCATCGCCGAAAATCGAGGTCTGTTTCCCTTGCTGAAGCACCATGTGATCGCCGAAAATTTTGGCGAGCTTCAGTTCCGATTCCGCCGTCACCAATGAGGCGGACAGCAAAACGGCCAACGTAGTAGCTAGAAATTTCATGCGCATCCTGTAAAGGTTGGTGAAGTTTCGATCAAGCGCGCAATCCGGTAGGCTTCCGCCCGATTGCCCGTTGAAAGTCGGGTGCGCCGTGGGTATCATCCCGCATGTCACCGCAAGTCGAATCCTTTTTTGAATATCTCCGTTTTCCCAGTGTCTCCACTGATTCCACCCACAAGAAAAATGTGGAAAACTGCGCCGACTGGTTGATCAATCGTTTTGATAAAATGGGGCTCGATGCCACAAAGCATGCTACCCCGGGGCACCCGGTGGTGGTCGCCGGAAACGCAGTGAAAAAAGACCGCCCAACGGTGATGATTTACGGACACTACGATGTCCAGCCGGTGGATCCGGTCGAAGAATGGAAAACCCCGCCTTTCGAACCGACCCTGATCGATGGCCGCGTTTTTTGCCGGGGAGCTACCGATAACAAGGGGCAAAATTTCGCCCACATCCTCGGGGTGGAAGAAACTCTCAAGGCAGACGGTGATCTGCCGGTAAATGTGATTTTCCTGCTCGAAGGGGAAGAGGAAATCGGCAGCCCCAACCTGGCTCCGTTCATCAAAGCAAACCGGGATCTCTTCGCGGCGGATATTTGTGCGGTTTCAGACACCGGCATGATTGGACCCGGGATTCCGACAATGACTTACGGCCTCCGCGGGATCGGTTGCCTCGAATTTGTCGTGAAAGGCCCGTCTCTCGATCTGCACTCCGGAGTTTACGGTGGTGCGGTTGCGAATCCGGCGCAGGTTGTGGCCCGCCTGGTTGCCTCGCTCCACGACGAGAAAGGCAGAGTTCAGGTGCCGGGATTTTACGATAAAGTGGTACCCCTAGAAAAATGGGAACGCGACATGTGGGCCGCGCTGCCCGATGGCGATGCGGCCACTCTCGCGGAAACCGGATCACCCGGTACATGGGGAGAGGACGGCTACTCATCGCTGGAAAGACGCTGGGGAAGACCAACCGCAGAGGTCAACGGAATCGGCGGCGGTTACCAGGGTGAAGGCTCGAAAACCGTCATTCCACGCGAGGCGATGGCCAAGCTGAGTTTCCGCCTCGTACCCGATCAGGATCCGGCGGAAATCATCTCAGCAGCTGCGAAATTTCTCGAAGAACAAATTGGGGATTCCTGCCGGATCGAGCTGGATCCGGGACACGACGGACCGGCCTATGTGATGGACCCGCATTCCAAATTCGGCAAAGCTGCACAGGCCGCCTTGAAATCGACTTTCAACGACGATCCGAAGCTGATTCGCGAAGGCGGATCAATCCCGATCATCCAGGACATCAAAGATATCCTCGGGATCGATACTTTAATGATGGGACTGGCCCTTCCGGACTGCCAAATTCACGCTCCCAATGAAAATTTTACCATTGAGAACTTCGAAGCCGGAATTCGATTGAACCAAAACCTGCTTCGCGAACTGGCCAAATCCTAGTCGAGGCTCACGCCCATCAACTCGAGAACGCGGCTCAAATCCTCGTTGCCGTAGTATTCGATCTCGATCTTGCCTTTTTTGTCTTTGTGATTGATGACAACGTTGGTGGAGTAGCGTCCGCGCAACTTGTCTTCGACAAATTTCAGATAGGAATCCTCTTTGTCCGGCATACCCAAATCGTCACTGCCACCCTTCGGTTTGGTTGATGATTTGCCGTGAACATGCTCTTGAACGAGAGCCTCGGTTTCCCGCACGGTCAGTTTTTTCTTTACGATGATATCGGCGAGCATCTTTTGCTCCGGGCGGTTGGGAACCCCGAGCAGAGCTTTGGCATGGCCGCGGCTGATATGTTTCTGGGAAACGTAGAGTTGAACATCCCGGTCGAGCCCGAGCAGACGCATGGTGTTGGAGACATCGCTGCGGCTTTTGCTGACCTGCTTCGCGATTTCCTCCTGCTTGAGACCAAATTCGATAGCGAGACGGTTATAGGCTTCGGCTTCTTCAATTGGATCGAGGTCTTCCCGCTGCAGATTCTCAATCAGCGCCATTTCGAGCACTTCTTTGTCAGAAGCATCGCGTGTTACGATGGGCACTTTTTCAAGCTGCAGACGGGTGCAGGCCCGCCAGCGTCGCTCCCCGGCGATCAATTCAAATTTACCGTTTACCGGTCGGACAACGAGCGGCTGGATCAGTCCGTGCTCGCGAATCGATTCCGCCAGCTCATCAAGATGTTCATCGTTAAACCGTTTTCTCGGCTGAAAAGGCGAGGGTGTAATCTGATCGAGCGAAACCCGCATAACCTGCTCCCCGGTTACGGGATCGACAGGTGACGAAGGAGTTTGAACAGGAGCATTAAGCGAAACGGCGGACGGAGTTTTGATTAAGGCATTCAAACCTTTTCCGAGGCCTCTTTTGGGCAGTTCAGGCATTGTGTTTGGTCGTGGTACGGATTGACAAAGGAAGTGGATTCCCAACCTTCAAGAACAGTTCTGAGGAATCGGGAAAAAGAGATCTACTCGATGATTTTCACATTTCCACCGCGAAGTGCAGCCGCATCCATCGCAGCATGTTGCTCATCAGTGCATGCTGAATCAATAGGTGCATCAGGCTCTTCGCTGCTGGGCTTGAGTATCCCGTTCTCGATCATCCACTGTTCGACTTCTTCACCACTGACATCAGCCAACATCGTGCCGTTCACGATGACGCAGGGAGACAGCGGTTGACCGCTTTTTTGCTCCATTTCCCAACGGAAAGCCGGATTTTTAATGATGTCTTTTTCCTCAAAGTCCAAATCGTATTTCCGGAAGATAGCGCGAATGCCTTCGCTCCAGCCGCAGAAGGTCTTGAGATATGCTGTGATTTCGATGTCTTGATCTGCCATGTTGTGATGTGAGTTGATTACTCTTATTGGTAAACCCTTCTGAAGGATTCGTAAATGCCAATCTGTGGTTTCCATCCATAAAAATCGGCGGTATATTTTACCTGATTGTACCCTGTCAGGTCACGGACTGTACCCTGTTAAATACGGGACCGTACCCTGTTTGGTCTGTCTTTT
>JARGOZ010000269.1:0-6943 GCA_029213025.1 Verrucomicrobiales bacterium
CTGAGCGAACTGACAGAGGAAAAGGAAAGCTGAAATAAGTGAAAACCATTCTCCCAAAAAAATGGCAAAAAGCCCGCCGGGTGACTTGTTAGGCACCGCGGGCTTCGCTCATGTTTTTTTACTTGATCCAGAAGACTACGTTTTCCTTGTTTCCGTTGGAGAAAAACCAACGCTGACTAAAGTTCCAGTTCTGGTAATCCCAGTGCCCTTTTTTAGTCTGAACCGTTGAGTCTTCCCAGCGAGCTACCGTTTTCAAGAGTGCGTCGTAATCGACGTATCGAATCGAACGGCCCGCCACTCTGACCAGGTATCCCTGAGGATCGCAGTAGAAATAGGTATTTCCGTGGATGCTGTTGAAGTGAAACTCAGGCCGGATGCCCCGCTTCTGAATTTCGTGGTTGTTCAGTTTCCTCCACGGATGGTGTGCATCGACTTCATCGTAGAGCCAGTCATTGGCATGGGAACCGGCTACCGAAAGGACAACGATTGCTGCTGTCAGGATAGATGTGATTGTTTTCATATAAGTAGTGGTTTGAGTTAATATTATTGTCTTCACTTCTACCTGGGCCATCGGTCTCGTTGCGTTACACTTTTAGACAACTTTTTTCAAAAATCCCGGATTGTTTGTACGCAGAAAGGCCCGGCCATTGAAAAATGGCCGGGCCTTCGTCTTTATCTATTGTTCTCTTGCTTAGAATCCCAGGATTCCGGCTCCTTCTGAAACCCGGCTGCTGACGCCGCCTCCGCCACCACTTCCGGCACCGGTTGCGGTGCGTCTACTTCTGCCTGAAGCGGACTTGGAACCATTGCCTCCCTTTCTGCTCGCTACCGATCCTGTGCTCCCGGAGTTTCCTTCGTAAGCCACTGTGACCCGGCTGGTTTTTCCGAACAGTGCCCGGTTCCGATTCAGGAAGGTCGACACATCTTCAAAGGTCCCGAGGCGGTAGACTCCCGAAATACGGCCGGCGGGGTCATTAACCAACCGCACGGTAATGGTCAGGTTTGACCAGGCGACCAGTTGATTTTGCCAGTTGGCGATGCCCTGTGCATAGTTATTCCAGGCGTGCCATTGATCCCGGGTTGTTGAGTAGTCCCGCTTTGCCAAAGCGTCGTCATAGTCGTATCTGGATTTTTCAAAATCTCTGGTGTAATTGTTTCTTTCTTGCTGTGAAATAACATTCCAAATGACGTAGGAGCTTTCGCCAACCAGCTGCTGTGCGCTGCCGTTGGAAGTGAGTGCGACAGTGACGGTTGCAAAGATGAGTGTAGTGATTGTTTTCATATTCAGGAAGTGATTTTCTATGGTTAATTAATGTTCTCACTTACCTCCTGGGCCGTCCGGCCGCTTGCGTTACACTTTTTGGGAACTTTTTTTGCAAATTTGCCCGTTAAAGGCTGAGATCGATTCGCCTGAACGACTCATAACGATTAAAGGCTGGTTCATTGCCCTCCGCCCAGCTTCTCCCGGCACTCTTTCAGTTCCCTTTGTATCTTAAGCTTTGCGGCATCATATTGTGTGTTTTTGCCCAACTCATCCAACCCTTCGAATGCCTCTTTTAGAACCGATTCCGCCTCACGATATTTTTCCATCTGACTCCATAGAATCCCAAGACTTCCGATAGAGACCAATGTATCGGGGTCACTCCGGCCAAACAATCGTTCTCTGGTTTTGACTACTTGTTGAATGAGTTCTTCGGCTTCAGAGTACTTCTCCTGATCCCGCTGCAAAACGGCAAGATTATTCATTGCTTTCAAAGTCTCTCGAGAGTCAGCGCCATAGTTTTTCTTACTTAGTTTGTAAATCTCCAGGTAGAGTTCTTCCGCTTCAGCCAGCCGATCCTGGTGCCAAATATTTCGTGCAAGATCTACTATCGATCGCTCAGTTTGCAGATGATCTGATCCAAATCTCATTTTACAGATATGAACGATTTCACGCAGAAATGTTTCGCTCTCCCCTTGCTTCCCTAAAGCGTCGAGAGTCGCTGTTAGATTCTGAAGGCTGGAAATCAGATTAGGATGCTGATCTCCCAAAACCTTCCTCGCAATGATTACAACATTACGTAAAATCGGTTCTGCTTCCTTGAATTTTCCCTGTTGATGTAGCGACCAGCCCAGATTATTTAGCCAGGTCAACATAGACGGGTGTTGTTCACCCAAAGCAATCGTTCCCTTTTGCACTGCCTCCCGAAAAAAGGGTTCTGCTTTCGCATATTTCCTCTGCCCCATGAAACAGTATCCGAGGCAGGCTTTCGCGTCCAGGGTATCGACGTGCTCAGGACCAAGTGCGCGGGTTCGAGACTCAAGCACTTCTCGATAAAGTTTTTCCGATTCAATATAATTGCCTCTCGCCTGAAGCCGGTTGGCTATATTGATAATCGAAGAAAGCGTGGTCGGATGCTCTCGTCCCCAAATCTTTTCGTTTGCTGCCAACACCTCCCGAAAAATGCTATCCGCTTCCTGATACTGTCCTGAAGCTTCGAGATTGGATCCCAGATTCCCAAGCCCAATCAGCACATTGGGATGGTTTACTCCCCAGGTTTTCCTGGTGAATTCAACTACCTGACGAAGGATCGGTTCTGCTTCCTTAAATTTCCCTTGCCGGTGCAATGACCATCCCAGATTGTTTAGCCAGGGTAAAACATTCTGGTGTTTATCGCCAAGGATGACTGTTCCTTTTTCCATGGCATCACGGAACAATGGTTCCGCATCTGCAAATCTCCCCTGCCCCATGTAGGAATAACCGAGACAGGCCTGGGCATCCAAGGTATATGGATGCTGAGGGCCAAGGGTGGATTTTTGGCTCTGAAGGACCTCCCGATAGAGTTTTTCCGCCTCTGTGAATTCGGCCCGGTCCTGAAGACGGTGCGCTAGCCTCTTGATGGAGCCCAGTGTTATCGGATGGTGCCGTCCAAGGGTTCGCTCGTTTTTCTTCAACACCTCTCGAAAAAGTGTTTCCGCTCCCTCGAATTTCCCCTGGGACACAAGATTATCACCAAGACCGGAAACAACTTGTGCCGCGAGGATATGATCCGCAGGGAGATGGGTCTCTGTTAGTTTCAAAGCTTCCCTTAGGAGAAGACGGGCCTGATTCGCCTCTCCCCGTTCATTCAACAACAATGCCAGATTCAAACGGCTGGTGATCTTTTCTTCGTACGATTCCGAAATCTCAAGCGCAAATGAAAAATGCTCTTTCGCCAAATCCCAATTGGCAAGGGAACGGTGGAGACTCCCCAACAGTATCCTTGCCTTCCACCAGTTGGGAGCGTTCGCCACAACAAAACTATAGTCTTCAATGGCATTGTCCCATTCAAACTTCTTTTGATGAATCTCTGCTTCTAATAGAATCGGGCGCAAGGCCTCTCGTTGGCGTTCTTCTGATACATCTTCTGCGACAAGAAGACGGTCAATTTTGCTGACGATTTCCGGTCTGCTCTTTTCCAGAAATTTGAGTGCTTCAATGGTGCCCTGGTCTTCACTGGCCAAAAGGCGGGCAGCTTCTGCGAAAATCGGATCCGGATTTCCCGCAAGACCCGTTTTTACTGAGGTGATAAGTTCCTCGATCTGTTCGAGCTGTTGTAACGTTGCCTGGTTGATCTCCTCCAATTCACGCCAATCACCGGAATGGGAGGCTTTTACTTCCTCTGCCCTCTTTTCTATTTGTTGTCTCAGTCTTTCAGTAATTGCCCCGGGATCATTCTCATACAGGGCAAGGACCTGATTTTTTGATCGAATCTCCCTTTGCTGGCTAATCAAAACGGCGCTGATCCCGATGAAAAGAAGAATCCCAAAAACGAGGAGTAGTCTTTTCAGTGTGGAACAGTGAACATGATACCAAGTCGGATTGATCAGATCTTCCCTGATCTTTTCCACGCTTTGGTACCGGGAATCCGGGTTTGCTTCCATGGCACGAAACACGACCCGGTTCACATGCCTGGGACAACCCGGGTTGGTATCCGAGGGTGTATCCACATTTCCCTGCGGAAGTCGATTGGTCAGTAATTCGTAGAGTACCACGCCAAGAGAATATATATCGGAACGATGATCCACGTCGCCGGCCTCCCTTTGTTCAGGTGCCATGTAAGCAGGCGTCCCGAGAATCGAATTGGTCTCGGTTAAGGTATAGTTATTCAGCGCATCCGGATCGACAAATTTAGCCAGCCCAAAATCCGTTAGCTTAGCTGTGCCTTTGGAATCGATGAGAATGTTTGATGGCTTAATATCCCGATGAATAACCCCTTTATCATGGGCATACTGGAGAGATTCACAGATTTGGGGAATGATCTTGAGTGCCTCAGATGCGGTGATACCTCCATAATCAAGCAATTCGGCCAGGTCGGCTCCCTCTACATATTCCATCGTGATATAGCAAAGGTCATCCTGTTCCCCGAAATCATACAGAGTTACGATGTTGGGATGATTCAGCGCGGCGAGAGCCTGCGCTTCCCTCATAAAGCGTGCGGCAAACGCGGGATCCTCGTCAAATTCCGAAGGTAGAATCTTCAGTGCAACCAGCCGGTCCAGAGCGGGCTGCCGCGCAAGGTATACCGCGCCCATCCCACCTCGACCTATCAATTTCATGATATGGAGATTGGGGAAACGGGAATTCAGTACGCCTGTTTTAATGGGAGTAAACCCCCCGGATTTCTGTGCGCCGTCTCCCGGGCGGCTTTCGTCCCCGAGCAAACAGTGGGGACAGATACCAAGGGGGGCATCCTTTGGTATTTCAGCGCCACAGCTTTGACAATGAGAAATCATCGGTCGAAAATCAGAGCACTCCCGAGTTCTTCAGGAATCCAATCACGAACACGATCAGGCCAACAATGATCCAAATTGCGAGGATAATGAAGTGCCATTTGTGAGTTTTCAAATACGTGCGTTTTTTCCGTGACATAATAAATAGTAGTAAGAAGTGATTATTAATAGGTTTCCACTTCTACTTTGGCCATTCGTTCGCCTGCGTTACACTTCAATGCCGTTTTTTTTATTTCTCGAAAACGGCGAACAGTCTGCCAATTTCCTCTTCCAGATCCTTTTCCGATCCCACCGTTTCCCGAATGCAATCTTCCAGGTGCTGCCTATATTTCTTGCGGATGCGATGCAGCGCCACCCGGGTGGCAACTTCATTCAGACCAAGTTTTTCAGCGGCATCGCCCAGAGAGTGATCTCGCGGAGCGCCGCCGAGAAATTCCTTCAGCACTTCGAAATGGTCGCCTTTGCCCTTTTTCGCAAATTCCTCCTGCAAATCGGTGAGCACGCTATCCAGTAAAGTCAGAGCCCAACTCCGCTCATAGGCCTGATCAGGGGTAATGTCCGAAGAAATCGGTTCGTTGAGATAGCGGTCTTCCGCATCTCTCAACTCCAGTGAAACGATTTGTTTATCGCCGCCCCGCTTTAAACGTTTTTCCCGCTTCCACTCCTCCGAAGATACATTTTTAAACGCAGCCAGCAGAAACGTCCTCAGCTTGCCCTTTTTCCGATCAGCCCGTTCCAGAATATCGCGCTCCAGCAGGCGTTGAAAAAAAGTCTGGGTCAAATCTTCCGCGTCGGAAGGAGATTTCCCGGTTCGCCGGGCAAAGGAATAGATCGGATACCAATACTGCCGACAGAGTTCGTTGAGCGCCACTTCCGCCTTTGGATCGGCCTGCCCTGCCTGCAGCACCAGGCTCCATCGAGTTTCCGGAAAGGCAGACGGCGTGGATTCATCTTTCACCTATGAAAATCCGCCCGGAACGCAATAAATGCAATGACAAGATTGGTAGTAATTGTCCGGGGACCTGAAAACACCTGGACCCGATGCGCTGCCCTGTCGCAAAGCCAGTATGAAAAACGTCGGCAAAATTATCATGAAGGAAGAGATCGAATTTTGCCTGATTTGTTTTACCAATAAGGAGTCCCGGCGGTCGAAGCTAAACGTCGATTGAAGAAGCTGGGAAACGATATGGAACTTGTCGTGATCAAGGATTCCAATCGTGCCAGCGGACATCACTCTGAGATTGCACCCCATCCAACCCCGGCCCGATAAGGGCTTGATTTTTTCCCTTGAATAACCAATTTCCTATTAATTTTCGAAACATCTCTTTTAGCGGGGCGATGCTTTCGGTCATCGGGGTCAGTCAAAAAATCTTGATTTTCTGCCATTTTTTTATGTTTTTTGGTAATTTGTTACCGAATTTTCGAAATCTCCGGTTTTGTTGGCTGACATTAGGAGCGCTTTTCATGCCGAGTTGTTCAGCGATCCATTGCTGGCTTACGGTAGTTTCCCGAAAAATCCTGGCGGCGATAGCAGCCTGTGTGATGTCACCTCGCAATGGAGTAACTAATGCTTCTTCGCTCAGGCCAAAATGCTTCATCCCTGCCTGCATAATCAACATCGCCTGGTTTTCGGCGTGATCTTTCAACATCGGCCCGGAACGGTAGGTGCGGTTGGGAACGACCCCGGCTTCGCGAAGTTGGAGCAGCGTCTCCTTAAACCATTCGGTTCCCCAGTACCATCCACGTGAGAGCCGGTCCTGATAGACTGAGCTTTCAACTGACGGTTCTCCGTTTTCGTCTCTAATCCAGGTGTCGATGCGATCGATAAAGTTGAATAATGACAGAAAAATGTGAGACAAAAAGATGACCTTCGGACCCTCTGTTTGCCTATTTCACTCTCCTGCCGGTAAGTTGCACAGCCACTCTTGTCTGTGAATATAAAGGTGAGTGAAAAAACGCCGAATAAGACAGAGCTGAAGCGCCTCAGTATTGGCCCACAGACAAGAGTGACTGTGCTACCGTTTTTTCTTCTTTTTCGATGAACCGGTAACTGTGCGGGTATCATTTTTATCAGCAGGCTGGTCAGTTTCCACAACCTGAGATTCCGGCTTTTTCTCTACCTTCTTCTCACCGAGCTTACGACTCATGATACAATCAATCCCTGGCGGTATATAGAGATATAGATTTGTTC
>JARGOZ010000269.1:6953-7735 GCA_029213025.1 Verrucomicrobiales bacterium
GACCGCAGTTTGATCCCGCCCGAAGGTCCTACGATGATACCGTTTTGATCAATCACCATGATCTGACCGTTTTTCGATTTCAGGGCTTCACTGGATATCACAGTTGTTTGGCCGCTGAGAACGCGATGCAGAGTGGTTGCTCCCGGCGGTGATAAAATTTCCAGTTCTTGGAGATTTACCGGGCCGTGCCAGTTGATAATCGCAAGCTGAGACTTCGGAACGATTTTCAGGTTTTCCGTGTTCAGGCCCTCAAAAGAAACGCTGCCTCTGACCACTTTTGGTTTTTCGTCTTCCGCTGCGGAGAAGGAAACCAGGAAATCAAAAGCAGTAGATTTGTGAGCAGCTTCATACCGGTTTTTGTTGTTGGTGATTTCTTTGTGACTGCGCCGTTGAACAAAATGCGGTCTTCTGAAATAGTCAGTCATGTCTGACGAAGATTTTGACGAAACTGATGCCGACGATTCCGTAGAACAGAATCGCTCGATCCCTTTGCTTACTTTTGCCGAATCGCGCGTGCTGGGTTGCCTTCTCGAAAAGGAGGCAACCACGCCGGATAATTATCCGCTCACGCTGAATTCTCTTCACTCCGCCTGCAATCAATCCAGTAACCGGAACCCGGTTACTGATCTGGGCACGGATGAAGTGGGGGAGGCGATGGAGGGGCTGCGGTACAAAAATCTCGGCATGCTGGTCCATCAGCACGGTGCCCGGGTGCCGAAGAACAAGCACACTATGGAGGCGGAGTTTCCCTACATGACCCGCTCGCAGATGGCGATCATCTG
>JARGOZ010000270.1 GCA_029213025.1 Verrucomicrobiales bacterium
ATTGAATGATGCCAAAAATATATTGCGCAAACGTTTGTGCAAATGTGATTTTGAGCTGAATGAAGCCAGGAAGACGCGCAGGGTTTTGCTCCTGATCGTCAGAATGGTTGAGATTGCTGTTACCTGTTTGACATCTCTCTGGCACGGCAAAGATTTGAGGCATGAAACCGGTCTCATTTTTTTACGCCCCCCATACTTTTCTCTCCGGATGTATAGCAGCTCTTTTGCTTCTCCCCAGTGCACAGGCGGAACTACTGATCGGAGCTGCACGGACCAATATCACCCCGCCACTCCCGGTTGCCTTGTCCGGCCAGTTTCAGACTCGCATCGCCGAGACAGTGGAGTCGCCGGTGATGGCTGCGGCGGTGGTCCTGGAAAAGCGTGATGCCGAAGGAAATACTATTGATCAGGCAGTCATGGTTTCCTGTGATCTCGTCATCATTCCCGACGATGTTTTGCATCGGGTCCGAAAAAATCTGCTCAAGCGGAGCCTTGATGGGCTCGATCCCCGAAAGGTTTTTCTCAGCGCCACGCATACTCACACCGCACCGGTCATGATGGAAGGGAACTATAAAATTCCCGAGCAGGGAGTCACGACCCCGTCCGAATTTGTAGACTTCCTCGTCAACAAAGTAGCGGATCTGGT
Organism: Verrucomicrobiales bacterium; assembly: GCA_029213025.1. Classification (GTDB taxonomy): domain Bacteria; phylum Verrucomicrobiota; class Verrucomicrobiia; order Verrucomicrobiales; family DEV007; genus Arctic95D-9. The sequence continues at coordinate 647 of JARGOZ010000270.1, forward strand.
CGAGCAGGCATGGATCGCTCGGAAACCGGGCAGGGTCGCGTGGGGATTAGGACAAGCCGTAGTTGCTCAGAACCGTCGAATTACCTACCTCGATGGCACCGCGAAAATGTATGGAGCGACCCAAACCGCCAATTTCAAAGGTATCGAAGGATACGAAGATCACGGTGTGGAAGTGCTCTTTTTCCAGACAGATACAGCGAACCAACCGGCGGCTATCGCGGTTAATGTGGCCTGCCCGGCCCAGGAGGCGGGCAGCCGGTCAGCGGTCAATGCGGACTACTGGCACCAGGTCCGACAGTCGCTCCGCAAAAAATTCGGCGACCAGGTGGTGATTCTCGCCTGGATCGGAGCAGCCGGCGATCAGGCAACCCGCCACCTGTTCCGCAAGGCTGCGGAACAGCGGATGCTCAAGGCTCGCGGACTGACGAGACTGGAGGAAATTTCCCGGCGCATCGTGGCCGCGGTCGACGAAGCCTGGCTCGTGGCGAAGGATGATTTCCACGAAGACCCGCCGATGATTCACCACGTGGTCGATTTGTCACTACCCAAACGCCTGGTGACGGAGAATGAACTGACTGAAGCCAAAGCCGTCATCGAAAAGATCCGCACCGAATCGAAAAAAAATCTGCATAAGAAAATGGCACGCTGGGCGTGGAATCAGGGTACCATTGATCGCTTCGAACAGCAGGAAACCGACCCTTCTCTACCTGTTGAAATACACATACTTCGAATCGGCGATGTGGCGATTTGCACCAACCGGTTTGAACTCTATACCGAATACGGCATCCGCATGAAAGCACGCAGTAAAGCGTTGCAAACTTTCGTCATCCAGCTGGCAGGCCAGGGCTCCTACCTGGCCACCGAAGCCGCCGAGGCCCGGGGAGGCTACAGCGCCATCGTCAACAGTTGCCAGGTAGGCTCCGAAGGCGGCAAGGTACTCGTCGACGAGACGGTGAAAGAAATCAATGCGATGTGGGATTAGTGCCTGGATATATCTAATTGGCAGTTGATGAGAAGTATATTTCCGGTAGTTATTTTAATTGGCGCCTGGTTCGCAGCACTTGAAGCGGCTGAAAACGATCCACCCCAAACCCATATCGTCGTGCCCTCATCATATTCACTGCCGAAAACCGGCGACATTGAGGGCGGTATCGACGACGAGGAGAAACGTTTTTCCATCGTTTCGAAATCAGCAGCCACCGTGAGTATCGATCTCGGATCGATGCCGGTTGAGCCGGGAACCAATTACCTGGCGCGCGTCGAAGTTGATGCGACAGAACTCCATGAAGCAGCCGGGGTTTCACTGATGATCCGCGAGCTTCCGTCAGAAGGTGTCGGGCCATTCAAACCCTATCACCGCACTTCGACAAATTTGAGGCCACTGATACCCGGTACCACAAGTAATAGGGAATTGAATTTTACCACCCGCCCCGAATCGCATGCTCTAAGTGTCGCCATCGTGGTCACCGAATTGACCGGCGAATTGCGTTTTTCGGAGTTTCGCCTCACCCCTTCAGGCAAGCCGCCGACCCGGGAGGAAGCGATGCAGCAGTCCTCCGAACTGATGGCGGAAATCCGTGCCGCCGCTGATTCCCGCAAACCACTGACACGGCGCCCGCTGGTTTACTCACGCTCGCAGATGAAATATCCGCTTGGTAAAAACTACTACCATCAGTGGAACGACCGCCCCCTCCTTGTCGATCGGAAATACCGGGTGCCATCGATCTATCCCACCCCACTGCCCAGCTACCGCCGAACGTTGCAAGAGGTTGTGAAATATGACATCGATGGGCTGGCGTTTTTTCCGGAAACAACCCGCCGGATTCGCATGTTCGAAGCGCATCGTGAAGCGGGTTTTATTAGCACTGGATTGCTACCGGAATTCCTCGCCACCGATGATCAAGCTGCCATCGAGGCCAAGCTGGAGATCCTGAAACTGGCGATCAATCATCCCGCGGTGCCGCGCATCGACGGAAAAGTTCTGGTGACCAGCTACCGCGGCGAAGGGCTCAGCCCGGAACGGTGGCGCAAGTTGCTGGACACCCTGCGGCGGGAGGTAGGTGATCAGTTTCTTTACCTTCCCGCGCTGACCAATGTCGCGAAATTGCGGCAACCGTTCATGCGCGGGGAACCAATCACCCGCGCCGCGGTAGAAAAAGAGCAGGCCGTGCTGCGCAGCTACCTTGATGTCTGTGACGGAATTTATTTCAACTATCCCGCCGCATTCCGACACCCTGATCACACCTTTGACGAAGCCTTTTACCGGGACATTTTCATACCGGTTTTTAAGAGCGTCCTCAGTGAGCCTGCCTACCGAAGCAAATACCTCGGGTTAAGCGCCTACAGATCACATATGTCGCCGGAGCGTTCAAACAGTTTGCACGAGGACGGTACCCGAACCCTGCGTCGTTCATTCGAAGCGGCCATGGAGGCCCGGCCCGATGTTATCGTCCTGCCGGAGTGGGACGAGCAGAATGAGAACACCAGTATCCGCCCGACAGTCTACGGCAGCCGAACGACCGGCCGCATCATTCGCTACTACATGAGCCGGATAAAAAATAAAGATCCGACTCCGATGCCGGGTGATGATCTAACTATACCGAACCTCATACTAAGTTCACGAAAGGCTGTGACTCTCGGCGAACGAGCAGTGTTTGAATTACTCAACGTTCCCGATTCAGTCGAGTCTACCACCTACCGGGCCAAATTGAAATTAGAGGATCTTTCAGGCAAGACAGTCCATCAATTTCCAGAAGTGGTATTTGAGACAGGCAAACTCGGCGAACACCGCTTTCATTTACCGACCGAACGACATCCGCAAGTCACAGCTCTCGTCCCGGTTCTGTCAGTCAGGAATTTCGAGGGCAGGGACCTTGAATTCAACGAGGGCTTTCATCACACCGCGGTCCGCGCCACCTGGAACTGGGATCATCTATATGTGAAACAACCACTCCGTGACTTGCTGCACCCCGGAACAGCAACGCTGGCGTGGCGAGACGATCATACACTGACTGCCGGGGTAAAATCATCGGAACCGCTGGCCCTTATTGAGCTGCTTGGCGATGATGACGAAGTCTATACCTACGACCCGCAGGACGAATTTTTCGGTAGGGATCCCGACAAGGTGCGTCTACTGGTCGAATTCCGGTCTATCAATAATCAAACAGTCAACGGTACGCTGACGTTGCGCGGAGCCACGGCCGAGTGGTTTAGCAACGGTGCCCCACCGGTACCCGACCCTGGCCAGGCGCAAACTGTGCAACTGATCCGTCCGGTGTCGGTTCATCAGCGCCAGATCTACCTGGCGATTCCAAACAAAGATATAGCAAGCGGCGAACTACACATCGAGTTCGACAAAGGCTCGTTGGTCCTCCCGCTGCGGGAAATCGTCGAAAAACAAATGATCGCCCGCGGTTTTGCGGGCGGCATCCATCTGTCCGTGAAAACCTGCCATCGCCAGCTCGACCTGCCTGCGTCGATGGAGGTGACTGAAGCAAATTTCAAAGTGCCGGTTCAGCCGGAAATCGCTACCGGGCAGTTTCATCTCCGCCTGACCTCGACGTCGGGAAAAACCTGGCGCTCGCGCCCCGTCGTCTCCCCCTCGCCGAATCCAGACCGGGCCCAAACTCTGCGCGTCTTTTCCGATGAACGGCAGGAACCTGTCGATCTCCAGATCGCGGCGTCGCGAATTCCCTCGCTCCGTTACCATTTCACCCCCCGCCACGGCGCAGTTCTTCTGACCGAAGCAGGTCGTCCATTCTGGGCCACACTGGGAGGATTCTCCAACAGCACCACCGGACGCGGCACGGTAAACGGTTTGTTCAGCGAAAACTATCCGGCCGAAATAGAACGGTCCGAGCCGCAGTGGGTCGAGGACGGCGGCACACATTGTCTGGAGTTCGACGGACACGGCACCTACCTCGAGCTGCCGCGCGAAGCGTTGCCGTGGCATGGAGCTTTCACGCTCGAATTCGAAGTGAAACCGAAGACCGACCGGGATCAGGTTCTACTCGTCAACGGCGCCCTCGGAAGGCGCCACGGGCTACGGCTCGATATACAGGACGGCAGACTGCTTGCTTCGTTTTGGGATGCGAAATGGAAAACTCACAGCCTGCATACCAGGTTGCGAGTGCCACCGGAAACGTGGACCAAGATTCGAGTCCGCCGCGATTTCGAAACCATCACGTTGAACGTCGGCGAATCATCCAAATCGTTCCCGGTCACTCACCCGGCGGGAAACACCGGGTTCACCGTGTTCGGTGCCGGATGGAAAGGCAACGCCTTTGCGGGACGGTTGCGTGGGCTCGTGATCGATCACAATGCGTTGTGATGAGATGACCAGATATCAGTTCCCCGAATCCGAACTTTTATTTATGCCTGAAATCGAAGCAAATATGAACGAAAAAGAGTTCCATGCGTCGAATAAAAGTTAACTCTATGAACGCAGTATTCCAAACAACCCTGAAAAAAACCCCGGTATATCTCGCCGTTCTGACGCTCTTCCTCCACTTTGCCACTGCGTTTTGCCAGGGGATCAATCCCTACGATTCATTGAGTGGGCTTGCCGACCAAAGCCAACCGGCATCTGCGGTGACGGCCGAATTGGTATCAAATGCGACGACTGTTGTTCCGGGGCAGAAATTCTATATGGCCCTGAAATTCACTCACCAGGAAGGCTGGCATACCTATTGGAAGCAATCGGGAAATATTGAGTTGGCTCCGGATTTAAATTGGAAGTTACCTGAAGGGTTTGAATCGGGCGATACTTTGTTTACAACACCAAAACGACTCGAAAAAGTCGATTGGGAAGGGACAAAAGTCACCAACTACGGTTATGGCGATGTCAACTATCTGATATTGGAAGTCAGCACCCCGAAAGAATTGCCTCCCGGCGAAGAGTATGAGTTTTCGGTGGAGGCCAACTGGCAGCATTGTGATGATAAAAATTGTTCCCGGGGAGCGGGAACTTTCAGCCTGAATTTGCCTGTCACGGAAAAGGCAGTGCAGAGTTCGGAAGCAGCGAATATCGAAGATGCTCTGAAGAAAGTCCCTCAGCCGACGAGTGCCTGGGAAGTGGCAGCCGTCGATAGAGGACTGCACTACGAACTTGTACTAACTCCGGGAGAAAACGCGAACTCATCCCTAAAAGACCTGTACTTTTTCTCGGACGACACAAAAACCAACGGCGCATCAATCCAACAATTCGAAAAACGGGAAAACGGAACCTACGTGTTAACTGCGACGAAAAATCCGGATCTCCTTTCTGAAATGCCTACCGAACGATTGTCGGGAATCTTGTATTCTGCGAGTGGGTTTCATAAATCCGCCCCCTCTGCCGGTGCTATTGCAATCGCCCCTGAGATAGGTATTGATATGACTTCGGCGAGCTCTTCAAATCTGGCCGTCCTTCTTGGCCTCGCGTTTGTTGGCGGGTTAATCCTCAACCTGATGCCCTGTGTATTTCCCGTGATAGGCCTGAAGATCATGGGCTTCGTCAATCAGGCGGGTGAAGATCGGAAAAAGATCACGCTTCACGGTCTGGTTTTCGCCCTTGGCGTTTTGATTTCGTTTTGGGTATTGTCGGGACTGTTCTTTCTATTGCGCTCTCAGGGAGAGCAAATTGGCTGGGGTTTTCAACTACAGAATCCCTGGTTTGTATTTTCATTGATCCTCGTGATGTTTGTTCTCGCCCTGAACATGGCCGGCGTCTTTGAAATCGGCATGTCCGCCACTGGAGTGGGCGGAAAGCTCGCGAACAAAAACGGATTATCCGGGACGTTTTTCTCCGGCGTCCTTGCTACCGTCGTCGCGACACCATGTTCAGCACCGTTCCTGGGAACAGCCCTCGGAGCCGTCATATCGATGCCGATCGTGCCGTTTTTTGCTATATTCACTTCGATCGCCCTGGGGTTGTCATTTCCCTACATCATTCTTTCTCTATTTCCATCGTTAGTGGAGCGGTTGCCAAGACCCGGACCGTGGATGGAAAGTTTTAAACAGGGCATGTCGTTTTTATTATTTGGAACCGCCGGGTATCTGATCTGGGTATACTCAGGCCTCGTTCCCGATGATCACAGTCTCCGCGCCATCATCGGGCTCTCGGTGATTGCATTGGGACTGTGGGTTTACGGACGCTGGCACCTGCCGACGAAGCCGAAAAAGATACGATTCATAGCCCTCGGATTAACCGCACTTTTCGTGTTCGGAGGGACTATCATGGGAAAACCCGCTCCCGAAGGTCTCAAGTGGGAAGTTTGGTCACCAGCCCGGGTAGCGGAACTGCGGGACGAGGGCAAACCGGTATATATCGATTTCACAGCCCGGTGGTGCGCCACCTGTCAGACTAACAAAGCATCATACCAATCGGATACAGTAAAAAAAGCGATCCGGGAAAAAGGAATCGTCCTTTTAAAAGCGGATTGGACCCGGCCTGATGCCCAAATCGAAAAAGCGATCAACCAATATGGCAAAGGTGCTATCCCCGTGAACATTCTCTATCTCCCGAAGGAGGATACACCGAAGATATTGCCTGAGCTGCTGTCCTCGTCGACTGTCCTGAATTATATCAGTAAAGTACCGTAAGCGGTCAGCCCGTCAAAATTTTATCGGAGATTTAGAATGTGACTCCCAACCAGGCGCCCAACACCTCCAATTCGTGCTCGCAGCCAAAGAACTTCATGGAGGACTGCCGGATACAATTTCAAACTTGATAAGTTTGAACCTGTATAAAAATCCGGGAGTGTCTTTTCAGGGCTTACGTTGGGTTCAAATTCTGCCTTCTCCGGGTCTTTTGTTCATCAGTCAATTTCGCGTATGAATTGACTAAAAGTGAGTTGCTGGAATGTAACCAGGATCAGCCACGCACCCTTTCTGAACTGGCTTTGAGGCGACTTTTCAATGTATTCTTGTAGTCCTGCCCTGCTATTTTTTCGTAAGCACCAAATCCAGGGCACATTGAGTCGTAGCTATGAAGCGTCGTAGTT
>JARGOZ010000271.1 GCA_029213025.1 Verrucomicrobiales bacterium
AGCGAGATTGGCTAAGGTCTACGCCGATACATGAGCAAAGTTTTCTACACCGTTGTGTGGCAACTATCGGCCGAATGCTTTCCGAGTTTGATGATGATTCGACTGACCGGCTCCACCAGCTAAACCGTGACCTGGTTATCGATCGGCTCAGGAAATTGAAGGGACGACGCGTTACGCTCGATTTAGACGTTGCAGACTGGACAGGGATTGAGGGGTTGCTCACTCGCTATTCACCAATTTTCGCCAAAGCACGATCGTAAATCTCCCACAAGCGGCGATCAATGTTTCGGTTGATTTGGCTTGCTGCTTGCGAGACGACTTCGATGGCTTCCTGTGCGTGAACGCGAAACTCACCAATAGCTTCGACAGCACTCCACACTTGTTGGTCGGTAGGGGTGCCGCTACGTATAACTCGAATCAAAAATGCGACACCTTCCTTTGCGGCACCCGGGGTCAACTCGTTTGGGGAAGTGGACCGGACGATCTCTCCGAGGACGCGAGCAGCCCAGATGCAGTGAGATGGTGAATCAAGGTTAGCGTCGCCGATTTGAACGACTCGTCCGATCGAATCCGGGCCTGTGAGTGCAATCCCCTTGCCAAGGTACTGTGTGGCGGGCATCGTGTGCCAGTCCGTATTCGACCGATATCTTTCCTTGGCGAGTTCCTCAAACAGGCCCGCGGCGAGTTTGTTCCGCACATCTGATGGAACGTTCGAGATTTCAACCCATTCGTCTGGGCGTATCCACCCGGTGGCGAGGGTCGATACAGCCTTATCCAAATCATACTCTCGATTGCCGTCAGTTTTGGGGATAGGTGACCCTGCTTCATAAGGCTTCAGTGTTCCGACGCTGGTGCCGAAGAGACCGTCGAATCCATCAAAATAGCAAGACGCTGAATCGTTGTGAACATTTGCAACGACCCCAACTGTCCCTTCAGGAAGGATGAGGGTATTCATATCGATTGCGGCAATCGTTGCCACTCTGTCACCTCGCTTTAGGCCTCCTGATAATGGTGCAGGAAACGGCTTTGCCAATTCTATCTGGGGACTTTCATGCGATGTCGAAGCTTCACTTCTTGCGGTTGTAACCTGTTTATCTTCCCCTTCTTCAGATCCCTTTAGCGAATAGATCGAAAGCTTTCCTGATTTACTTCCTATCACCAGTATTGAGGAGTCAGGGGACGCAGAAAGAAAATCAGTGCCTTTATCACACAGAGTCTGCGTCAGAAGATCAGTTTGCGAGCCTGGAAGATCAATCAGAACATTTTCTTCTTTCACCCCATTAAATCGCGCCGCTATGGCGAAAATTCGATTGTCTTTGGTGATGCAGAGTTGCTTGGCGTTTAAATACCTGGAAGGGAACACCAACTCGTCTGTGATCTCTCCGTCACTTAAACTGACAGTAAACAATTTCATGGTTTGTTTCCCACAAACAGAGAGACATCCCAATTTGCCTTGGCCTGCTTCGGCGAAAGCCCAAGTCGATGTAGGAAGAGCCCCGAAAAGGCGGGAAAAAAAGCCCTTACCTCTTAAATTGGGATTTCTAATCTTGACCATTTCTCCGTTTTCAGCAGATACAGCAACGAGTGCCCATCCAGCGGCTTGCCCTGCTGCAATAAAAATGTCTGAATTCGAAACTGATTTCAACCATTCCAAATGGGATAGCACAATGAATTCTCTTTGTTGCTCACCATCCAAATCGAAAACTTTTATTGAGCCTGAATCCAGAAGCGCAAGCCGGTTACCGCATCTTGATAAAGCGCCTTGAGTGACACCCTTTAACGAAAAAACTTTCTTTTGGCCTGAAAAGGTATTCTCACCCGTGAACGGATTATAGACCACCAGTTGGTCAGATGAGTCTGAAAGCGCAATGGGTTTATCATCCCGGTAACAGACATCAAGAACTGCTGTCAACGAAGCGAAGCCGTCCGATTCTTTGACATGTGAATTGATAATTTTACCCGTTTGAGTATCCCTCTCGATTATCTTCCTTCCCTTGCAAACCGTTAAAAGACGGTTTCCATCATCGCTAAAGGCCGAAGAAACAATGGATTTTGTGTGTTCGTTATCGGTTGATACTAAGTCCATTTTCGAATACTGGGAAAGGTTGGCACGGTTGTGCAATCTTTGCAAACAGCATTCGCAGTGTAACTGTTTGATTTCTGCCAAACGGGAAAAATCCCTGCCAAAACCTCTGCCGCCCCGGTCTTCCGATGTCAGGATTAAGAAATTGTTCGCAACAGTTTCAGAGACCCCTCCCCGGATTACAGGTCCCTGTTTCTTAGTGCCAAGGGCGTCCTCTTCGTCCCGACTATTTGTCTGTCCTTGCCTGATCCCGGTTTCATGTCCCGGATTCCAGTTTCAGGAAATCCTACTGATAACGATTCGCTTTTTCAGGGCCAAAACACAAGCAAAATGAGGGGTCCGATAAACGGGGATCCGATGGGGCGCAGGGGGAAGAAAAAGGGGGAAGAAATGATAGGTCCCCTGACATTCAAAGAATCCGTAAAGGGTGCCAAAAAGCCTTCAATTTACGACCGAACCCGCATTCTACCGCGCTTCCAGCCGGTCCCGCATGCGACCGTGTCATAAACGCATCCCAGAAATCAAAGTGCCAAATACCTCCGCAGAGATGAGAACGTGACACATGTGGCAAAGGAAACTAAACCAGGCCAGGATCGCTTTCTAATCTCTCTCTTAAACTCAGTTCTTTACACGAGATCGCCACAAATTTCGACAGGGCGTTATTGATTTGCTCCCTCAAAGTCAATGCAGGCATCTTCGAAATTCCGGCACTTTTTTATTTTTGCCGAGCCCTCCCCTCCCCCTTTGTTGAGCTTCCCAATCACCATCTTTTCAAGTAAGCATCCTATCGGTGCCAGCTCCGCATGGCAGAAAGAGCAGGTTCCCCGCCACAGGCTAACCTGAACTCGCAGGCTCCATAATGAGCACCGTCACCACGATAGCGACCGGCAGCGGAAACAGGCTGAATCCGTAAGCACCTCGCCTTGAAAAAAAACGTTAAACCAGAGAACCGAGGAATTCTTAAGGACTCATCGAATCGCAAAATAGGGATCCGAAATCTTTATATACTGATTTTATATACTCGTGATGCCTAAATGAGCCAACAAACTTGATTTTAGACGTCCCACAGAGCTGAGCCAACCTCCGGGGAACACTTTTATTAAGGCCTTACTTATAATGAGTTACAAGTTTTCCACCTGAATCTTAAAGAGTGCGCGAGGACGGGATTGAACCGCCGACCAACTGGGTGTAAACCAGTCGCTCTACCGCTGAGCTACTCGCGCTTAACACTGCTCGAAATGAGCGAGGAGGAAAATATCATGCAATTGAGGCGGATCAAGGGAAATTTCGCTTTTGAGCGGTGGGAAAATACACAAAAAATCGCCTGAAACCTTATCGGCCTCAGGCGATTTCAAAACCTTCGATTTTCCCGACGATTAGTTTGCCGGCTCTTTTACCGCTTCCGGCTTCGGAGGCGCTTCCTCCTCTTTCTTTTCCTTCAGGATTTCGGAGCGCTTTTTGGAAATGGAATCGACAACAAAACTGCGAACTTTATACACCTTGCCTTCAAGCAATTTCTCTTTCGCAAGCTTCTCTTTCCGCTCCTCAAGTTCTTTGGCGAATTTTTCGTCTTCCGCTTTCTTCTCCTCGTCACTCTCTTCTTCGCCTTCCACCCGCTTGTCCGGGAAGTTAGCCGAAACCTTGACGGTTAATGGCAGCTCGTTGCTGTCGTTTTTCTCACCGGCTGCGATCTCGTAGATAAAGCCATCAAAAGTTTCGACTTTGAACACGCTGTCATCAGGCTTCTTCACATCATCTCCCACCAGAACATCTTCGAACTGAGGACTGCTGAACGCACTCTTCATGGCAGTGACTTTGGTAGGATCGAGTTCTTCACCTTCTTTGGCATCTTTCAGTTCGAAATCACCGCTGATCTCTTCGCGGGAAAGACTCCAGTCTTCCTGAGGATTTTTGGTGGTCCGGCTGATTGACTTGATCTTCGATACCTCGAAGAAGTCATCATTGAGCCAGTCTTCCACTTTCGGTTCTGCGTCGGAAAAGACTTCCTTCACGATGTACACCGCTTCGCTCCCGCCCCGCTTCACATAGCGACCTACATCGCTCATCATCATGCCGCCACTGAACGGGTTGGGCCGACCTTCGGATGCTTCGTGAACTTTGCCGAGCCAGATTGAGCCGAGTTCTTTATCTTCAGCCGTACTGATGGTCAGAATCGTCGCAGCTTCCTCGCTCGACACTTCCTCCGCTTTCGGATCGAGCAGCTTCACTCTACCGTATTGATTTCTCTGAAGCGGCACTGGCTGCGCGATATCCAGATCCCAGACGGCACGAATCAAATCGAGAACCTTTTTGGAATCAGCCGGATAATCGGCTCTCTCTTTTACTTCCCAGGCGTTTTTACCTCTGACTATCGTCAAAGTATTATCCTTTTCCATCAGCTGAATTTTCGCAGCGTCATTGATCTGGAAATCAGGAAATACCTTTTGTCTCGTTTCCGAAGACTTAACAGTGGTGACACCTTTGCCGCTACTGGCGCACTTCACGATACCGAAGACGGCAGCACAAATCAGGAGGACACCCAACAATCGAATTAGAGCTTTTATTCCCATATCTAAATTAGAGTTTCGTAGTTTACCTTTCGTTACTGAGTCACCGGGGTTATCTGGCTGCGGTTTTACTTCTCCGGTAAACAGCCAGTCCTATGCCGGCAATGATGATTGCAATCGGCATACCGAGGAAATTGGTGAACTTGAAAAAGGACTGCTTCCTCTTGAAGTCGCGAGTCACTTCCTTTTCCAATTCCCGGACCTTGCGACTGAATTGCGCACTTTCAGTCCGTAGAGATTTGATCTCATCCTGAACTTCCTTGCTCATGATTGCTTTTTCCAAATCTCCCGGTGACTGGGAGAGCAGTTCACCAAGCCGCGCCTCGGCCTCTTTCTCTTTTTGACGGAAGCTGGCCAATTCGTCGGAGAATTTCTGCTCCGCTTCGCGCATCCACTCGTTCTGCCGCGTAAACGGACGACGAACGGTACTGCGGCTTCTCACGTCAATCAGATCCGGATCACCGGAGAGCTGCTCGATCGCATTTTGCACCAGTGTGAGGTTTTGGTTGAGAGGTTCCACCATTTCAAATCCTAGACCGGGAATCGTCTGACGGCGGATACAAATCGGATCGTAGATGAAATCGACATCGCCAATCAGGAATACCTGTCCAGGTTTCACCGATTCTTTGAGGGCGCCATCCTTCTTCTCTTCGGCTTTTTCGTCTTTATCCCCTTCCTTCTCGTCATCTTCAGAAGATGCTTCCTCCTTTTTATCTTCCTCCTTTTCCGCACTGGGATCTCCTTCAGGAAATGCCGTTTTGAATGTTCCGGAAAGACGCGCTACCAGAGTTTTTCTCACGTTGCTCGGCGTGAAGTTCTCCCGAATTCGTTCGGTGCCGCCGTCCTGAGTCGGATCAGCATCGAATGAAGATACCATCTGGTTGTTCGGCGAAGTCTGCACAAGACGATCCACTTTCAGACCTTCCGGCGCGTCAAAAGTGAACGCACCCGGGGTCAGCATATTCAGGTGATTCAGCATGTGAACCACTGCGTCATCCTGGCCACCATCGACAGCCTGATCGTTGAGAGTTAAAAATGTCGGCGAGAAATTCCCGGGGCGGATAATTTCCGAACCAAATGACAAGTCAGCCAGCACCTGAGTGGAATCGTATTTTACTCCCCAGGCCTTGAACAATTTGTCGAGATCCGAAGTGGGCGGCGGCCCCTGCTGCGGAGGCATGCCGGGCATCTGTGGTTGTCCTCCACCCATCGATCTGGCGTAGAAAAAGTTCGGATCGACCATGGCTATGACATTGCCGCCGCCAAGAAGAAACTGATCAATCGCAAACTGTCCGTCATCAGTGATGTCGTGAGGGTGCAGAACGATAAGACAGGCTGTGTCCTCAGGTATTTCCTTCACGGTCGGCGGGATCGTTTCGACCTCATAATCCTGACTGGTTTGCTGGAAAAAAGCCCACTGCGGTTGAGGCGGAGCCTGAAAGTTACCACTCATTCCCCCACCCACGGAGAGACTTGTCATAACTTTAATTTTCTTCGCTTTACCACCGTGCACAGCGGAGATCGCCCGTGCCAGTTCATACTCCAGGGTTTCCTCGTCGTTCGCACCGATCCAGGGAATCGTTTCCGAGGCATCGATACATTTTACCGCAATGCCCATGTAGATTTCGTTATTGGTTTCCCGGGAGACAGCAGGGCGCATTCCGTCAACTACAGCTGAGTCTTCCGCGTCCGTGTTCGGTTCGGGATTCAGCTTCTCGACGGTGAGCATCCTGACTTTTTTCTTTTCGAACTCTCCGGTTTCCGGATTGGCCATTTCCACAGTCTTTGCCGGAGCGGCGTGGACAAACTCATCGAGCCGTTCCTTGATTCGTCTGGCCCTGGCCAGTTCGCCCGGGCTCATCACATCGGAATCATCCGTAGTGTAGTAGCGAAGAGTTACCGGGGTCTCAAGTTTCTGCAGGATATTTTTGGTTCCTTTAGAAAGTGTGTGAACTTTGTTCTCTGTTAAATCAGCGCGAACTCCACCAAAGAGCCCGGCAACCGAGTTGATTAATATGGCAATAAAAAATGCCACGATCAATCCGGCAACAGCGATAGCACCGCGTCCAAGTTTCATATCATCCATAGCGATAGTCTTTGATTGATTTGTTTAGATTAGTTTCAAGATAGTTGTGTTATGCCCTTCTCATCCGGATTGCGACCGATGTGGCAAACAGACAAAAGACAACAAATGTGGCGAAGAAAATCACATCCCGGAAGGCCAGGACTCCTTTCGCCAATTCCGTGAAATGTGGCATCACTCCGATTGAGTTCAGCAATTTGAGCAGAGGCCAGAAAATGAGCGCACCACCTTTCAGGTTAATCAGTATATTTGATACCTGAGGAAAACCGGCCAGGTAGATCACTATACAAATCGCAAATGAAATCAGGAAAGCAACCAACTGACTGCGCGACAGGGCGGACATTACCGATGTGACCGCGAGATAACACAGAGCAACGAAAAAGGTCGCTACAAAACCGGTAAAGATCACACCGTTATCCGGATTACCCAGGTAGTTAATTGTCCATACTATCGGGAATGACAGCACCAACATCAGGAAAATTACCGCTGCGGCAGCGAGATATTTTCCGACAATAGCATGCCACGGTGCCAGGGGCATCGTAAGCATCAGTTCCATAGTTCCCTGTCTCTGTTCTTCCGACCAGATTCTCATGCCGACAGCCGGGACAATCAGCGCCAGATACAGCGGCATATACTGGAAATAGGTATAGGTAAGACTTGCTTCCTGACTTTCCAGCACGCCGAAAAAGAAGAATGACATACCGTTGGATAAGCCAAGGAAAACAACAAACAAAACGTAGGCGATCGGCGAGTTGAAATACCCCTGAAATTCCCGTTTAAAGATTGTTCGAATTTCCCGGGGCATAGCAAATTTCATCAATGCCCAGAATGCTCCC
>JARGOZ010000012.1:0-38838 GCA_029213025.1 Verrucomicrobiales bacterium
CGAAATCAGCCGGGTTCCGGTTCGGCACCTTGCGATTTTCCGCCCTGTTTCGTGCGCATTGCAAAGCACGTGCGCCTCGCTGCGGGTCTGTCAAAAATTCTTGCGCTAAATCCCGAACTGTTCTGAAGCGCAATTATTTTTGACTGCCCCCGTTTAAACGGGTAAAGACGGGAAGGGCGTTATCACGAAACACATCGGCGGTGAAACAGATTTTTGGCGACTCTTTTCCATCTGTGCCTCCCTGTATTATCATTGGGACACCTACCACGAAAGACCAATTAATAAATATTTCAAAAAATGAAAATAGCTTACCATGTCTGGTTTTCAGCACGCTCAAAAAATGATGAGCCGGAATTACTTGAAGCGATTCACCATTTTATGGCGGAGCAAATAGAGACCAACTACGCAGTTGGATATCAACTGCACCGATTTACCGACAAAGCTAATTCGGAATCCTTGACCGACTTTCAATGTATAGTGAACTATACTTCAGAAGCGGATCAAAAAGCCAGCATGGAGAATATGAAAAGAGCATTTCGCAATAAACCCCACGCCACAATCATGAGGTTGACCGGTGAGTTTCGGATCGCTTTCTCGAACCAGGATAAATAACATTTCAGGAGAAGCGGGAGATCCACATCTCGCAACATGATATTTTCGGGAAATTTTTCACCTCAACCTGACTGCCATATTCCTGGCGTATTCCACTATCCCGACTCGCCGGGCAAGTCCAACAGACGATTCGTTAGACATTAAAGTCTGATATAGGACGAGATGATCTCGTGAATAAAGATCAGATACCACTGCCTGGACTACGGTCTGACCATGGCCTCTTCCCCTATATTCCGGATGAGTGAACACACCTATAAATCCTGCCTCGCCAGGCAACACTTTATAATTGGCGGCAGCAACCAGCTGCCCCCGGAGCCAGAGTCCATAAGATGCATGCCGGGCCTCTCCCAGTCCACTATCGCCCCACCCGTCGTGGTCGCACGATTCACCGAGGTCTCGCAGCGCCTCCAGGTCTCCACTACCTTCAATTTCCCTAACCTCCTCAGATTGTGTGAAAGAGAGATCGGGGAGACTATAATACCCCTGAAAAACCGGTCCGATCATTTTTGTGATTCGATCTCCAAATAATTCGTGAAGAACTTTTTCCGATAGAGGATCATCCCAATCGAGTGTTTCGGTCTCCACCTTCCCTGTCATTTCCAGCACCATTTGCGAGGGCACAGAGAGGATGATTCGCTGACCTCTAACAAAAAGCCAGGCTCCATTGTAGTCTTTCAACCCGGCATGCGGCACCACCATCGCCCCGGGTTTTTCAAACGTATCAGGTGAAATCCCAAAGAAAGTGCTCCAATAGCGGTCAATTTTTGTCGGCATAAAAATCAATGAATGATAGCATATTCAGAGCGATTGGTGCCTATTTTATATCGTTCGGTGAGTTGTTTTGATTGGCAGCGTGCGAATGGTCATACTCGCGCTTGCATCCAGACTTTGAAAAAGTAATTTCCTGCCAGTTGAAAAATGAAGTTAAATCTGGCAAACAAAACCGATCTCATTTTCTATGGCTACCACGGCCAGGTCGAGGAAAATGATAATTTCATTATCGTAAAGACGGTTAGAAACCCGAAATCCTATCTCGGAAATCAACTTATCTTTCAAGGCACCAATTCAGATCTGGATATTAACGCCTGGAAAAATCTGTATATAGAAAAATTTAAAGACATACCACAAGTGAAGCATCTCACATTGAATTATGAGGGAGAAAGAGACTATGAGGAGATTGCTGAACTTGCTGCCAAGGCTGGATGTAAATCAGCCGAAAGAGTAATCCTGAAAACCGCGATAAACGAATTCGAAAAGAGAGAATCCGGTGAAATTGAGATTTTAATCGCATCGACAGATGAAGACTGGAATGAACTTGCCCTCAGAGCCTCTGCCAGCACTGGCGATAACTTAACGGCATCGCACCAATACTTCGTTGATCATTTTAAAATCCAGGAACAAATGCAAAAGGAAGGGCTTTCGTCATGGTTTTTGGGTAAGAAAGACAATCGAGTCGTGACATCATTAGGTTTGATGTTCTTAAGAGCGGAAGGAATTGGAAGATACCAGGCGGTTTCCACGAATAAGGATGAACGGGGCAAAGGTTATGCAAGCGCGCTCCTATACGCAGCGGCACAAAGCGCTCACCAAAGATTTGAAATCAGTGAATTTGTGCTCGTAACAGACGAAGATCATCCTGAAGCATTGAGACTATACAAAAACCTTGGTTTTCGCGACGCAGGCAAACAGATTTTAATTTATTTGTGGAACTAAAACCCCCACCAAAGCCCCTTGTCTACTTCTTACTGCGGGCCAGGGCGCCATCATTTGTGGTCGCACAAAATTCCAACACCACAAACTCTCTGTTATCATTCGGTCTCTGAAACCTTTGTCTCTCCTTGAATCCGATTCTCTCACAAACTTTGATCGCTCGCATGTTGAATGCTGCGACCGTAACTCTGAAGTCTTCGATTCCCAGCTCTTCTTTTCCATACTTAATACCCGCTTTGATAATTTCTGTTCCCAAACCTCTTCCAGTTAGGTCGGGTCTTAATCCTCCACCCGTATCCGTGAATGAATCGTCATACTCACCGCCAAAAACCCTTCCGTCAGGTCCGAAGGAGCGAAAACCGATGACTGCGGATTCACATATGACCGCAAAGAATCGATTTTGTGAATCGAGGAGGTAGGCTATGTCATCCTCTCTATTTTGGCCTCCCATATTATAGATGTCATAGGGAGGATCGTAGTGCCACGAAATAATTTCCTCCGCGTGACTCCTGTTCATTGGCTCGAACAATATATTCATTTGAGTACTTCGGTAAATCATGGGTGGTTTCGACGTAAAAATGATGGCGAACCCCGATTTTTTCAAGAACGTATCATACAACAGCAAAACTGACAGGTTGTTCAAGAACTCAGCCGGCAGTAGAATCATCCTATGGAGCATAGAATTTATCAAATAGACGCTTTCACCGACAAACGATTTGGAGGCAACCCCGCGGCTGTTATCCCGCTGGAAGAATGGCTGCCTGATGAGGTTCTTCAAAATATTGCCCTTGAAAACAATCTCTCTGAAACCGCCTATTTTACAGAACAAAATGGGTGTTTTGATTTACGCTGGTTCACCCCGGCTACGGAAGTGGATCTCTGTGGTCATGCGACTCTGGCCACCGCTCATCTGTTATGGACCGAATTAGGGTATGCAAAGAGTGAGATAAAATTTGGCTCAAAGAGCGGCCCTTTAGGCGTAAAAAAGGAAGGCGAATTTTATACCATGGACTTTCCCACGGATCAAATCACCGAGGTTGATACTCTTGAGTCTATCGCAGAAGCGTTGGAGGCAAAAGTTCTGCAAACCTTTCGGGGTAAAGAGGATTATCTCGTTTTGCTCGAATCTCAAGCAGCGGTGGAACAACTTAAGCCCGATTTCAAAAAGATAGCTTCCTTGCACTCGCGCGGAATCATAGCCACTGCCGAGGGAACCGACGCAGACTTTGTTTCCCGGTGCTTTTTCCCTTTATACGGAATCGATGAAGACCCGGTTACCGGTTCAGCGCATACCACATTAGCTCCCTTTTGGGCGGGTCGTTTAGGTAAAAACGAACTGACGGCTCGGCAACTTTCCAAACGGGAAGGGTTTTTAAAAATTGCATATAAAGGGCAACGAACCCTCATCAGCGGCCAGGCGGTTACCTATATGAAAGGGACAATCTTTGTTGAATAAATCAAGTCATGGAAATCTCGCTCCGAACTGCCACCTCAGCAGACGCTGATTCTGTTGCAAGAATTTACCTTGGCTCCAGGAAGACTTTCCTTGACTATGCACAACTGGCGCACTCAGACGCAGAGGTAACTGTCTGGATCACAGAAATATTAATTCCCGGCGGGAATGTAACCGTAGCGGAAAATGGCCCGGCGGTTGTCGGGATGATGGCGACTTCAACGAATAAGAACGCTTCATGGATCGACCAGCTTTATGTAGTCCCGGATTTTGTGGGAAAAGGAGTCGGTTCTCGATTAATTGAGTTTGCCAAAAAAAATCTTCCCTGTCCAATCCGACTATTCACCTTTCAACAAAACGAAGGCAGTCGACGCTTCTACACAAGGCATGGATTCCGCCTCGTGAGTGAGACTGATGGAAAAGGAAACGAAGAACGATGCCCGGACGCTCTATACGAGTTCAGCCAGGAACAATATATTACCAAATGAAAAAGCAGATCATTCCAACCAGTGCGGGGTTTTCCATTGATCCGGACAACAAGAAAATCGACCGATATATTCTGGATCAGGTGGAATCCGAATGCCCTAACGTTTGCTTTATTCCGACTGCGAGCGGAGATGCAGAGTCTTATACCGAGCGGTTTTATAAGCATTTTAAACCTGAAAATTGCACCCCCAGCCACCTTTCCCTTTTTTCGGGTGAAACCGAAGACATCGAAGGATTCCTAATGCAGCAGGATGTTGTTTATGTCGGAGGCGGGAACACCCGGAACATGCTTGCCTTATGGGATCTTTGGGGTGTCAGCCGTATCCTCAAAAACGCTTATCACCAGGGGACTCTATTGACAGGAATTAGCGCAGGCTCACTGTGCTGGTATGAACAGGGACTGACAGATTCATTTCCCGGGCAATTGGTTCCCATCGATTGTCTTGGCTTATTGGAAGGCAGTAATTGCCCGTTCTTTGATGGGCACGAAGAAAAAGCGACGGTCTACCCCGACTTAATCGAACAACAAAAAATCATGCCTGGTATCGCTACAGATATTGGCGTCTGTCTGCACTACGTTGACGGAAACTTGCATCGTGTCTTTGCTGGGAAAGAAGGCGTAGCGGCCTACCAATTCCGAAGAGAAAATGGTCAAGTAGACAAGGTTGAGTTAACCCCTGATATCCTTTAGGCTTTTTCTTCACACAGTTTCAGCCCAAATGAGTTCATGTCGGCATTGATTACTTACCGTTAGATGAAATTTCGACAACTATCCCTTAAAGACGAAACTGAGGCCTACACAATTCATTGCCAGACGGTGGATTGGCTATTGGGCAGGAAGATCCGGCAATGGACTCGCCCTGTTCCGGAATCAATTTTCGTAGAGCGAATCGAGCGCGGCGAAATGTTCTGTATGGAGGTAGAGGGACAAATCGCGGCTATCGTCACTATTTTGAGGCAGGAGCCCGGTTGCTGGCAGAATGAATTGGGTAGTGGCACATTCACATTCATCTCGACACTTTGTACCGGTAATGACTACCGCGGAAATAATTATGGCAAAGCACTTCTCTCTGAATCGATCAGATTCATTGAGTCTGAATGGGAGATGGAAAAGATCTATTTGGATTGCGTAGTTGGCGATCAATTTCTGCCGAAGTTTTATCACGAGTTCGGTTTCAAAGACGTTGCGATGAAGGGAATCGAGTATCCCACGGGGGTGTTTGAGATGCTGTTAATGGTTCGAGTTAGCCTGTATGCATTCATGCTATTTTTAATAAATTGTGAATTTTAGCAACACAAGTCTGCTTGAACTCCACTGATCTGTTCGAGGTCAGGAATTCCAATTGACTGGCCAAGTCGATCAGATAAGCACGAATCCTCCAATCTTCAGGTAATTCGAAACCTTCATCCTCTAATCCAAGAGAAAGATCGTGCTCCCATTCAGAAGATAGATGTCGTAGCAAATTTCCGATATCCATGTAGGAACATCCCGAATGAGAAAACTCCCAGTCTAACACCCCTACGATGGTGTCGTTGGAAACGAGAATGTTACCAGGGCCAAAATCGCCATGTGTCAGGTTCCGACAGTGGTCAAAATAATCAAGGAGATGACAATAGTTGTCCAAAAGCCTTCTTAATTTGGCTATTGTTTCGTTCGTTAAGTGCGCTTCAACCGAAGCATTAGCCAAAAGGTTTAGAATCCCGATTTTGAAGGACTTCCATCCTTCAAAATCGGCGATACCATTGTCGACAGTGAATTTTCCGGATCGAGGGAAAGGTATTTGAGACATTTTACCGATTATTCGCCCAGCTTCTCTAATCAAATTCCTGGTAGGAGAGAAATCTCGGCCATTGATATAAGTCAATACCGAAACGCCTTTACCGATCCATAGATACTCAGGTACGGGAATGATATCCTTTACACTTTCCGTGATAGACTTTTCAATAGCAGCATTGCCTCGGCTGTGGATCCGACAAACGAACCCTTCCCTTTCCCGAGTCCGAACCAGATAGTTGGAGTTGCAAGCGCCCCCTGACAAAAGTGTCACCTCTAAATGATCAGCTTCGAATCCGAAAAACGGTCGAAAACGGTTTGCTTCAAATTCGACTATGGGGAAACGTCGGTCCATAATTTTCTTCCGATCACTAAAACACTGATTGGTTCAGGAGCGAAGTTCAAAAGAAACTTAAATTATCTTTCAAAATGCGTCTCGATCATATTCAACTGGCGATTCCCTGCGGGGGCGAATACGAAGCTCGGGCTTTTTTTGGAGATCTGCTTTGCATGACAGAAGAACCAAAGCCTTATCCACTAAGCGAGCGCGGCGGCGTGTGGTTCAGGTCGGGCGGGACAATTATCCACCTCGGCACTGAACCGGATTTTCAGCCCCAAAAGAAAGCGCATCCGGCATTTCTTATTCAGGATCTGGATGTATTGGCATCCCAATTATCTTCCGCAGGGCACGATGTCCTGTGGGATACGGCACTACCAGAAAGAAGACGCTTCTATACTGCTGATCCCTTTGGCAACCGAATTGAATTCATCGAAGACGGACATGGCTTCACTCAAAAATAATATCAAGATTCTAACCGGGACTGCGCCTGCACCAGGCGCCACGATTGGAATAATCACTCCCGCCTACCCTTACAAAGAGTATTCAGATGTGGAACAAGGCATCGCGTGGTGGGAATCTCACAAGTTTCAAGTCAAGTTGGCTGACGGTGCCCTTGATCGAACCACATACACTGGAGGCCTCCGGGAATCTGCCGGCACCCCTGAGCGACGGGCTGCGGACCTGATGGCCATGTTCGCTGATCCGGACGTTCACGCCATCCAATGCTTGCGGGGAGGAGACGGTGCGTCTGAAATCATTCCCTTAATAGATTTTCAGGTAGTCGCCGATAATCCGAAACCTTTTATTGGCTATTCAAATATAACACACCTTCACACCGCTATTCATCGCTTCACCGGGCTGGCGACTTTCTATGGTCCTACACTTACCGGGGCAAAATCAGATTTAACTGAGGCGCGTCTGCTATCGGTTTTGTCCGGTAATACCACCGGAGTGTTTCCGTGCAATCCTACCGATCCGGACCTCCGTGTCGTTATTCCGGGAAAAGGCAGCGGTCGGCTCATGGGCGGATGCTTGAGTGATTTAATGTGTACTTTGGGTACTCCCTGGGAGGTAGACCTGAATGATGCCATTCTGGTCATTGAAGAAATCGGGGACAGCCTCGTTGCATTGGATTGCCATCTATCGCAACTCAATTTAGCTGGTAAGCTGGAAACCTTGCAGGGTGTGGCTATAGGCGACCTTCTTGACCCTGACGATAGACCGTGGGCCAACGTCGAAGCCATGGAAGCAATCCTTAGAGTGCGGCTTGGTCATCTCGGAGTTCCAGTGGTCTACAACCTCCCGTTTGGGCACGGAGAGCACCAGGCTACCCTGCCGTTGGGCGTTCACGCTACACTGGATGCAGATGCCGGCACTCTGGTAATTACTGAAGCTGCACTCGCGCCCAATCCAGATTGCGCAAACGAAATCCAAAATTAGGTTCGAGTATGTGCACAAACTCCTCACGATTTATTCGCAGCTCATGAAGATCAGACCCGCACTCAAAAAGGATGTCCCCCAAATTGTCGCTATGCTTGCTGCCGACAAACTGGGTAAACGACGGGAAAATTATGCTGAACCCCTGCCCGAAAATTATTATCAAGCTTTTGAAGTGATCGACAAAGATCCGTATCAGGAGCTGGTTGTTTTTGAAGATAAGGCTGAGATAATCGGAACTTTACAGCTCAGTTTCATCCAATATTTAACCTACCAGGGTGGTGTTCGTGCCCAAATTGAAGCCGTTCGTATTCGCGAAGATCAAAGGGGCAAAGGCAAAGGCGAATACTTGTTAAAATGGGCCATTGAGCGAGCCAGAGCGAAAGGCGCTCACCTTCTTCAATTGACTACCGACAAACAACGACCTGAAGCATTGAACTTTTACGAAAACTTTGGATTCCAAGCCTCGCACGAAGGAATGAAATTACATTTGTAACGATGACGCAGTAAGTCCCGATCGGAGAGTTTATTATGCCTCTTGAATTGTCGATACATTCTGTAAGGTTTCTGGAGTTCTCTCCTGAATATAACTGTTCACAAAGAATCAACTCATGATACAAGGAAGTAAAGTCACGTTACGGATGTTCGAAGAAAGTGACCTCGCTCTGTATGCAGAGATCATCAATGACTTATCCAATATGACGGCGTATTGGCCTCCAAACCTGCAATCACCAGCCAATTTAAAAAAAGAATTTAATGAGAATGGTTTCTGGAAAGACGATTACAAACTTTTACTAATCACCGACAAAGAAGGAAGTATAGTAGGTGAACTGGATACCTTTAAGACTTCGCCAAATCTCAAGGGACCCGAAGTCGGATTTCGAATCTTTAAGCAGGAAAACATGGGAAAAGGCTTCATGACGGAAGCTTTGCAACTATTTTCAGCCTATCTGTTTCAGACCAATTCAACCATTCTCCGTTTAACCCTTTTGATCCATTCAGACAATGCAGCGAGCCTGAGAGTTGCCGAAAAGTGCGGATACAAAAGAGAAGGCACCCTTAGAGCTGCATGGATAGACTATGCAGACGGAACTCCTCATTCTGATGAAATACTTTCATTGTTAAGAGGCGAATGTCCAAGTTTGAAAAAAATACTTCAAAAACGATAAAACTAACACAAGGGTGCTCATCTTTATCAATTGACCACCGTCAAAGCACTGCCCGAAGCATTGAGTTTTTACGAAAAGTTGGGATTCAAAGTCTCGCACAAAGGAATGAATTTCCTTTTGTAACGTTGACTCGGTGAGTCACGACCGCAGTGTTCGATATCCTTCTTGAATTGTCCAAAGTTTCTGTAAGGTATCTTGAGCCAGAGGGTGCTCGAGAAGAAAACTGTTCGACAAAAAGCTATATGGAAATCCGAGAGCTCAAATCCTTTGATGCCACATCTTATCGCGAGTTACGAGTTCAAGCGTTGGCTGAATGGCCACCAGGGTTCGGCTCACTAGTGGGAGAGGAGAAAGAAAAAGCGATGGAAGAGACCGAGAGCTTTTTGACCGGAACAACAGACAGAAAACTATTCGGGGCTTTCGCTGGCTCCATGCTTACCGGAACCGTCAGGTATTCGAGGTATTCAGGCTCTAATGAAGGGCATCGGGCCTACATCGCTGGACTTTATGTAGATCCAGGTCATCGAAGAAAAGGTGCCGGGCGAGCACTTCTCGAGAAAGCAATAGACGAATCAAAGAAAGATCAAACGATAAGAAGGATCAATCTTACAGTGGTTTCGGATCAGTCTATGGCCATCCGACTTTACCAATCCTTGGGCTTTGTTGAATGCGGAATAGACTACGAAGCGTTTTCAGCAAGAGGCCTATTCTTTGATGAAATACTAATGACCAAACAAATCGAACGCAGTACCGGTAACAGCTAACACCGCGCCATTGCTTTGACGTTTTCCGGGAAATAGAATGGACTACATCAACCTTAATAAAAGCGCCTGGGACAAAAGAACCGGCATCCATTTCGTCTCAGAAATGTATGATGTCGACGGCTTCTTAAACGGTAATACCAGTTTAAAAGAAATCGAGTTATCGGAAGTAGGTGATGTCAGCGGGAAAACGCTTCTTCACCTGCAATGCCATTTTGGCCTCGATACCCTGTCGTGGGCGAGAAAAGGCGCTGAGGTAACTGGCGTAGATTTGTCACCCGAATCGATCAGGAAAGCTAACGAACTAAAGGAAAGAGCATCCCTTGAGGGAGAATTCATCTGTTCTGATGTTTACGGCTTCGAAAAGCTTACTACTCCCAAATATGACATCGTCTTTGTTTCCTACGGTGCCTTGAACTGGCTGTCCGACCTCGATCATTGGGCAAGAATCGTCGCAAAGAGTCTAAAAGTTGGCGGCCACTTGCATTTGATCGAATTCCATCCCGCTCACAATCTGTATTGTGGCGACTCCTACTTCAGTCACAAAGAACCGGATATCAATGAGGGTGGAGCATACACAGAAAACTGTAGTGGCGAGACGGTTAAGATGGCTACGTGGTCACATCCATTGAGTGAAGTCATAAATGCGCTGATAAACAATGGAATCGCGATCGATCACTTGAACGAATTCCCTTTTACTCCATTCAATAACTTCGAGAATCTTGAAGAAAAGGAAAAAGGGCGATTTTACCTACAAAATACGAAACACTCGATACCCCTGATTTTTTCAATCAAGGGGACAAAGCACTTTGCAGACAGTTCGACATGAATAAAAATTTGGATCCAAGTCCGATTCTTAAAAAGTCACTCGGTGAATTGGGGTGCAAAGGCATTCTGTTAGCTATCTCAGAAAATGGCACAATCAGGACATTCTCCGCAGGCTCGATTTTAGCTGACGATCATGATCGACCATACTACATTTATAGCATTTCAAAGAGCTTCACTGCGGTGGCAATTATGCAGCTTTGCGAGGAACAAGGAGGGTTCCTCGATAAAAGATTCTCGAGTTTTTTTCCAAAAACCCCAATACCACATGCCATTACGGTTCAACAGCTGCTGAATCATACCAGCGGCCTCTCGGACTACTTGTCATCTCCCAAATACCAGCAGGCACTCAACGAGCACCCTAATCAACCCTGGACATACAAGAAGCTGATGAAAATCGGGCTCGAAAAGACTCCTCTATTCGCGGCGGGAAAGGGATGGTCCTACTCGAATCCAGGCTATGGCTTATTAAAGGAATTGATCGAAAAGAAATCAGGGATGGGTTACTATGAATATCTAAAGAAAAAGATTATCGATAAGATTGATCTGGCGGATACGAGGCCCTTTCTCAAAGCGGACGAACAACTGGATCTCTTAGAGGGTGAAGATGATTCTTTTGCAGGTGATTTCCGGCCCCAATACCAGCCCGGCTGGATTGCGACGGGTTGCCTTATTTCCACGGCGAGTGATGTGGCCCGGTTTTATGATGCTCTGTTTAGAGGAGAGCTGGTCTCTAAAGAGTCCATCGCTGAAATGGTTAAAACCGTGGATGTTTTTCCGAATCCTCCCAAAGAATCTATTCCTTCATGCGGGCTCGGTCTCTTGCATTTCAGAAATTCTCCGCTGGGTGACGCTTATGGCCATGGAGGTGGTGGCCCTGGATACACTACCTATGCAGTCCATTTTCCGAACCTTAACGAAAAGAGCGTTTCAATCTCTCTGGTCCTGAATAGAAGCCTGCCTGAAACTCCATTTAGTTTGGCTGATGAAATTGTCAACCACTATATAGAAGCCCAAAACTGAATAGCATTACCATGAGGCGTATCCCGGTTGGATTCGTTGTGAAGGCGGACTTTCGGTTACTTTTTGCGTGACCCGGATTCAAAATTGGCTACTATTTGGGAAAGAACGGAGGTGCAGCCACCGTCGTGACCAGCTTCGGACATTGTCAGAAAAAATGATACACGGGGAAAATATAATATTACGAACGTTCAAAGAAAGTGACCTGGATGCCTATTCTGAGATTGTTAACGATCTATCCGGTATGACACCGTATTGGCCTGCAACTCTGCAATCAGAACCCAATTTACGAAAGGAGGTTGCCGACGGAGGTTTTTGGAAAAATGATTACAAAATATTGCTGCTGACCGACAAAGAAGGGAAATTCATTGGCGAAGTAAGCTCCTTTAAAACATCACCGAATATTAAAGGGCCTGAAGTTGCCTATCGAATTTTTCGAGAAGAAGACAAGCGGAAAGGCTATGCGACAGAGGCAATGAGACTGTTTTCAGCCTATCTCTATCACACAGATCCAACGATCCTTCGGTTAACTGCATTGTTTCGCTCTGATAATACTCCAAGTATTGGGTTGGTTGAGAAATGTGGTTACATAAAAGAAGGCACACTCAGAAATGCTTCGATGCACGGTGGAGGACCTCATTCCTTCGAAGTGTTTTCGCTCTTAAGGGATGAGTGTCCGAAACTGGAAGATCTGCTACAGAAATCCTGAGAACTCTCTTGGCAGCCACTATGTGGGCTCGTACTTATTCATAAAATGATCACTTGCCGACGAGCAGAGACAAACGATGTAGATCTTTTCAAAAAGATCCGGATGCGCGCACTCAGGGATAGTCCTGACGCTTTTTGTGCAACCTACGAAGCTGCCCTGAAACGAACGGAAGACTCCTGGAGGGAGCAGCTTCATTCTACGGTGTCAGGCTGTGATCGGAATACGCAGTTAGCCTTCGATGGTGACTCTTGTGTGGGGATTGCAGCACTTTTCAGAGAACCGAAATCTCCCACAGGAGACATCATCATGATGTGGATCGATCCGATACATAGAGGTTCCGTAGCAGCAACGTTACTGGTCGCAAAATTGATTAAATGGGCCCGTGAATTCGGCTTTGAGTCGGTAGCACTCAATGTTACCGATACCAATACAAGAGCTATCAAGTTTTACCAGAACCAGGGATTTATACCAACTGGCAATGCGGTGGATATTGATTCAGAGCGGGGTCTCCGCGGAATCCGAATGGCTATGCAATTGAATTAATTCAAAAAAATGAGAACCATCGAAGTTGTTCCCTATAATCCCAATTGGCCGGCGCTTTTCGAAGTAGAGCGACTGCAGATCTTTAAGGCGCTGGTTTCTTCTCTAATTGAGCTGGATGAAAAAGAAGCTGATCTGGTTGCGCTCGGCTACGAGGCCAAGGGTGAATTTGGTATTGAGCGCAGGCGATATTTTCAAAAAGGAGGGAATGAGCGTAGTCACCAGATTCACGCCTTTGCGACTGGCGACCCGCACGTGTTTAGGCATTTGGCGTTCAGGGACTACCTGAAGGCGCATCCTGAGATCCTAAAGGAGTATGAGACGTTGAAGATTCGAGTAGCGGAGTCTTGCGACAATGACATCGAATCTTACTGCGAAGGGAAAGACGCCTTCATAAAGAATTACGAAGCCATTGCGCTCGAGTGGGTGAACAATGCTGAACAAATCGTCGATGATAAATTTAATCACTAAGAAAAATGCACTACCGCCGGATTACTCCTGATGATTTGCCCTCGATCTTTGAAGTCCGGGTCAAGACATGGCATAACCCTAATGGCTCCGAGGAAATGGCCCGAATGGGAATCAACCCGGACTCTGTGCGCCAAATGTTAGAAACGACCCATCATGGCTGGCTTGCGGAGACAAATGGCGATGTCGTCGGATTTGTCATGGGCAACAAACAGACCGCCGAGATGTGGGTGATCGCTGTGTTGAAAGAGTTCGAGAATCTCGGTATAGGGAAGTCCTTGATGCGGTTGGTTGAAGACTGGCTCGTTTCCGAGGGTTGTGACAGGCTATGGCTGACGACAGATACTGATGAGAGCTACCGTGCCGTTGGCTTTTACAGACATCTTGGATGGATA
Organism: Verrucomicrobiales bacterium; assembly: GCA_029213025.1. GTDB lineage: Bacteria > Verrucomicrobiota > Verrucomicrobiia > Verrucomicrobiales > DEV007 > Arctic95D-9. Next base: position 13,700 of record JARGOZ010000012.1, read on the forward strand.
GATTGTAAGATGGAAAAAGGTGATATATTCATGACAAAGCGAAGCGACCAGGTAGTGGCTGACCAACAAGCCGCCCGCTGTGGCTATAGAGCCGCAATCAAACTGGACGATAAAATCGAACATCACGAAGTGATCGATCAGTATCGCGCTAATGGCTGGTCATCTGCTGATAAACCTACTGAACTTTTAGGAGCTTTGCGCAATTCTCATTCTCTTGTGACAGCCAGAATTGACTCAAAACTGGTTGGGATAGGAAACGCTATTTCCGATGGCTACCTTGTTGTCTATTATCCGCATCTGCTGGTTCACCCCGACCACCAGGGGCAAGGCATCGGCAGGGCAATGATGGAGTGTCTTCAAACGCGCTATGCAGGCTTTCATCAACAGATGCTGACTGCAGACGGAAAGGCCATAGAATTCTATAAACAGCTTGGATTTAGCAAGGCGGGACAAACAGAATCAATGTGGATCTACTCAGGAACAGAGCACTAACAAACAGACATAAAATGAAACACCAATGGCTGCTCAGAGAATGCACAAGTAACGACCAGGATTTTCTTTGGGAAATGCTTTACGAGGCCTTGTGGGATGCTCCAAACGAAAGGCGGAGGCCGCGCAGTGTGTTGCAGGAACCAGCGATACGGCGATTCGTCGAATACTGGGGTAGGCCTGAGGATTACGGTTTAATTGCTTATAAGGAGGATGGAACAGAAGTGGGGGCTATCTGGACACGGTTGGATGGATATGATCGTTCGGATGGCTTCGGATGCGGCTACCCATGTATCGGCATAGCAGTTGTTGACTCGTATCAAGGTAAAGGACTCGGTAAAGCTTTGCTAGGACATCTGATAACCTCCCTCCGTGGCCGGGCAGATGGACTACGTCTGGGAGTGAATCCAATGAACACACCGGCGATTGCCCTTTACCGGAAATTCGGATTTACAGAATATGCTACTGGAGGCGGGAACTACCCACAAATGAAACTATCCATTTAATCTAAACTTGATTTCAATCTGCTCCGTGTGCCCACATGAATTGCCTAATCTGCAACCGCATTGAACAAATTCGAACCAGGAGCAATCGTCATTTTGTTGCTGAACTTGAAACAGGATTTGTGGTATTAGGGGATTATCAGTTTTTCCGAGGTTATACTCTTTTTTTGGCAAAGCAGCATGCCGCTGAGCTTCATGAACTGCAATCTTCGGTGAAAGAACGTTTTCTGATCGAGATGAGTTGGGTTGCTGAGGCGGTATATAAAGCTTTCTCGCCTGTCAAACTGAACTATGAATGCCTGGGCAATGCGGAACCTCATTTACACTGGCATATTTTCCCCCGTCACAGTGATGATCCGAGCCCCGGCACATCATCCTGGAAAGTTGATCGTGCGATTCGATATGATGAGGGCAACAAGTTAACTGCAGCGGATTTAATTTGGATGCGAAGAGACATTCTGGAAGCTCTTGAGAAAATTGAAGGAATTTCTATTCTATCGACATGGCAGTCCGACACCTCGAAGTGAATCTTTTTAGATTGCTCTCCTCCGAGTTTAGAGTTCATTCGAGGGAGAAATGTATCCTACGTTTAAGAGTTCTCTGCGATCCGAATGGGTTATCTTCTATCTGTGGATATATTCGGCGCGGGGCCTGAGCAATCCGGGACTGGTTCGTTGTTCGAGAATATGGGCGATCCAGCCCGCCATTCGGCCTATCATAAACACGCTGGATGCCTTTGCCGGGGGCAGTTTCATCGCTGTGACAAGCATCGCCAGCCCCATATCGAGAGTCGGTTTGAAAAGGCCGGCCTGTTCCATAGTATCAACGACATTACATAGATGGGCGACGTCTACGGACTTCGGAGCAAGGTGTACTGCTGCGTCCCTTAGCGGTTGGTAGCGGGGATCGCCGGATGGGTATAGCTTGTGACCGAAGCCAGGTAGTAACTCGCCTCTTGCAAGACGCTCTCTGACTACAGTAGCGGCATCCCCTTGTGTATTGATTTCCTTTAGTAAGGCAAGAACTCTACCCACGGCTTGCCCGTGTTTCGGGCCGGAATACGCACCAAGTGCTGAACTGAGACATGAGTAGAGATCCGCCCCGGTTGACGCAGCGATTCGCGCCGCAAACGTTGAGGCATTTAGCTCGTGTTCGGCGCATAGAATCATTGCGGTATCGAGCGCGTTAGTCATGGCTTCTTCCAGTAGACCGAGTGCCATTCCTAGAACTTTTGATATTTGCGGCTGGTGCATCGATTCGTTCATTAGTGACCGGGATTCCGGTAGGGCGACGCTTGCAGCGATGACGCGAATAATACGCCTGGCTCTTTCCCATTCCTTTTCTATAGACATTAGATGACGATCGGGATCGCAAGCTGCCATATAGGGCAACATCATAGCGGCCGTCGTCGGAAAAGGGCAATCGGAAGGTAACGCTTCGCAGGGGAAATTTTCAGAAATGGCTGCCCGCACCCATTCCGGGTCTTCCTCCGGCAGATTTCCGGACCATAACAACTCGGCGGCGCTTTCATATCTGCGATGATTTTCAATCAAAGTGAGAGGCGAAATCCCACGATAGGTTAACGTCTCGTCTTCACTGATGGCACTGATGGAGGTCTGAATGACCGGCTGCCCCCAAGTGAGAGCTTCGGCAGCTGCGGGGCCGTGCCCCGCCCGGGCGTCGGCTTTTTGCTTGAGGCGCATGACATCGGCGGTCAGATAGCGGCTCTTTTTTCTGCCCCGGGTTTCCTTTCGAACCAGACCCCGGCTGACGTAGCTGTAAAGCGTCGCCGGTTTTATATCGAGAATCCGGCAGACATCAGCTGCCGGAATGAAGGTTGGATATTGATTGTTCAATCAAGATTTACAGGTTCAGATCTAACTATAAAATTAGGCATCTTTGCAAACATTCAAATCAAACATTGATTGTTAATCAATATCTAAATCAACCTGTAAAATCCATGAATGAACTTTCCATTGGGCTCGAGGGAGTCGCGGTCGCCGAAACTGAAATGAGCCATGTTGACGGAGGCGCTGGCCGACTTCTCATTCGCGGACACGAGGTAGAGGAAATCGCCGGAAAGCTGAGTTTTGAGGAATGCGCCGCCCTTCTCTGGACCGGATCGCCTAATACCGATCTACGTGAACGACTCGGAAAATCCCGCGCTCAGGCATGGCATCGACTTCTCCAACAGACCCATCTTCTATCAATGAGCGATCCTATGGATGCGATTCGTGGGTTCGTTGGGAGTCTTGAAACAACCGGTGATTCTATCAAAGATGCGCTCCTTGTAAGTGGGGCTATTCCCGTCATCGCCGGGGCGTGGTCGCGACATCAAAATGGGGAAAAACCTGTCGAACCGGATCCTGAGGCTTCTCACGCCGGGGATTATCTACGCATGATTTGCTCGACCGTACCCTGTTCAGTTCCAGTTGAGCGTACAGGGTACGGTCCCGACGAAAAGCGGGTGGACGCACTGGATGCCTACCTGGTGACCGTTATCGATCACGGGCTAAATGCCTCGACTTTTGCGGCAAGAGTCGTCGCTTCGACGCGTTCCGATATGATTTCCGCCATCACCGCGGCTATAGGCGCTTTGAAAGGCCCATTGCATGGTGGTGCTCCCGGACCGGTGCTCGATATGCTTGATCAAATAGGTAAACCCGGTATGGCAAAGGAATGGATTCAGGCCGAGTTGGACAATGGAAAGCGGATCATGGGAATGGGCCATCGGATCTACCGGGTCCGGGATCCACGTGCTCTGGTTCTGGAACGTCTTGTCGATCATCTTTCCTTCTCTCCTGAAACAGCGAATCGGATCAAACTCGCTAAAGCCGTCGAAACCGCTGCACTAACAGAATTGGCGGTGAGGAAACCGGACCGGAAGCTTTGCGCCAACGTGGAGTTCTTCACTGCAGTCCTGTTGGAGGCAATCGGTCTCCCCCGCAATCTCTTTTCCCCGACATTTGCAGTTGGAAGAGTCGCCGGTTGGTGTGCTCACGTGATAGAGGAACAGGAACGGGGGAGGTTGATTAGACCTGCAGCACGGTATATAGGTCCGTTGCCTGTTGCATCCCATGGAATTCGCTAACCACATTAGTCACTACTTCGAAAAGGAATATGGCCCGCTGCTAAACATCTGCAATCTGGATTCACAGGAGCGAAGTCAAGTTATCCACCGAGAAAAGGATGCTGAAACCGGGTTCAACCGATTTTCCTACGGCGAAGAGTTTTTCGACTTCCGGCTACTCGCTGACGATCTACTCCTCGATCTCTATGCGCAGAAATTCGGCGAGAGGCCGGCGAGAAGACCATTTTACGGAGTTCTTGGCGATGCGGACGTCGTGGGTGGAATATATCGCGATCCCTGGAAGATAAGGATTCCCGTCGATGAATTTGCCCCGGGAGAGCTTACCCTTATGTGTCCTGACCATTTCCACCTCGTAAGCATCATGAACAGGACCGGCGGCAAACGGACCTTCGGCTACCAACCTCCCAAAGATTACACCGAATCCAAATACCCCTGGTTTGGAAAGCTCATGACTTATGAAGAATTGGTCGAGGACTTCGAAAAGCTGAAGATAGATAGACATCTCGAAAGGCAGATAGAAAGTAATGGTTGGCATCGCTATGTTGAGGCCCAGATTTGGTCCGAACCGAAAGCATTACGAAAGAAGTATAAAATCTCGCATGAGGTCACTCCGGAGACATGGACTCACGACGGGATCACCCACCTTCAGAACCACAAAGCAATGCAAGCAGTAGATGGTAGGGGCGGCAATTGAAGCTGATTCCTTTGTAGAGGCAGCTTTAAGTCGCCAAGTGCCTGCCCGGTTTGACAAGGCACTGAAAGTGGTCACTACGCAAGATAAATGGATAATGGAACTTCGAAAATATATACCAAAAGATTTCGATACGCTCAAACGCTGGGTACCGAACGAACGTTTCATGCTGCGATGGGCGGGCCCTTCCCTTGATTACCCGTTGACCGTTGAACAATTCGAAAGTCATTTATCCAACGAAAATATCCACGGTTATTCACTCGCAAAAGACGATACTCATGTAGGGTATGGGGAAATTTGTAAAACGTCCGAAACAAGCGCCATGATATGCCGAGTCATTGTTTCAGACAATATGCGCGGGAAAGGTTATGGCAAGATCTTAAGCAGTAGACTTGTTGAGGTCGCATTCGAAGAACACTCTTTGAAGGACCTATATCTTAATGTATTCGATTTTAATGAAGCAGCGATCAAGTGCTATCAGGATATAGGCTTCCATGAGATTGAAAAAATCGAGGGGATGAGGGAGTTCGAGGGTGAAAAATGGAATATCGTCAAAATGAAACTTTCTATTCAAGAAGAGGGCTGGCAAGGGATGAAAGCGAGTGTCGACTGATCAGTCGCAAATGCATCGTTGCCCCCCATTTGTGTAGAACAGGTAGCCATCGAGAACGTCCTGTGCGAGTACTCTGGCCTCTGAAAGTGGAGGCAAATCGTCTACATCAAAAAAAGCTATCTCCGAAACTTCCAGGTTAGGTACCGGTTGTCCACTAATCACCGTCGCCGTAAAAAATAATTTGTAGATACTGACCGGGTATTTGGGTTTGTAGGGATTCCTGTCACGATCCTTGACAGCGTATAAAGCGTGAATCTCTGCATCGAACCCTGATTCCTCCTTAATCTCCCGGACAATCCCCTCACGCGGTGATTCGTTTTGGTCCGCCCAGCCGCCTGGAAGTGTCCAGAGACCATCGGAACGCTCTTTGACTAACATCACCTTGTGATCCTGGAACACGCAGGCTCTCAGATCGATCTTTGGAGTCGCGTATCCCACTTCCGGAAAAAAGAATTTTTCTACCGTGTCAAGATCAGCATTACTGAGTTGAGCGTAAAGCTCCGAAGAAATAGCGATCAGGCGCTCGAACCTCTCCCGATCATATGGATCTTTTGTGTATTGGAGTCCTGATTGTGACAAAGCTCGAATCTCCTTTATCAAATCATGCATAGCTTCGTTTTTTTGCCGAACAGTTTATTCTGAAGGCTCCTGTTTGTTGTTCTGCAAACCTGTTCAATGAGCCTTACAGAACTGATGGATAATTCAAGCTTCAAAGCGGGTTGAAATCTCGTAGCGCGAGACACAAAACGGCCCCACCTGTCGGTCATCCCGGTGGCTGAAGCCAAAGTGTTCGTAAATGGCCTTAAGTTTCGGGCGTGATGCATCACAATCCAATCTCAAATAATCTCTTTGAAAGTGCCGGGCTTGGCTAATTGCCCACTTAATCATTGCGGAGGAAAGCCCGCTCCCGGACCAGGCTCTCCGGATAGCGACACGGTGGATGAATGCTGACTCTGAATCCGGAACATCAGGCCAAAACAACTTGTCTTCTAGTTGAAACTTAAGAGTTCCGACCGCTTCACCGTCTATCTCGAATAGATAGAAATAACCTTTCGCTACATTTTGAGCCACTGCGCTTTCAGAAACTTCTTCAAGCCGCCAAAGTGGCTGACCGATTTCGTCCAACCAGGATACTGCCTCTTGTAGAATCGAACAAACTCCGGCAGCATCTTGAGTTGTTGCCTGACGACATTCAGGTTTCATTTTTGACTCTAATGTCTAACTTAATATTGAAGAATTGGAAAGCCTTATCGTTTCGTAGTTGAATTGGAAGGATTTTTGCACTTCCGTGGGACGGCTAATTTTCAAAGTCAAATGAAACAACTAATCAAACCCGGATGCTTGCAAAGAGGCGACCGACTCGCTGCAGTATCGCTATCCTGGGGCGGTGCAGGCAAATTCCCGCATCGTTTTGAGGCCGGGAAAAGACAAATGGAAGAAGCATTCGGAATCGAGGTGGTCCCTACGAATAATGCTTTGCGTGACGAAGCCTGGATCGCGAAAAATCCGAAAGCGCGGGCCGAAGATCTGATGGAAGCTTTTGCTGATCCTCAGATCAGCGGGATTGTCAGTAATATCGGCGGCGACGATTCGATACGCATTCTGCCCTACCTCGATGAGGACACGATTCGATCGAATCCAAAAGTTTTCATCGGCTATTCGGATACTACGATTACCCACCTCGCCTGCTACAGGGCCGGGTTGCGAACGTTTTACGGCCCGGCGGTGTTATCCGGTTTCGCCGAGAATGGTGGTATGTTCCCCTATCTGGAAAACTCGGTTCGAAAAACCCTGTTTGAAGCGGAGCAAATCGGTGAACTTCTGCCAAATCCCGATGGCTGGACGGTCGAATTTCACGACTGGGGCGATCCTTCCCTGACCACAAAGCGACGATCCCTGACGCCTTCTGCGGGCTGGAAATTTCATTCGGGCAACAAAGAAGCAGTCAGCGGCCATCTGTTTGGCGGGTGTTACGAAATTCTCGACTGGATGCGAGGCAGCAAATACTGGCCAACGCCCGGGGAGCTCGATGGTGCCATTTTCTTTATCGAAACTTCCGAAGAAGCCCCGCCTCCTAACGTTCTGCAGCGCTTTTTCCGTTGCCTCGCGATGAACGGCGATCTCCAGCGATTGAAAGGTATACTTATTGGTCGTCCAGGCGGTCGGGCCCCGGCGAATGAACACAGCGAATACGGAAACATAGTCGAGGCGACACTGCGCGAAGAATACGAAGTAACCATTCCTATCGTTAGCGGTATGGATTTCGGCCACACCGATCCATTTCTTACTATCCCCTACGGCGCGAAATGTACGATTAATCCGACTGCGGAAATGGTAACGATTGACGAATCCGGGGTGAATTAGAAGCTTGCCCAATAAAGGCACTACAATGGAACCGGTTTACGACAAAATTGGAGTGGGTTATTCTCAATTTCGCAAGCCCGACCCTGGAATCGCTACAGCGATCTGCAATGCTCTTGGGAATTCTGAAAAAGTTCTCAATGTAGGCGCAGGGACCGGGTCCTATGAACCCAAGGATCGGAAAGTCGTCGCGGTGGAGCCTTCCAGCGAAATGATTCAGCAACGACCGGTCGGAGCGGCTCCGGTTCACCAGGCTACGGCCGAAGACCTGCCTTTCGAGGATGATGAATTTGATGCTGCTATGGCCCTGCTTTCGATACATCACTGGAATGATTACCGGGCCGGAATTCGCGAAATGCAGAGGGTTTCGCAACAGCGGATTGTTATTTTCACTTACGATCCTGAATTTTTCGGTTTCTGGTTAACTGACTACCTTCCTGAAATTACTGAGATCGACCTGCCCGCTTTTCCAGCAATGGAAGAGTTTCACGCTTTGCCCGGAACGGTGACCATAGAAACCGTGCCGATACCTCATGATTGCACCGACGGATTTATGTGCGCTTATTGGCGACGTCCTGAGGCTTATCTAGATGCAAATGTAAGGTCGGCAATTTCGACATTTTCGAAGATTGGCAATGTTTCGCAGGGCCTAAACAGACTGGAGTCAGATCTGAAATCAGGTGAATGGGAAAGGAAGTATTCAGAGTTGAGCAGTCTGGAAGAAATTAATCTGGGATACCGGCTTGTCGTAGTCGAGGATTGGTAAAATGGATTTGAGTATAGAAACAGCTTTGCCTGAGGATTTCGACGATCTTGTTGAATTGAGACTTGAGGCCATGAAGGAAAGTCTCGAAGCGATTGGCCGATTTGATAGAGACAGAAGCATCGAGCGGTTTCGGAAGTCGTTTGATCCGGAAAATACCCGGAAAATAAGAAAGGAAGGTATCCTTGCGGGTTTTATCGCAACGACGCATCATCATGATCATATCCATCTGGATCATCTATATGTTGCTCCATCTTTTCAGTCATCGGGAATTGGCTCCTTATTAATGCAGAAACTTGTCGAAACTTCGGAGGCGAAAGGATTACCAATAAGACTGGGTGCCTTACGGGCCAGCAAATCGAACAGTTTCTACCAACGACAAGGGTTCGTTGTGTTGAGTGAGGACGAGTGGGATACCTACTATGAAAGAGCAATCAATCCTGACGGATTATGATGAAGCAGTTCCTCGAATCGAGTCAGTATATTGACTGGAAGACCCCGGAGGTCCAACAAAAAGCAGTCGATCTTGCCGGGGAAAACCAGGAGCAAACGGAGATTGTGAAGATCTGTTTTGAATTCGTCCGTGATGAGATTTTGCATAGTTGGGACTACCGGATGAATCCGGTCACACTGCGAGCGTCCGAAGTGCTGATCCACCGGACGGGGTATTGCTATGCAAAAAGTCATTTGTTAGCAGCCTTATTGAGGGCTAACGGGATTCCCGCAGCGCTCTGTTACCAGCGGTTGCGGTTAGGGGACGACCCTTATTACTTTTCCCTCCACGGTCTGAACGCTGTATATCTCAATGAATATGGCTGGGTTCGGGTAGACGCGCGGGGAAATAAAGATGGCGTAAATGCAGATTTTGACCCTCCCGGCGAGACGCTCGCCTTCGATCTTGAACACCGGGGAGAATATGATGTGGAGGGCCGTTTCGCAAAACCACTCGATCCCGTTGTTGAAACCTTGACTACTCACAAAGATGTTGAGACCGTAATGCAAAATCTACCCGATCTGGAGTCGTGAGATAGGTTGCCCGCCTCACTCAACCAGTATAGTGACAATGACGATCCGCGAAGTAACAGAAGTCGACTCAGAACGCATCGCTGCTCTGATGGGACAGTTGGGGTATCCTCAGTCAGCAGCCGAATCTGTGCTGCAAATCAAAACCTATATGGATAGCTCTACCAGTTTCGCTATTGTCGCGGAAGAGGCAGGAATCATCGTTGGCTTTGCCAGCTTTCATGCGACTCCGCTATTTCACCAGGCTGGCAGCCTTGGGAGAATTACTGCGATGTGCGTGGATGCCAATTCCCGCAGGGCTGGTGCCGGGCGGGCGCTGTTGTCTGAGCTGGAAAGGCGGGCTGGATGTTTGGGCTGTGCAAGGATTGAAGTGAGCAGCGGTGACCACCGTGAATCAGAAGCTCACGTTTTCTATGACTCGAACGGCTATAAAACTGACTGCAGGCGATTTCTTAAAGTTCTGCCGAAATCCGAAGAATAGGAGAATTTCCGTAACGTTTTTTTCAATTCGCGACGCGGCAGGAAACAGGTAAGGTTCGATGAATTGTTGATGCGTGGCTGAATGCAGTCTTCGAGAGGGGACGCCACCTGCCTCGAGTAGAGAAAATAGAACAATGAGTAGTAAATTGATGAAGCCGAAAACCAAAGCGCCGATCATCCACATCAATGGCTTTCCGGGCACGGGGAAACTGACGGTTGCCCGATGTTTAAAGAGCAGTGTCGGAGCCAGGGTTTTAGACAATCATAGTATCTATAATGTCGCTTTTTGTTTGTTGGATTTTGGCAGCCCCGAATTCAAACTGGCGGTCGAAAAGGTTGAAGAAGTTGCCTATGCGCAATTCAAGCATGTCCCTTCCAACACGGTCATTGTTATCACGAATTGCCTGTTCAAAAATAGCGACTGGAGTGAAGAAAGATGGAGGAAAGTCTTTGATATCGGATCACAGATAAACAGACGGGTGGGAGTGGTTGTTCTTGAATGCAGTGAAGAGGAAAATAAACGGAGGCTGAATACCCCCGAAAGAAACTACCTGGGCAAATTAACCGATGTACCGACGTTGGTAGAACAGATTCAGACACGTGAGATTCTCGACAAAGGTGCTGATTCTATTTTAAATCTGGACACTGACGAATCGAACCCGGACGAATCGGCTGCCAGTATAGTTAACTGGTTGGCTACAGCATTTAATTACGAGCCGGCCGTAACGGGCGATGCAGCATCATAGCTTCCTGAAGTTACCATCATTCTTACACTTCACAATATGAATATCTCCTGCATCATTTTCGATCTTGATGGCACGCTTGTCGATAGCGAAGGACTTTGCAATCAGGCATTTCTTGATCTGCTACCGGAATTGGACTGCTCTCTGGATGAAATGATAACCCGCTACCGGGGGCAGAAACTGGCTCTTATTCTTGCGGACATCGAGAAACGCATAGGGCGCAAATTACCGGCTGATTTTGAGAAACACTACCGGGCAAGGATTTCTGAGCTGTTTGATACCGAACTAGACCCCATGCCTGTTGTCCCCGAAGAAAGCGGAAAGTGAACTCACCGAAAGTGCCTTGTTGATTTTTGCAAGTGGTCCGAGGTCCAGTCATGGAAGCCTGACCCCGGCCTTTTCCTGCATGCGGCAAAGGCAATGGGTCATCCTCCAAATCACTGCGCCGTGGTAGAGGATAGCCTTCCCGGCATTCAAGCCGCTGTAGCCGCAGGAATGCAGGCGTTTCTCTTTTCCCCGGATGGAACCACCGACTTCGAGCACCAACCAACCGCTTTTAAAGCGATGAAAGAGCTTCCCTCTCTATTGGAATGCTCCTAATGGGCTGCATCCCCGCCATTCTTCATTTCAAATTGTGTGGGAATTGATTGAAACGCAAGCCGTTTGACAGAACCATCTCTTAACCGACACTCCGGAAACCAAATCCATGAGCCAGGAATCCATCCGTCAACATTTTGAAGAAGCCGCATCCGTTCTTCATACCTTCCTTGAATCCGAAGCGAACTTTGAGGCCATCGCCGCAGCCGGAGACGCAATGGTGGCCGCCATTCAGAGCGGAAGGAAAGTCATATCCTGCGGCAATGGGGGTTCCATGTGTGATGCGATGCATTTTGCCGAGGAACTGTCCGGGCAATACCGCGACGCCCGACCGGCCCTCGCCGCTGTTTCCATTTCCGATCCATCCCACCTAACCTGTGTTGGCAATGACTATGGATTTAATGCAGTGTTCGCCCGCTATGTTGAGGGACTCGGACAGGAAGGTGATGTTCTCCTGGGAATTTCAACCAGCGGTAATAGTAGCAATGTTATCAATGCCGCAAAGGCAGCCCGGGAAAAAGGCATTACGGTCGTCGGATTGACGGGTAAAACAGGCGGCCAACTTGCCGAACTATGTGACATAGAAATTCGAGTGCCCTGGGAAGGATACTCCGATCGAATTCAGGAAATACATATCAAAGTGATCCATTCGCTGATTGATCACATCGAACTGGCGACTGCGAGCTAAAAGTTTCTATGCATCACCTAAAGGGACTGGAAACAGATCTGAAATCAGGTGAATGGGAAAGGAAGTATCCAGAGTTGAGCAGTCAGGAAGAAATTGATCTCGGATACAGACTTGTTGTAGTTCGGGATTGGTAGGACGTATCAACTCAATCCCAGGATGGATGAAAGTATCGAAGCAGCTGTGCCTGAGGATTTCGACAAACTTGCCGAGTTAAGAATCGAGGCAATGAGAAAGTCTCGAAACGATTGGCCGATTTGACCGAACAAGAAGCATCGAGCGGTTTCGGAAGTCGTTTTATCCGAAAAATACCGGAAAAATCAAAAAAGAAGGTGTCCCTGGGGGATTTATTACCGCGACGCATCATCAGTGACAAAATCATCGCGGAAAGGTGCTACGAATGTCACGGCCCCGACAAACGGAAAGGGACCTCCGCCTCGATGACCGGTAGAGCCCGCTGGCGTCAATTTCCTGTCACTGCGATACCGGGTTGAGCAAAATGAACAGCAGGCAGGAAGACAAGCGCGAAACGGGTTCATACGGAAACACTAGACGTCGAGTCAACAGGGCCGGTTACCGCTTTTTCGAGGCGGGACGCTAACCCGGATTTGCATCGCATACCATTTTCCGTTCTGCTGGAAATCATGCAGAATGTGTTTCGATCCGCGCTGGCCATCGCCGTAATATTTCTTTCTTCCACAGTTCATTCTTTCGCCGGTTTTCCGCTGGTCGATCCGGAAAACAATGTCGACATCGCCCCGGTAATCCTTTTCAAAGACGCGCCCGCCATAACCCGTCAGGTAGCAGAGGAGCTGGTGGATTATCTGGAAAAAACCACCGGACAAAAACCGCAACTGCTCATCGGCGCTCCCGACCCGCTTCCCGATCGAGCAATCTGGCTGGGCATCCAGCCGGAGTTGAAACAAGCGTTCCCGGCTCTCAACACCGGCTTCACCCATCCCGAGGAAATTCTGGTCGCGGCAAATGACCGCCACCTGGTCATCGCCGGTCGGGATGTATGGGATCCTGACCACCTGGTCGTTGAGGGGATCGATGAAAAAATCCATGGCAAACAGCAGGAATACGGAACCGCGAATGCGATATATACATTTCTACGCGACCAAATCGGTATCCGCTGGCTGTGGCCGGGTGAACTGGGCGAAGATATACCGCAGCAAAAAACTGTCATCATCGAAAATATGGAGTACCGCTTCCATCCACCGATCCGCGGCAGAGCCGGTGGATTTAATTACTCAACTCTGAGTAATCGCGGCTATGGCAAAGCACACGACTGGACCCGGAAACAGCGGATACAGCTCAGTTCCCTGGCAATCGGCGGAGGTCACGGCTTTGGTGACTGGTGGGAACGCTACCACGAAAAACACCCGGAAATCTTCGCCCTGCAACCCGATGGCACCCGCAGTGGTCACCCTTCCCCGCGTAATGCGAAGCTCTGCCAGTCGAACCCGCTGGTGTGGGACCTGTGGCTGGAGGGAGTCGAGGAGCAACTCGAAGCCGACCCGACACAATTTATCTTTAACGGTTCGCCAAATGATGGTTGGTCGAGCGGACACTGCACCTGCGAAAAGTGCCGGGCATGGGACCACCCCGATGGCGAACCGCGCCTCATGCACTGGTACCATTACCGCGAGGAACGCCCGGCTCTTTCCGACCGCCATGTTACTTTCGCCAATACTCTCGCCGGCAAACTGAAGGAGAAGTATCCGGATAAAGATTACTATGTCATGATGCTCAGCTACGGGCACTCCCGTCCGGCTCCGGTAGAGGCTCGACCGGCGGAAAATGTCATTATGGTAAGCGTGGCGAACTTCTACGGCCGCAGCGGCCTGATCGACCGCGGCTCTACATGGGGAACCCCGCATCGCGAGCAGTTTCAAGCGTGGGGTAAACTCTCCCATCACCTGATGTGGCGCCCCAACACCGGCAGCCCCGCCGGCTGGCAGCAGGGCCTGCCCGATGTATCGATCCACCAGACCATCGACGACATCAAATCTCTACATAAAAATAACGGGATCGGTATCTACATTGACGCAGTCTGGGAACACTGGGCTACCCAGGGTCCACAACTCTACGCGATGGCTCAACTGTTGTGGGATGCGGAGCAGGATGGTGAAAAAATCCTCGATGATTACTACACCCGGGCTTTTGGAACTGCAGCTGAAGACATTCGCGAATACTTCACTCTTTTTGAGAAAGCCCGCACCGCTTTTGTCGAGAAACACAACTTCAAAACCGAAAGGAGCCAATTTCCCGAACTCTATACCGATGAACTGCTGGAAAACGCTGAGGCAATATTGAACCGGGCAAAACCCGAACAGGAAATACATAGCAAACGTGTCGATTTCATTCGCGCGGGATTACACTATACCAAACTGCTGGTGCAGAATATCAAAATCATGGATCGCTACTGGGACAAGCCCGACGAAAAATCCGCCGAAACGGTGAGAGACAACTGGAAGCAGATCGAGCAAATCTGGAATGAATACCCGGGAGCTATCAACATGGGTCCGGTTCGCCCGATCACACCGAGGATGCTCGGCCTCCACCCGGATCACCCGAATCCGAAGAGGAAGAAAAAGCCGAAAAAGAAAGATCCACAGGATCTGGATCGGAATTAACAGTATGAAACGGTTTTTTGCTTTTCCATGCGGAGTCGGACAGACAACATATGCCTTAAATAACATTCGCCAAAAACGGCTTTTGAAAACGGTGTGAAAATAAGCATGCGATAACCAGGGCTACGCGCACGGGGCGGATTAGGCAAGAGTCATCATGGCTTAATTCCATTTGTACTCAATCGGGCGATGCTTAGTACTCTTCATCGAAATCATCGGTAAAATCGTCCATACGCATCATGGCCGATAGCGGGTCGAGTTCCCCGGAATCAACCAAAACTATATTCAACGATCTAACAATGTCTTCATCTTTACAGCTTGCCTCGAACGCATTGATTTCTTTCAGAAGAGTTTCGGGAAGATCCAGGTTTTGGTGGGAATAGAAGGTAGCAATAAACTCCACCGCACTGACAATCGATTTTTCGCTTTTTCTTTTGATGATATTTTCGGCAATGGTAACCGCTTCCTGGCAGTACCCTTCACATTCCGGATATTCACAGAGTTCCCGGAGTATTTCAAAGGCACCTTTCACGCGAAGGTATTTTTTATCGTCTTTCTTCAGCCTCGATTTCCGGGCATCTATGCAATAGCTTGCGATTGCCTCCAGTTTTTTCTGATTTTCGGTGGAAAGGTTTCCGGACGCCGATTCGTCTTCAAACAGATCCCTTTGTTTGGGCTTTGGTGGTGAAGTTTGCCTTTCGATTTCATCTACCATCCAGGCTATTCTCTCCATCAACCGGCCTTCGTGATCAAATCGACCGTAGCACTTCGATTGTCGCAGTTTAACGATAGCGGCGAGGATGTCTTCGACGTTTTCGAGCGTTGCACCGGTTTGAGGCCACAACGTTATACAGCGCGTCAAATCGTGATTAACCTGACGAGGGTTTTCACTTTCGATAATGCGGTTCAGCAGATCGAGCCACAGTTGCCATGGATTCTTCTTCATTTGGAATAGTTGTTACTTCTCTCTACTTTTTCCCGGTTTGGTATTTCCGGTCGAATTCGCGGATAGCGATTGAGGGTAGTTGTTCACGGTTGGTTTCTACATAGCCGTAAACCTTTTGGTCATAGTGTTTGATTGCCGTTCGCAACAGCCAGGAGATGGCTTTGGTGATCAGTTTGTCTTCTTCGTGTTTGAGTATATCTATGTTTTCCAGGCCCGGAATGATCAACCGGTCATCAGCGATCTGTCGGATGGGTTTGATCAGTAGTACGAGACTGGCACGACGATGCTCAATCGATGGTCGTGTTACGAAATCGGATAACAGTGCGAGCCATTCATCCCAACGAATAAGGACCTCTTTGGCGGAGAAATTGGATTGGCAGGTGGTGTCGATTTCGCGCCAGCCTTCCAAAGTGCCGATCCACTGATCGAGCTTCGACAGTGCAAGTTTTGCACGAAATTTCGGGTACTCGCCAAGCATAAATCCGCCCAGGCAGGCTTCGTCTATAGATTCGCCCCGGAAGAGCCCATCCAGCGTAGCCAGCCAGTCATCATAGGTGAGTTCGGCATGATCCAATTTGAATCGTTTGACGAAGGTGCGCATCGTCGGGTTACTCATGCCGTAGTGTTTACGGTTCGAGCCACTGAAGCGAAAACAGTCTCCGCGTTTCTCAGTAGGGTGTGTCGTTACGAACTGATGAAACTCGTGAGCGAAGGACATGCCGAACCAGACACTGGATTACCGGCATCCGCGAGTGGATTTTGACAGCGAGAAGGTATTTCACCGCAAAGGATTCATTAAGGAAAGGGGCAGGCAGCCGCCGGACACCTGTTTACAATCACAGACCCAAATGCCCGATAAACCAGAGCGACGATGACCCGAATTTCAGGGGCTGTTGCGCGATCATTTTTTGAAGAATTTACCGCAAAATTCCGGTTCACGGAATGGCAGCAGTCTTGAAGTGGATTGGATAACTTACAGCCTGATATCCCTCCTCGGAACGGAAGTTTTTGAATCTGTTGGAGTTGATGCTGAGAAAGTATTCGTGGCTGTGGCGTAGCTTTACCGGCATAACTATAGTTTTGCTGTCGATCCAATACGGTTTACCGGTCATCTCAGGGAAAGAGGGGCCACCACCGACAAACGAATTCCCGGCAACGGGATCCATCGGACGGTCGAACTCGATACGAATTTCGGTAACAGCCGGCGACACGGTGTGATCGCCATTGTCCGGGCTGGCACGGACAACGACCGGGCGATCGACGAGTTCCTCGATCATGAATTTCAACAATTTCCTATTATGACCGAGAGCCCCGGGGCACTCTGAACAAACCGTTTCGTACAGTAGCTTCGCCTTTTCATGGCGGCGCTGTGCCATATAGATGTGAGCGAGAAAGAATCTGGCATACGGCCCGACCTGTATCCCGTTTCTGTAGTAGCAGTCGTTGTAATTCTCTATTGTTTCAAGAAGCAGTCTTTCTTTTTCGGAGTGGGTGGTTTCTTTGCGGGCCAGCAGGAGAAAGGCGCAGCCAGTCAAGTTGCAGCCGGGATATCGCTCAACAAACTGCCGCAACTCATCGACCGGGCCGC
Source organism: Verrucomicrobiales bacterium (assembly GCA_029213025.1). Lineage (GTDB taxonomy): Bacteria > Verrucomicrobiota > Verrucomicrobiia > Verrucomicrobiales > DEV007 > Arctic95D-9. Next base: position 30,909 of record JARGOZ010000012.1, read on the forward strand.
TCACCGCTTTCCGGTATTCCCTGTCGATCTCAGCCAGTTCGGCTTTGGTAAATTTGTCGAGGTCATCGTTCGCTCGAACCCTCGCCAGAGCCATATTCTTGCGAACGATGGAATCCGGTGCGTAACTCTTGCGCACGGGCACCGCCACGGACTCGAGCTCCCTGATTCGCTTTTTCAGCGCGCGGATCTGTTGCTCCGGGGTATCCACTGCGGCGGCCATAGCCATACGTGAGGTTTGCGGCAGGAAAAACAGCAGACTGAGCGCGAGCGCCAGAGCTACAGAAAAAGAACCTCTGGTAAACCGGATAGGCGGGTTCACCTGCAGCAACCTGTAAATCCGACGCGACAGATCACCTGGAGTCCGGCCCGAGGCAGCCAGTTGCAACAGATTGGCCGTGCCGGCATGGATCTGCGATGCAGCGACCAGTGTCTCCGCGTAATCGGACCGGGTAGCGCCGGATTCGAGCACCATATCATCGCAGGCGTCTTCTCTTTCCCGGTCGAGCCAACGGCTCATAATCCAAACAGCGGGATGAAAAAACAGAACTGTCTCCGCAAAACGCTGCAGGAAGACCAGCCGGTGATCATTCCTTTTGATGTGCGCCATCTCGTGAGCGATGATCATTTCCAGCTGCTCCGTGCTCAGTCCATTTACCGTGGCGACCGGCAGCAGAATGACCGGGCGGAAAAAACCCACCACCAGAGGTGTGGTGACCAGATCGCTGATACCGGGAATCGGCGTGGAGGGCAGAATCATGCGTTTTTTCAATTTTCGAAAAGTTGCGAGCAGCTCCGAATCCTCGATCAGCTTGCGTTTCGCGGCCAGCTTGTGACTTACACTCAGGCCGAAAAACAGCCGCAGTGACATCACCAGAACGCCGAACAAATACACCGCGACCAGCCAGCGGCACAGGAGACTCTCCGGGGCTTCGGTGGCAGATGCGGGAACCCTGGCCGCAGGCGATATGGCAGTGGCTTCCCCTGGCAGCACCTTACCGCCGGATGGAAACAAGCCGGCAGGGAACCATTTAGAGCTGTCCATCACCAACCCGACGGGGATAGTAGCCAGGCAGAGCATCAGACCGGAAAAATACAGAGCGGCGCGGTGTCTCGCCTGCAGGTGACGGAAAGCGGTACCTGGAATCCAGATCGCAATGAAAATGACCAGACCGGAGCACAGGGAAAAGGCCAGCACTTCCACAATCCTGTCTGGAGAGAGAAACGGCAGATCAGCGATCATATTCATGACAGTCAACGGATTCCACGTTCGCTTTCTTTTTCCTTGTCGATCAGCTCCCTCAGCTTTTCCAGTTCCTCGCCGGACACAGATTCGGACTGGAGCAAACTAAGCACCATCGATTTTGCCGAACCGTTGAAAACCCGCTTCAGAACATCATTCAGAATCCCGGATGACACCTCACTTTCCTCCACTGCGGCTTCGAAGATGTAGGTATTGCCGTGCATGTTCCTGACGAGGTATTCTTTCTCGACCATCGTATTCATGGTGGTAACAATCGATGTGTGTGCCAGAGGCCTGTCAGCCTCGGATTCCAGCAGCTTACGCATGTCGCGAACGGGCATCGCCCCGTGGCTCCAGAGGATCTTCAGAATGATCAGTTCCAACTCAGTGGGAAAACGTGATTTGGGTCGTGCCATCGAATACTTTCCATAGTTGAATTGCCTCCGGTAAAAACCGAGAGCAAAACATCATTTAAAAAAACAGTTCCATTCCATTGAAATGCAAAGATTTCCCGGGATGGAGTTCAATTCCTTACTCGCGCAGACGATGATGTCGAATCTTGAAGTTGTCAATTTTTGCCAGGATGGATCCGAACAGAATCGAACAGATCGCAGTGATGCTTCCGACGAAGCCACGCTCGCTGGGCGATCCTATCCCGGAACGGAAGCGCCGGGATGTGCTACGGGAACATCCCTCTCTTGTCTGGGGCCGCAGGTTTCGCGCATTGCGAATCATGAACAAGAAGCAACAGACATAGACTCAGGGAGAAGTGGCGCATTTGGTCTTTTACGACTAACGGAATATCAGACTGTGGGAAGGCTGTCGACCGGTGCCTTTGATCTCGAGTCGATCAGAATAAAGTTCGGCTATCGCATAGGCATTCTCGAGTTCGCTGGGCAATATGCCATCGAGAGTGAGGTAGTGGAAGCCGTTCGACTCGACGTAGGCTCCGGAGTGGTTGTGCCCACTGATGTAGGCTTTGGCGCATTGGTGTTTTTGAAAAAGCGTCTCAAACAGGGCCGGGCGCCAGAGCGATAGCGCATTGTCAGGAAGCACTGGGTGATGCCCGAGAATGATGGCGAATTCTCCCGCTTTCTCCGTCGCTGCCAATTCGTTTTCTATCCAGGCGATCTGCCCGTCGGCGGGACGACTACTGTAGCGAATGCGTTGGTCCGCATGTTCCGCAGGACCACCTGGGGCGGTGATCATTTCCAACTCGACCTTCGCCGCGAGGAACATTTTGTTTGGTGGCAGGCTGCTGTAGAGACTGAGTTCAGTCGTATCGATGACGATGAACCGGCATCCGCCGTGATTGAAACTGTAGTAGTTTTTCTCCATCCCAAGGCGCGCCGGAACTTTTTCCTTCAACTCACGCGCAACGCTGAAATCGTGATTTCCCAGAGCATGATAAAGTTTCGACTCGTGTCGTGCCGCGATCGGATCAAGGACATCGAAGCTGGCGAAATCCCGATCGATCCAGTCTCCGAGATGGAATGAAAATTCGACCCGACTGCGGTTCATCGTCTCGATAGCTTCGCCGAGTTTGCGCGGACTCTCGCGGTAGAATTTATTACCACGAGGTTCGGCGTCCATATACTGACAGTCGGCCATCAGTCCGAATCGGAGCGGGGCCTGTTTTTCCTCTGCGGCAGCGGCATGAAGCGCACCGGCTGCCAGTGTTGAGCCGGTCGTGGTGAGGAATTGTCGTCGTGTCGTCATGAGTCCGGAGAATAAAGCAGGAGACGCGGAGCCGTCCAGCCCCTGTTCCCGGATAGTTGAATCGGCCGGTTATTGCGACCATCGTCGTAGCAGTTTCGAAAGTGTACCCTGTACACTACTGGAGCGTACAGGGTACACTTTCAGCGATGACTCAGAGGTAACGACACAGCTCGAATTGATAGTGAAAAATATGCTGCAATTTGCGAAGGCCGATGGCCCGATTTTCCGCTGATTCTATACTATCAAGTCGCAATTCAACAGGTACGATCAATGCCTCGACCCTATCAAATCCGCTAAGGTACCCTGTACCCTCAGTGAGGGTACAGGGTACCTTCAAGTAAGGCGTGACTTACTTACTTTTCGGGCGGAATGTCTGGTTTACCCAGAATATGAAACACTTCGAAACGTATAAGGCTCTCTGCGGCTCTCTGCCATTTCAGTCACGATTTATCATTGTAACCGAGGCTAGGCTCTATGATTGCCGCTCACATGTTGCAAGATAACAGGAACAGCTTCCTCGATTCCATCTTGGAGATGAATCACTTTGACTGGGTAGCACGACGACTCAGCTTCTGCGAGAGTATTATATTCGTTAACAAGCGAAAGCCACTTATCATGCTCTGGTCTCACACAAAACGGTTCTTTACGGCTCAGTAAAACTGCCAAATTTGGCAGATCTTTAGCCCACATTGATTTTTCTGCGTCGATCATATGCGTCAATATTGATTCATCCACGCCAGCTATTTTACCGTAAACTAACGTCGACCACCAAAAACGGTCCAAGACTACAGTCTTTCCTTCAGCTAAAGCAGGCTTTATTGTTTGGGCGATAACGTTTAAGTGGGCTGCGATATGGAGGCACTGAAGAGCCGCTGGGTCCACTTCGGCAATTCCAAACTCATTTGAATCGTGATGAATTCTGTAAATCAATTCTCCAAGACTCCCAACGTCTCGACCGGGAAAAGCCAAAATTAGAGATGGAATACCATCCTTCGTCAAAGAATCTTCGAGCGCTTGAACCAACGTTGATTTTCCAAGGCCATCCGGCCCTTCTATAACAATTAATTTCCCATTCAATTCCAAAAACCATCACTGGATCTCGCTCACTTTAAAACGCGTAATATACTTGCTCAAAATGAGAACGTTAAAGTCTTCCAAGGACCACAAAGTCATTGGGTGACCAAATCCAGACCACTCAGCGAACTAATCGCGATTGTTTCCAACTCACACGAAACCCTAACTCCTTTTGTTATTTTTCTACTGTTGTTCGCGAATCAAGAGTTTCATTTCAGCAATAAAACCATATATTCGAAAAGCGAATAATTCAATATCTATGTTTTGGAGTTCACAAACGATCAAGCGGAAACAAGGAAAAGACTGGTTAATTAAAAGGTTCAGGTCTGGCCGAGTCAAGCACGGCTCGTACGAGCTTTCTTTAGGAGAAACGGTTTACTTAACTTCAGCAGAAAAGGGCACTACGAAGGCGATTGAAAAGCGAGAGCAAATCGGAATTCCTCCAGGTCAATTCGGAATATTAATTACTGAGGAAGAAGTGCGCATCCCCCCTGATGTTATCGCTTTCATCTCTATCAAGGCTAGAAAAAAGTTCAGAGGATTGGTAAACGTTTCTGGTTTCCATGTAGATCCCGGGTTCACTGGAAAACTCAAATTCTCAGTTTTCAATGCAGGTGCGCAGACAATGATTTTGGAACGGGGTGAACCACTTTTTCTTATTTGGTTCGCAAGCTTTGATCAGGCTGTAGAAGATCCATACAATGGGTCTCACAAAAACCAAATAAGAATTGATGGCGAAGATGCAATGAAAATACAAGGAAAATTAGCTTCCCCAGCGATTCTTGATGAACGATTACAGCTTCTCGAAGTTCAATTCAAAATATGGTCAAAAGTAATCATAACTATTTTAATTGGCATTGGTGTGCTTCTATTGAAATTTCTGTTAGTGGAAGTTCTTTGAGTGGAGAAAATGTAAAAATTTAGTCCCTACGACGTAGAAAGAAACAACAGATCTTACAACTACCCTACCTAGGGTTAAAATTTGGTAGAAACCTCTCTCCTCGTGGCCTCCAGACTCCACCGGACACAGATTGAGCGAATGGAAACTCTGAATTCGAACACGCGTGTCCACCCTTTATTCCAGCGACGACCGCCACGACTATCTGCTTCCTAATAATTGCATCCACTTCCCATTCTGTTATCCCTAGTGAAACCGCTTTCTTACGCGCCGAATTACCCAATGTAACTACTCCTGATCTAGCTGTATTTTTTTCGATACAAATATCCATCCATGTAATGCTATCACAAAAGCCAGTCCCCAATGCTTTAACTATTGATTCCTTTAGAGCGATGAGCCTCCCTATTTCGCTAACGGTAAGATCAATAGAATTCATTTCCACTTCTGTCAACCATGTTCCGGCACCATCACTAAGCGATCGATCTAGAAGACGCTGAACCTTACAAAGGTCAACCAAATCTATACCTACCCCAGCGACGTCCATTTAATCTTGTTTTCCCACTACTCTGATTGTTCGCTCGTCGAGATCCATTTTCAAACTTCCTCCGCCTTGTGCCCTGATAGATCTCCAGACATCAAAACCTTGTCTAATTGCATTTTCCCATTCTCCCATTGTACACACCGAAACCTCAAGATGTGAAGTCATGCTCTTGATCGTTCGTAGTAATCCTGAACCGAGACTTCCGTTTTGGTCAACCCAATTTCTTTCTTTGCAGTGTGCGAAAACCATCGCAGACACACCTTCTTCAGTTACTATAGCCCTACCACCATCCTCCACTTCGTCGACTTTAGGATCACTCTTTCGTTTCGTGCCTAGTAGGCTTCTTGATAGAGGAGACCATCCTAAGACAGCTGCGAAGGCAAAATGAAATGCGTCATGAAACCTGTAACCATCTGTCTCATAAGAATTATCAGTCAATTCGTCGCCCAAAGGCTTCCCTTGATAGTATAATTTCAAACTTTGTGACCCATCTGGAGCGTGAATGTTATGGCAATCAACCACAAACCTTCGAGGTAGTCTTTCAGTCTCTGGAAAGCCTTCGTCAAACGGCACTCGCTTTTCAACGTGGCCCCAGCGATTTTCGGTTTTCGATAGGTTTTGCGATGCTATATCGGCAAGTGATAGATTTAGCTTGTTGCAGGTGTGGGCGAGATACCAAAAAAGATCTCCCAGTTCTTCTGAAAATCTCTCTTTAACTGTTTCTTGTGTTCCGCCATCTCTCAACATCCCTTTATAATAAGAGAGTAATTCACCAGCCTCTCCGGCAAGCCCTAACAGAGGAATTAGCACCGAATCATTGTCGTCAAAATGGTCTGTCGCTGCAACCCTATCCTGATATTCATCCAAAGTAATGTCAGATGCCGGGACTTCACGCTCATTAAGTCGCATTTTCTCGTATCCTTTTGCGCCATCGCCGAGTTCCGGTAAAACTCGAATATCAAATTCAAGCTCGCGCTGCGCGTCGGGTTCGCTTTCCAGAGAGTCTATATTCCAACTCGTAGGAAACGAGTAGGATATCCTAGAGGTGTCTTGTTTGTATTTTTGTTTGATCCTTTCTCGACCACTACCCAAGTTAAATTCCGGATGAAAAACCCGAGAATATTTATCAACTTCACAAAACAAATTCTGGCAATCGACCAATTGCAACGGACGATTTCCGATCTTTGTAAATTTCAGCCCTAGTCTTTGAAATTCTATCTCTTGCCTTTGCGCAACAAACTTAATCACTTCACAATCATTCAGGCCGGCAGTATCGCTGAAACACTTCTTTATCCCTCTAATCGCTCCTGGTCCAGCAACAACGAAATCCATCTCACTGAAATCTGTAATATCACTGTAGTTAATATCTATTGCGTACTGGAAGGCCAGAAATTTTCCAATTCCAGGGAATCCGAGTAATAGTTCATATACTTCTTGTAGGCTGCTCGCGCTTGAGATTTGAGATGGCAGTTCATCATTTAACATCTTCTCGATCAAAGCCAAATGGTTAAGATGCTTTCTTTTGTGACCAAATCCCTGAGGGGAGGGCATTATGTAAGCGGCTGAATATATCGTTCTTTTGGCCAGCCTCTCCAACTCCAACACCTCTCCAAATTGTTCACTACAATAAATATCTGTCGTAATCCTTGAGAAGTGCCGCTCTAATGCCTCCCAGGTGTCTATCTTGTTAAATGTCTTAAAAAGGATGATTCGGAAAAAGACTTCAAAGTCAGTATCGGGCAAGTCGGCCCTTTGGATCACGTTACTTATTAGGTATTGGCTGACTCGATCACTAACCCTGTAAGTGTTAGTGAAACGATAAGACTGCAAGATTTCGTCATCAGTCCAAGGTGCCGCTGCACCCTTTAGCCTTTTAAAAAAGATATTTTGCCGTTCTGCTGCGAACTTCCAGTATGTGTCATAGGCAGGAGTTGGCACTAGCGGTGAAATACTTGGCTGCTCAATCTTCTCACGAAGTGGTTTCATTTGATATGTTTAGACTATACTCGATTGCCTGATTTATGCGACCTAAAGACTCTGAGCTTTTTGGTTTGGGATTCATATTTTGTATTCCAACGAAGCAATTCAAACTCTTAAATTCCAAATTGAGGTGTCCAGCCATAAATTTGCCGAGCCTACAAAGGCCTAACCAGTTGCCATACGCTTTGACATACAATTGTTGACTAGCATAAAATGCATTTACGGAGAGGGATTTCGCAGAATGGTCAGGAGTGAAAGTGAAATGCTGTAAACAAGGAAATTTCTGGTACGGTTCCTCGTGATGGTCTCGAACAGGATCAAATATGGCAATTTGGTATCTCGCTCTTAAATCTCCTTTTTTACAAGTCCTGATAACAAACTCAAGCTGGTTTCCATCATCTTTCAGCTTTTCCTCAGGAATAACCGATTTAATTTCTCCATCTAATGGGCTCAGCCCATAACCTATCATTCTGGCGAA
>JARGOZ010000012.1:38918-43262 GCA_029213025.1 Verrucomicrobiales bacterium
AAAGCCACATAATCTGGAAAAGAATCCAAGTATCGTTCGTACAAAAGATGCCGGTCACCCTTGCAGCGGCGCCACAAGGATTCAGGAAAGATTGTGTTAGCAACGGTGTTCACCGTCTGTTTTTTATCAGCTAAAAGCGCATCATCTAAACAATTTCTAATCGATTCATCTTCATCCGGCATGCAGTCGTCGAAATCGGAAATCGACACAACAAACGGCGAAATCTCTTTGTATGGCGATGTCATAGCTGAATATGCCTTGCACCAAGCAATCGATAAGTTCTTCTCTTGTATAATTGGTTCCATTACTAAATACCTTATTCTTCCAAATGTCTAAACTCACTTCGCCCAGAGTATTGATACCTTGAGACTCTCGTCAAAATACTCCAAACATCTCCGTTACAAGTTCTGTATACTCCTGGATCTGTTGCTTCGAAAACGCAACCGGCAGGGCAATCCCCTTTATATTTCAAACCTTCGCCTTCAACACACGTTCCTTTAGGGAATAGCAAATGGGTGCCTACTTCGGTATCGACAGTGGAAATTTCATATTCATCATCTACAATTTGAAGGCGCCCCAGACTACTTAGCCCTGTTATTGTCTGGTATATTTTAGGAAGTCTGAATTTCGAGAGAGCATTTACGTCATTCCTCGAAATCTCGTTAAGCCCAAAAGCCAAGTGATTCACTAACGTAGTGTAACCTACGCCAAAACTGCAAGCTATGGTGAAGAATTGAATAGGGTCACAATCTAATATTTTCCAGCCTCTCCTCCTGAAAGCCCTTCTGACGCCTAATTTTGGCATTAGAAGTAACCCGGCAAACGTATCGACAACAAATTCATCATCAGTTTTAGTTGATGAGGTTAAGACCTCTTCCTGAAGGGCATCAATAGCTGATCCATGTTCAAAGACATGGTGTCCTAATTCGTGGGCGCAGTTGAAAACTCTCCTTCCGAGCGGGCGCAACGACGAAATCTGAATAAGGGGACGGTTCGTTTTGTGATAGCACCCCTCCATAGAGAAGTCGACAAACCGAAGTCGAACCGGCTTTTCAATTTTGTCACAAGCGTCGAAAACGTTGACTGGGCGTTTGTAGTCAGCACCAATTTCGTCGCGAATTTCAAACGCCTTTTCGTTAGCTTCATGAGCTAGATCCCGCCTGCTTTTCATTCGTCTTTGTCGGTCCCATGAAGCGCTCTGAAAACATTCATAAACTTCTCGACTTCTTCTGGGTTCAATTTTTGAAGCTCCCGAAAAGCCAGCTGCTGCTTGAGGTCTTCGGTATCCTTTGGATCTGTCATTTGTCCTGATAACCATGATATATTTACGTCATATAGTTCTGCAAATTGGGACAGCTCAACCGCTGAAACGTTTCGATTTCCTGCTTCAATTTCAGATATTGTGGGCCTGTGCATTTTTAACAATTTCGATGCCTGCCCTTGTGATAACCCTGAAAGTTCACGGGCTTCTTTTATCCGCTCAGCAATAATTTGCTTTAAATCATTCTTTTCATTCATGAGTTTCTTTCAAAAAAGTCGCGATAAAGGATTCAGCGATTTCACGAATTGATTTCATCTCACCATCTTTACAATACAAATTTTTAATTTTCGTCCCTTTTGGAATTTGGTGCCCAATTGCTTTTCCGAGCTCCCTCGTCAACTGGGGGATGAGCATGCTGTCAAACCCTTCGAGGTCATTAAGTGGCACCGTATTGGGGGAAACGGTATCGGAGTCATCGAAACCGCCGTCTTCTTGAGCCTCCTTATGCAGGTCTACTAGGTTGTTAACAATCGTATCAATCGTCATGGTAAGAATACCTTACCGTTTACCGTAAGAATTTCAAGCATGTATTCAATGTTTTCATAAAACACACATTCTATCTCCCTGTTGGAGAATTGATTAACTTTAATTTAATTTCTGGGAAATTTCATTCTGGTGGGCTTCGAGAATCTGAATCTTTCCGAAGCGACTGCGCTGGCACCCCAGGCGGTTATCGCCCTGGACGGTGCTCTGAATTTCCACCGGATTAGCACCTCGTAGTCTCAAAGTAGCGGATTGAAGACTGTAAAATCGAGATCGAAAAAATTGACTGATTATTTACTTATTTCAGGATCTGGTTCAGGCGGGTATAAATGCGGTGAATGGGCTATAAAATTCACGCAATAATCCCCTTCACCACTTCCCCCGCTACGTCGGTCAATCGGAAGTCGCGTCCGGAATAGCGATAGGTGAGGCGCTCGTGATCGAGCCCTAACAAGTGCAGAATGGTCGCGTGCAGATCGTGAATGTGGACGCGGTCTTCGACGGCTTTGAAGCCGAATTCGTCCGTCGCCCCGTGGACATGGCCACCTTTGACCCCGCCGCCAGCCATCCAGACGGTGAAGCCGTGGTTGTTGTGATCGCGACCTTTGCCGAGCCCCTTGTTGGTGCCAGGAGCAGGTAGTTCCACGGTCGGGGTGCGTCCAAATTCGCCGCCCCAGAGGATAAGGGTTTCGTCGAGCAAGCCGCGGTGCTTCAGGTCGGTGAGCAGGGCGGCGATTGGTTGATCCCACTTCGCTGCGTCGCGCTTGTGAAGCATGATGTCGTCGTGATGATCCCAGGGAATTCCTTTGCCGGTCCAGGCCTGGACAAAACGCACGCCGCGCTCAATGAGACGTCGGGCGATGAGCAGTTGCCGACCGTGAACGGTGTCGCCATACATCTCGCGGATCGACTGAGGCTCGGACGAGACGTCGAAGACATCGGCGGCCTCCATCTGCATGCGGAAGGCGAGATCAAAGGCCTGGATGCGCGCTTCGAGCGGGCCTTCGTCCCCTACCCGGCGCACGTGTTCGGTGTGGAGTTGGCGCAGCAGGTCGAGCTGCCGTTTCTGGTCGGTGGTGGACACCTGACCGTTACGGATGTTGTCGATCAGCTTTTCGATTTTGGTAAACTGTGAGTCGATGTATTGGCCCTGATAGGCTCCGGGCAGAAATCCCGATCCCCAGTAGCGCGGACCGAAACGCCCGGGATAGCCCTCGGGACACAACGAAACCATACCGGGAAGATTCTGGTTTTCCGTACCCAGACCATAAAGCGTCCACGCGCCAATGCTCGGGCGTGCCTGAATCGGGTCGCCGCAGGTCATCTCCAAAGTCGAAGGCGGATGATTCGGCACGCTGCAATGCATCGAGCGAACGAGGCAGATGTCGTCGATGTGTTGCTCTGCCGTTTTTGCGAACAGTTCGCTAACCTCGATGCCGCTCTGCCCGTACTTTTTAAACGCGAAAGGCGACTTGTAGGCGACTCCGGTTTTGCGCTCGGTTTTGTAATGAAGGGGTAAAGTTTTGCCATCGTATTTGTCGAGCAGCGGCTTGGGGTCAAAGGTGTCCACCTGGGACGGGCCACCATTCATGAACAGGTGGATGACATGTTTGGCGGTCGCTGGATGATGGGGGTCTTTAGCGGCGAGGGGCGATGCGCCCGGGGCGGCAGCGGCTTCCTCTTGCAACATCGCAGCGAGCGCCAATCCACCGATGCCGGTTCCAGTTTTCTCGAGCCATTCGCGGCGGGTCAAAGGAATTTCAGGGAACGGGTTCATGATGCTATTCAATGTTCACAAACTCATTCGACATCAGGAGGACTTGAACGAGTTGCTCCCAGGGACCAAAGCGGTCCGGAGCGGTAGTGGTATCTTTCTTGATTTCAATTTTCCTGGTTTGCGGTTTTGGAAAATCGCGTTTGGGCGACCACGCGGTTCGGCCTGCTATGGAAGGAGTTGCCTTCGTTGGAACAATGAGCGGGTTCCATTGGTAGCTGTCGTAGCTACCGCTGCCGATGGAATCCACCACGAAATCGATGGTGTCGCCCTTTTCCACCGCGAGTGATTTTATTTTTGTGTCCGATTTTTTGTGGTGCGAAATCCATTGGCCGAGTTGTTCATTTCGGTTTTGATAAATGGTTGCCCGAACGCCGTCACCTATATCCGAGCGATGAATGAAATCGCCGCTGATTTCAATGATGCCGGAAACCGGACTGACCCATCGACTCACCAGACAATATTTACCACCTCCGGCATGTCCACCGGCGGGCCGCAACTGCAGCCAGCCGAAGCCGTTTTTCTTGTCGGGAAATTCTGCGCCCCCCTGCATTTTATCAAGGCCATGGAAGGGAAACAGGCTGATTTCCCCGTTGATTCCATGCTTACCCGTTTCGCGGTCGTAAGTTGCATAGCCGAACTGCCAGTCCGATTTCGGAGTGGATTCCTTCTTTTTCGATTTCGTCGCGACGGTGTCTTTGGTGCCGCTTGCGATAAAAGCCCTGCCCGCCGCCAATTCACCCGGGCTCGGATTCCTTTGAAAAAT
>JARGOZ010000012.1:43337-71339 GCA_029213025.1 Verrucomicrobiales bacterium
AAAAATGTGGAAGTATAATTTCCGGATCGCGGCTTCGGTTTCGTTGGAATCTGACGCTGAAATACCTAGTTGATCGCTCACACCAGTGGCCATCTCCATCGGGAATTCTGAGTTCATCATGAACAGACTCTGGGTCGGCACCGTCGTGATATCCCGGCGGCTGCTGGTTTCGTCCGGGCTGGCCACGTCGAAGGTCTGCAGTTGCGGCAACACCTTGTCGCGCTCGACCGCAGCGTAAACCGTGCGGCGATAGGGATTCACTTGCCAGGAGACATTGGCCGCGGGTGTATTGTCCGTCGTGGTCGTAATCAGAGCAGCCGGACCGCCACGGGTCGTATCGAGTTTTCCGGACACGGCAAGCATCGAGTCGCGAATCGCCTCGAACTCCATCCTTCGCCGACTGAACCGCCAGAGCAGGCGATTCTCCGGGTCGCGTGGAAAGTTTTCCGCCACCGAATGGCTCGACTGCTGATAGACGGCCGAACTCATGATGAGGCGGTGCAAACGTTTGATCGACCAACCGTGCTCGATAAAATCATCTGCCAACCAGTCGAGCAATTTCGGATGAGACGGAGCGTTGGCACGCAGTCCGAAATCGCTTGGCGTTTTCACCAGACCGTTACCAAAATGATAGCTCCAGATCCGATTCACGATGACGCGGGCGGTCAGAGGATTGTCCGGCGAAACGATAGCCTCCGCCAACTCCAGTCGTCCCGAGCCATTAGTGAACGCTTTCTCGTCGCTGCCTCCGAGTCGCTCCAGAAAACGGCGGCTCACCTCGTCGCCTTTGCGATCTTTGTTGCCGCGAATATATACATAAGGGTCGTAGAGTTTCGCCTTGTCACGCACGACCATGGCGCGGCGCGGCGAGCCGGGATGCATAGCAAGTTGCAGGTCGCGTTCTGCGTTTTTCCTAATCAAAGCGAGAAAAGCGGGGCGATCGAGTTCTTTGAAGTTACCTGCCGGCATCACGCCCGGGGCTTCCTCTCCGTAGAGCAGTTTGCGAATCTGCTCGCGATGCGTATCATCGGTAAATCCACCGGGTGGATGCTCCAGATTTTGGGTGGTATGTTTTTCCCATTCAATATCAATTTTCGTGAATACCGACTGATAACGCCCGGCGACTTCTTTAAGCGAAACCGGAGGCGGTTCATGGATGCTGAAGGCTTCCGAAATAACAGGGTTGGATCGCTGACCTAACCCTGTTGAAACGAAAATCTGACTCGCCAGTTCTGCCGCCTCGGCGACAAAGTCTTTTTCCGGAAGTGCGGCAAAGGCCCGCCAAATTTCGAAAACCGGATCGTCGGGGTGTTCCTTTAACCAGGCCTTCCAGCGCAACGCGACTTCGGGACTAAGCTTACGACGGCCTGACTCAGTCCTCAGCGCCTTGTCGTCCTGATCACGCGAGTCGTGAACGACCAACAAGTATTCTCCCACCTGACCACGAAAGCGTTTCATGATCCTGGCATGAGTTTCGTCGATGTAGCTTTGCAGTTTCCTGTCTTCATCTTTGAGGAAAGCCTGAAACTCACGATCCAATCTGGAACCCGCTTCGGGACGGGAGATGATAGGGAATTCCTCCGGTTCCTCGATGCTGGCGAACACACCGTAGAACGCGTAAAAATCATCCGTCGAAATCGGATCGTATTTGTGATCGTGACAGCGCGCACAAGCCACCGTCAGCCCGAGCATCCCGCGCCCCACGGTATCAACCCGGTCCGCCCACTGCTCTTCCTTGCCACCGGCGTTGGAACGTCGATGCACCGTGAGAAAACCGAGTGCCGCCAGGGATGGATCGTTTCTTCCGACCCCGGGGATCATGTCAGCGGCGAGTTGTTCGCGCACAAACTGATCGAACGGTTTGTCGCCATTAAACGCCTGAATGACATAGTCCCGATAGGTATAGGCGTAGGGATATTCTCTAGTTTCGCCAAAAATGGCACCTTTTGAATCCGCGTAGCGGGCCACGTCGAGCCAGTGGCGGCCCCAGCGCTCGCCGTAGTTCGGATTCTCCAGCAGATCATCGCACAGCTTGTTAAAATCCGGTGATTTCAGAAAAGCCCGCGCCGCATCCGAAGACGGCGGCATGCCGGTCAAATCGAGAAACGCCCGGCGCAGCAGGACGCGCTCCGAGGCACGCGGCGAAGGCTGCATATTTTCTGCTTCCAGCTTCGCCAGCACGAAGTGGTCGATGGGTGTCTTCACCCACGCTTCGTTTTTCACCTTTGGCAACGGCGGTTTACGCACCGGCTGAAAAGCCCAGTGTGTTTCCCCGGCAGCATCGATTGCAGCGCGCGGATCGGCATTCGTTTCGGCGTGAACGATCGACGATTCCGGCCAGGGTGCGCCCATTTCCACCCATCGTTCGAGAAGCTTGATTTGTCCGGCGGACAATTTCTTTTTCGGCGGCATTTCCAATTCCTCGCCGGCGTATTCGCCCGCGCCGTAGTGAATGGCGCGGATCATCAGGCTGGCTTTCAGATCACCGGGCACCATCGCCGGCCCTGAGTCGCCGCCCTTCAGCGCGGCGGTCGGCGAATCCAAACGCAGGCCGCCTTTCTGTTTTTCCGCGCCGTGGCATTTGAAACAACTCTCCACCAGCAGCGGACGGATTTGGGTTTCGAAAAACTGTTCCTGCTCCAAAAGACCTCCCGGCGCGGCGCAGTTCGCCCTGTGAATCGAAAAACAAACAACCACAGACGCTATCAGCGTGACGTGAAAAACACGATGGTTTGCTGTTTTCATAAACGACACGTTCCTGTGCAATCCGGGGTTTACAAGCTTCGTAATCGCGGTGCGAAGGTGAGTTGTCTTAACACATCCAGACGGTCGTGAAAAAGTAATTTAAAGGAACCGCACGAGTTCAGGAACGTGACACTGTCGTCTCGCCAGTTTTATCAAGCGGAGCAATGAGAATTGCCGAAAAGTAACACTACCCCGGTTGATCGATAATTTTCCAGTCTTCGCAGTGGGAGAATTGAGATGTAGCGGACTCTATTTAAGTGCCTTGAATTGTTGCTGCTTTGCTGGAAAAAATCACAAGACGTTCCATGGCTCGGGTAAGGCCCACGTAGATCTGCCGGGTGTGATCTCTGATGATTTCCTGGCGTTCATCCTCCCCCAAACCAGGATTTCCCTCTTCCTCTACTAATTCGTCGATACCCAACAAGAAGACGATTGGTCGCTCCAGTCCTGTTGCTGCCATGAGGTGGCTGACTCCTGCGGAAGAATCCGGAAAGAAATCGTTTTTAATTTCTGCTGCAGCATTTTCTCCAAGTTCGCGGTTCAGTCGGTCAACGACACTTATAGTTTTGATTTTTCTGCCGGCAATCAGCAGCAGCACATCGGCCAATTCTCCACCTTCGTTTCTGAAAGCTCGCAACTCAGTTAACAATCGTTGTATTTGATCTTCTCCACTGCCCCCTGGCAGGACCGTAGGTGGCGTGCCGACTTCGACGGCCTCGAGCCACTCGGGTGAAGGTAGATTTAGCGGTTCCTCGTCTTCCGGGAGACGGCTCCGGTAAAATCGTGCGGCAAAGTTCAGTATTTCTCTGGTACTACGATACGGGCGGTCGAGACGGTGCGAACGATTGCGAACTGATAACCCTACCTGAGCCCATGACATCCTGCGTCGAAGAAATCCTTGAGTCGGATCAGCGCAAAGGAACAAATGACCACCGGGATTCAGGCGTTGAATGAGTAGATCCAGCCAAATTGGAGCGAAAAACTGCGCTTCGTCGATAAGCAGGTGATCGAAACCTGCTGCCTTTTCAAGCAAGTTTTCTCTCTCTTCCCATACTGACAGTGGCCATTCGCTCCAATCAGAGTTTCCGGCTTCTCGCAAGTAGGTTCGGTAGTCCCGCGCCAGTGCCAACATTTCCCGGCGGTGAGATTCCCGTAAGCCTGTTCCTCGACCTTTACGCTCTTTTGTCAAATAACTCTCATCAACTAATCCGTGGTCAAACATCCAGCTAATTTCGTCAAGAACCCACTCGGGAGACCGATTTTTGATGGCGGGGTCCCCCCCTGATTGGAGGCGCGATTCGATCCAGCCAATTGTTTGATAGGACTTCAGCAACTCTCCGCGAGGCGGAGCAAAACTGTGCAACCATTGGAGAAAAGTTACGCATTGAATGTTTCCCCGAGGGCCTTTTCGACGGCTGAGACGGCGCTCGAGGTCGGCAATGAGGGGGCGGTTATGACTAATGATGAGCACCCGCGCTTCTGGAAAATGCTGGGCCAGTAGCGCTGCTCGATGCAAAAGGACGAGGGTTTTTCCGCAACCTGCCACACCAGTTACTACCCGGACGAGAAGGTCTTCCGACATTTCCCGTAAATCGTTACGTGGTTCGAGATCCAAACGCGTACAGCGTTCCTGTTTGTAGTCAAGTAGCTGCGGTGCAATTGGAGTCGCCGGCGCTCGTTCAACCTTCCTGCGTACGTGTGGCGGTTGTTCAATCTTTGTTTCTGGAACTGCCGCCGCCCTCCATTCGTTCAGCGAATCGGAAGTAAGAACGGAGTCGGATGCCGTCGCCAAAATCGCTTCCGCCAATTTTTTAGGTTTTGAACATTGGCTTTTATTCAGAACCGAAATTCCTTGTCCTTCCGTACATTGATCTGCGGCTTCTTTGAGTGCCGGAGCGAGAATCAACCAGTTTGGTGTGGATTCACTACCGAGCTTAAGACGCTCATCTTCCCGCCAAGCCTCACATTTTAAAAGGGTATTTTCCAATGTGAGCGCAGTATTAGCATCATCAAAAAGTTGGGGGTGCAGGGTATCGCCCTGCCAGATTTTTACCAACCAGCCTTTACCGTCGTTTGTCACCAAAAAGGCATCAGGTTCACCATTCTTGCCAACACTACCAGTGGGTCGTGATGCCTTAATTCCATGGACACCGAGTTTTCCGATCCGACTCCGGCACTTGATTGTCAAGGTCTCTGAACTCATTATTTCTGTAGAAGATACACCTTCCTAGGAGAAATTTCAGAAATTATAATAATTATATAAAAATAATTTAAGCTAGAAATTTCTGGGAATCACCCGGGCTTCATTCCGGAGGGAATGCATTAGCGCAACGTCTTCGGCCAGATCAGTGTCCTGGGGATCAAAATCCATTAAAGATGCAC
This sequence comes from Verrucomicrobiales bacterium, assembly GCA_029213025.1. GTDB lineage: Bacteria > Verrucomicrobiota > Verrucomicrobiia > Verrucomicrobiales > DEV007 > Arctic95D-9. The sequence continues at coordinate 48,465 of JARGOZ010000012.1, forward strand.
TAGCCAGCACGATCACTTTCCGTCGCGCCCGAGTCACTGACACATTAAGGCGGCGAGGATCGTAGAAGAATTCCGCCTGCACTCGCAGGAAATTCAGATCCGAAGCGCAGAGTGAAATTAGAACAAGATCGCGCTCCTGCCCCTGCATTCGTTCCACTGTATCGATAACGCACGCGTCCCAATCCGTTGGTAGTCGTTCCTGCAATCTTTTCCGAATCAACCGTGCTTGTCGGCGGTACGGAGTGATCACTGCCAGGTTTTCGGGCAGGGCTCCGCCTCGCTTCAGTGCCAGTAATATCCCGGCCACGCAGCGGGCTTCGATATCGGAAGTGAGAGCGCATCGCCCATATTTAAACTCCACCCAGGTCAGCGATTCTGCTGGATTCAGCACCTCCGCGAGGAACGGGTCGTCACGATGGCCATTTGTCCATTCCAGTTGTCGATTCCTTGCGCTGTGTGCCGAACTGAGTTCACCATGGTAAAATTGCTCCGAGGGCCATTGTGACAACTGACCATTAAGTCGGTAAGTGACATCCAACATGGATCCTTCACTTCCCCATCGACGTAGGCGGTGAAAAATCCCTAATTCCCCAATATCCCGTCGAGAACGACTTACCATCACCGGTCCTAATTGGCATTGATCGCCGAAAATTAGATATTTTTGTCCGGTCAGCATCGCCATGATCGCAAGCGGCACCGTCATCTGACCCGCTTCATCCAGAATCACTGTGTCGAACTCCACACCCTCGAGGCGTTTCCGCAAGGCGAATGGTGTTGCTCCGACTACCCATCCACCAGTCATCTCGGGCAGGCGGCTTTCGTCAAACCTTTCGTACCGATCAAAATTTTCACCCCGGCCAAAAACCGGCGCGGAAATTCGAGCAACGCGTCCCCGATCTTCGATTCGAGCCGCAGCTGCTCCGAGAGCTTGATCGATGGAACGGTGGGTGAATCCGGAAATCAGAACTCGTTCGCTAGCACCCGGGTTTTTCCCGTTCCGGGAGGGCCCTGGACCACATAGCAATGATCCGCTGCGAGACATCCGGCGATGGCTTCCTGCTGGGTCGATTCCCAGGCGTTGGGATCTCGATCCAATTCCTCCATCGCTGAGCTGTATTCCGCTTCGTCGAAAGAATTGGTTGGCTGATCATTCAATAGCGGAAGAATTCTTTCTCTACCGATTTCGGTTGAGAGTACGCGGTCTAAAGCTTGAAGGTAGAAATCTTCCAGATCGATATAGTTCTCGTCGATATACCAATGGTCCTGTTCGTTTTTAAATTGTCGCAGATCGGGTGCTGACTCAAAACTCAACCACAGGTGGTGGTCGGTTTCGCGGAAAACCCATACTGCAACGCCAGACTTCGGTTCGGCACCATCGCTAAGCAAAACAAAATCGCCCTCCCGCAGTCTTGAGTCGTTTCCCTCGTGCCGAAACTCCAACTGGTTATCGGTTTGTGCAGTCAGGAAAGTCATTGGACCCAGGCACCGTCCCGATTCGAGACGTTTGTCCAGCGGTTGCACGATTTGGTCGTTGAAACGCTTTCGCTGTGCCGCAAATTCTTCCCGGATAAAAGATTTCAGACCATCGATCGTGGCACAAGCTTCAAAAGCTTCCATATATCGTCATTTGATTTTTACTCATTTTTGCAGCGAACCCGAAGACTGTCGTCTCCGGTAATATTCTGTTAGGCGGAGGCTTTTCAATAGAAATTAGGGCGCAAACCTAATTTGTACCAACGCGTCTCCGGTTTTGTTCAATTTCGATGGAGTTGCCATACTCGGGAATCCAATTATGAATTTCCGAGCTTTAATTTTCACCATTCTTCGGTTGATGCCTCTGCTCAGCTACTCCCTTTCATGAGGAGTCAGCATGTCTGCCTCAGATTGAACTTCCCAGTACCCTGTACGCTCCAACAGTGTACAGGGTACCCTCACTTCGAGGAGGGGCGAGAGAAGGAAGTTTACTATAGTATCGAACCCATCCGGGGATGGGGCGGGAGTCGCCCGGGGCCGGCATGGTTTGAACGTTTTTTGGCTCCGGGAGCGTGTCCCCGCGATCACTAATAGGAGTTTGCTTTTTTTCTTCAAGGCTTAATGTATAGCCCCCTGCGCCCCCCCGGGGGGCAAACTGGCTTTAATTAATTTTCAGAGTATTAATAATGAATTATTCTTCATTTTATCGCCCCGTGGCGCTCCCTTTTCTCACAATCATCCTATATGCTTCTACCGCTCCTGCTCAGGAGCTAAGACCCAAATCAGCAGCCAGGCAAATTGCTCAGGGAGCTGAAACGCCATGCGAAAATCCAACTGGCGATCAGTCGACCGCGTCTTCATTTAGACTTGCCCAACTGCCGGCACTGAATACTACCAATGAAACTTCAACCAGAATGTCATTTGGCCTCCCGGAGTTTGCTCCGGCATATATTACCTTTGGCACCTCTCCAGATAATTTAAATACAACAGGAAGTAAGGAAAATAGTTCCAAATACAAAATTCATAATCAGACGCTTTCAAACCTGGTTAAGGGCCAAAGGTATTATTTTAGTATTCGATCAGGAAAAGATTATGCTTCAATGTCCCGGCTTTATAGTTTTGTTCACCCCGGAGCAAGCGGACAAGCTGAAGTGAATCTTGAAAAGGTTGATCCAACGCCTAAAAAGCCTGTCACTGAAACTCCACCTCCTCCAACAGCAACGACCATAACATTACCTACTCCAACTCCCGGAGTAGGGGCTGGTGAAATCACAAGCAGTGCAGGAAAAATTTTTGTCGCTGTAGGCGGTAGCGGCGATGGAACTTCAGTGAACAGTCCTTTGGGTAACATCCAGCGGGCATTGGATATAGCTCAACCGGGTCAGATTGTTTTTGTAAAAGCCGGTAACTACGGAGATCAGCCGCTAAAATTTCCACGGGATGGCAAATCAGGTAAGCCAATTGTACTTGAAGGTTATCGAAATGCTCCAGGCGATTCACCTTCTTATTCGAAGTTCGACCACACTTCGAGTATCAATTCCAGTTTGATGCCCTTGCTTGATGGAGGTAGCCGAAGTCATCAAGGAATGGCCGTCGGGATGTATAGGAAATATATTGCCCTGAAGAATTTTCAGATTACAAATTTTCGTCATGCCGTATACGGCTATGGACCATCGAATGTGACAGTCGACAATGTGGTCGCCGTAGGTATTGGCGACCCCAATAAAACGTATAACGGCCACGGCATCCACTTTGGCGGAAACGCAAAAAAGATGCTGGTGAGAAACAGCACCGTGATCAATGCAACTGCCGAAGCGATCACCTTTTCGGGAACAAATAGCATTCTCGAATTTAACAAAGTTTACTGTGACGATAACAGTCAGGAAATGAACAGTAATACCGACTACTATTTTATTCTATCCGGCTCATACGACAACATTGTTAGAAATAACTATATTGAAAGAGTTGGAAATTTACGCCACGGCGGACATGGCTTTAGTGTGAAGAGAAATAATGAACGAAATCTGTTTGAGCATAATACCGCTGTGAACATCGGAGGAGGAGGTTATGTGGTAAGATGGCAGGGTACTAAAAATAATATATTCAGAAACAACAAAGCTATCAGAGGCAGTGGTATTTTGGCTCGCGATGGCGCAGAGGGTAATCTATTCGAGAATATGACAATACAAGATACCCGAAGAGGTATTTGGATCGCTGATACTGGCGAAGATTCAACCAACACCACAAAGAAAGCATCCATCCGGAATACCTTTAGAAACATCACTATGAAAAATGTTAGCGTAGGTATTGAATACGATAGTTACGCTGGAAGAACCGAATCCCACTCCGAGAATGATATTTTTGATAACATAACGATAGATGGTGCACCGACGATGTTCATTGTTGGGCACCATACTAAGAACATTACATTCAAAAACAGCAAAATTAAGAATGTATCTACCTGGGCTACCCCGGAAGGCGCACGTAATTTGGGTGAATTCGATATTAAAACCTCAAATAACGTGGTAGAAGATAGAAAGTTCTCAATTCCATAGCAAAGCATCAACCGTTTCGGCTTGATCTTCCCGGAAACCTCGCCTTGAACGCGTAGCGAAAAACCTTGAAGCGCCCCTGAAATCGTGAGACCAAGTACTTATGAAATTCGCTCTAACCATAGGTCGCGTTCTGTGGACGACAGCCCTGTTTGCCGTGAGTGCAGGGTTCGCACAGGAAACTGAAGAGAAACCTCTCCGCATTATTGCCTTTGGAGCCCATCCCGATGATGTCGAGTTTCGTCTTTCAGGTTGCGCCGCAAAATGGGTCGCGAAAGGCCACAAGGTGAAATTTGTTTCCGTTACCAATGGTGATATCGGCCATTGGAACGAATCCGGCGGTGTATTGGCCAGGCGCCGGGGCGCGGAAGTCAAAGAGGCTGCAAAACGGCTCGGGGTTGAGGTCGAAATGCTTGATATCCACGATGGCGAACTGATGCCAACTCTGGAAAATCGGAAAACCATTGCCCGGCTGATTCGCGACTGGGATGCTGATATCGTCCTGACTCACCGCCCCTACGATTACCACCCCGATCATCGCAATGCAGGGTTGCTCGTCCGCGACGCCGCTTTCATGATCAAAGTTCCGTTTTACGTGCCGGACAGCCCGCCAATCAAGCACAGCACTACATTTCTCTACTTCTATGACCGTTTCACGACACCCTATCCTTTCGAGGCGGATATCGCTGTTTCGATAGATGATGTCTTCGACAAAAAGCTTCACGCAATCGACGCCCTTGAGTCTCAGGTATATGAAGGCGGCGCGCTCGGCTCCGAAAAAACCTTGACCCAACGTTTCGCAGTCGATCCGGTGATGCGGAAACGGTTTCTGAAAAACAGCTGGGAAAAGCGTGACGGCAATATCGCCAAAAAATTTCGCGCGGCACTGATTAAAAGATATGGCGAAGAGAAAGGCCAGGCAGTGAAGGTCGCCGAGGTTTTTAAAATCTGCGAGTACGCTCATCAGCCGACCGAAGCGGAAATCAAACGACTCTTCCCGTTTTTTGACTAATTGGACTTTGTCACCTTAGGATGGACTGCTGGTCCGTCCGCCGCTGAGAGCCCGGAAGATGCGGACGGACTAGCAGTCCATCCTACATCTTTACACCAAATGACAAAGTAGAACTAAGCTGGTTCATCTGTGCGCCCTGGTTTTTCCTATCCTCATTTGCAGTGCGTCAGCAGATCGATTCTCACAACTTTTCCCCCGTCGGATCTTTTACTTTTTCCTCGGTCGGTCCAAACGGTTCGATCAGTGTCAATCCTTTCGCATTTAGATTCTGATAGCAATCCGGCAGGTCGAAACTTTTCAATACGCCCGGAGGAAAAATCGATACAGGCCAGCCGTAGTGTTTCGTCGTGGCGATATCGTGATAGCTGGTCGGAGCGTTCTTAAGTGTGACCTTTGTTATTTGAGGGGCGAGCATCGCTGCGAACGTGGCGGGAACAGTTCCCCAGCCTTTCGCGAGCAGGTGTATGTCTCTATATCCGAAATCGCCGAGCCATTGGACGACGCGGAGGATGTCGAAAGTTTTCCCACCTAGGTAGGGGCGGTTCAGCATGTTACCATAGGCAGTATAAAAATAGTCAGGGCCGTAGTAGCTGAGCGGATCGCTCCGAGTTGTACCGGGAAGGGATTCGCCGACGCCGCGCACGTCGACAGCGAAGAATTTAGTGCCGTCTTCGGCATTTTCGCAGGCCTCCCGGAGTATCGTCTCATTCCTCAGTTCAGCATCGGCTGAGTGGTGCGACACGTAAAGAACGACCGTTTCGTTTCCGGTCGCTCGTGGAGGCCGCGATGCCCACGCTTCGTCCGCGAGCATGGTGACGATGGCCTGGATGCCGGGCTCGGTCTCGACTGCGTAGTTGATAAAATATGGAGCTGGATAACCACGCTTGTGCGAGGCGGGCCGGAGATTTCGGAAATGCGGAGCGGTGTCGTTTTGTTTAGGAAGACGGAGAACGGAAAGGACAGCAAAGGTGAGATCTTTTCCAGCGAGGGGAGCGCGAATGGTGGCGAGATGTTAGGGTTTTGCAGCGGTGAACTCGAAAACGCTGCGATTTTTCTCTATGTTGGCGACCTTACCGTCCGGAGCGCACCAGAGGGTTTTGTCTTCTTCGATAGTGAGTTCGGGTTCGGACTCGATTTCGGGTCCGTCTATAGAGCGGTTGAAAAATCGGTACATCGACTCGCGGTTTTCCTGAGTGAACCCATGCGGCGTCGGGCCCGCTTTTAGTTCAATGTTCTCCTCTGCCCCAAGTAATTTATATAGATGCTTGAGACGGCGGTGCGCTTCGAACGATCCACGTATATCGAAATAGTCTTTCTCCTTGGGAAGTATCACGACTGGTTTGGGCGCCATAGCGGCCAGGAAGTCATCGTGATCGAGACCGAGAGCGAGTGCGTGCGGAGGGCACTGCTCGCTGTCCTGAGGCAGTTCGTTCTCCATGTTGTGCCGCCAGGTTGTGACGAAACAACTCGGAGCCGCCATCGCCCAGCGGGGTTCGACTCCGCAGAGCCAGGTCGTCATCGTGCCGCCTCCGGAATTTCCGGTGACTCCGATCCGGTCGGGATCGACATCGTCGCGAGTCAGCAGGTAGTCGAGCGCACGCATACCGTCCCATGCTCTCCACGAACCGAAAAATTCCCCGACGAGGATTTGTTGGTTGCCGATGTGATTATGCTGCCGGGTCCCGAGACGGATAGCATCTTTGCCGTTTTCTTTGAGATACTGAGAGCGTTCGCCCTGACCGATGGGATCGTAGATCAGGCAGATGTAGCCGAGTCGTGCGAGGCCCTGAGCGAACGACTGGTAAGCTTCTTCTGCTTTTCCGTTTAGAGAGTGCCCGCAGGTTCCAACGACGGCGGGGAGTGGGCGTTTGCCGGATTTTGGAACATAGACGTTGGCAGTAACGGGGAATCCCGGACGACTCTCGTAAATGAGTTTTTCAATCGTATAGGTCTCGCGCTCGACGGTGCCTGTGATCCGGGCGTTGAGCGGAAATTTCTTTTTTGGAAACGGAGCGAAGCAGGTTTGGATTTTCCTGCGGACCTCGTCTACGTACACTTCCGCATCCGCTTTCGTTTTGAGCGCTGTCTTTTTCGCCAGCGACCTGCGTTCGGCCGTTTTGACCTGGTCGAGGTAGTAGTTGTGAACCATGCGCGGAAAGCGGTTCAGCGGGGCCATATCATCGTCGGCCAAAGCGGGAAGCGGACTGACCTGCGAGCAAACTGCGGTTGCGGCAAAGATGTGCAAAAATTGACGTCGAGCTGATTGGATTGGAATGGAGTCGGTAGTCATCTATCCAATGCTATCCATGAAATGGACGCCGGAAATGTTTCTCTCACCGTGGTCCCGTATCGGATTGAGCGGGTGGAAAATATTCATCCACTCGAACATGCTGTCCAGAATCGCTTTCAACTAGATCTCCCACCTGACATCCAGTTCTTCGCCATGACGACGATGAGTTTTGTCGAGCGCGCGACGAACTGGAAATATCAATCAGCATCCGGGAGATTACCGTAGGCTGGCGACCTCAACAGATCCGGAAAAACGTGAACGATCTTAGGGCAGAAACGCTAACCTTTGCCCGCAACCGGCGGGGCGCTAAACGCCTTGCTGTAAAACCCTGAAGGATCGAAACAACAGACTCGCTTTTTCCTTCTGCGAGCATTGAGCAGGCGTCACTAATACGTTTTTCGCAGGTCCTGGCCTGTTTAGCGGAAACGATCCTATGCACCCAATCCACTCGCGCAATGGTCGTGGTGCTTTTCCAGGTAGCATGAGCTTCGGGCGATGCCTGTAACGCTGTGTTTAAATCATCAGGCACCTCCGGCTCGGGCTCTTCGTCCACGGCTTGAATTTCGAAGTGAGCGACATCGCCAAAATCCGCACCCGCGTACGCTCATCAGCCGAGCGAAGCGGAAATCAAACGACTCTTCCCGTTTTTTGACTAATTGGACTTTGTCACCTTAGGATGGACTGCTGGTCCGTCCGCCGCTGAGAGCCCGGAAGATGCGGACGGACTAGCAGTCCATCCTACATCTTTACACCAAATGACAAAGTAGAACTAAGCTGGTTCATCTGTGCGCCCTGGTTTTTCCGATCCTCATTTGCAGTGCGTCAGCAGATCTATTCTCTATAGTAAAATGGGAATTATCGTTCGCCTAATTTTCAAACTACTACATCTTCGCCGAGACTATGGACATCCAGATCAGGGCGGGGTCATGCCCGGGCAAGGATTCGAGAATGCCGGCGAACATACTTATCTATACTACGGCGCGTGCCTTTATGGTCGAGCTGCATCGTAGCCTCTCCGGGAGGACCGGGTATGGCGATGCTCCCTCGATAAAGCCCCGGCAAGGCGGGATAACAGTTTAAAACAGCTCATCGTTCCGGAGCTAAGAAGCGAGCCAGCGCGATTCCACCGGGACCCGCAAGGAGATAATTACGTGAGGGAGGGTTGCAATCTGCATAACTATATGCGGATTGCATGAATGGTTTCAACAGATTTAACGGTGTTTCCCGCCTTCCAGACCGGCACGCATTTTGCGGCCTTCAGGCAGTAACTGAAACGAAAGGATATTATGTTACGAAGCCTGAAAGATTTGATCGGGTACCCGATCAAAGCAACCGACGGGGATATAGGGAAAGTGAAAGATTTTTTGTTTAATGACGAGACGAAAGAAGTTTGCTATCTCGTTGCCGACACAAAAGGCTGGTTGAGCACTCACAAAGTTCTCATCAGTCCACTGCAATTGACCGCTCCCGAGACCGGGTTTTACGGTAAACATTTTCCTGTGTCGCTGACCAGGAAAGACGTCGAAAACAGTCCACTCCTGCGAAACGACGAGCCGGTTTCCCTGCAATACGAAAGGGAATTTGCCCGCTTCCACAATCTCCGCCCCCGCAGGCCGGGATCTTCCGCTCTGGAGTCTCTGGTTCCACCCGAAAGCCCCCTGCCCCATGCGCCGGATGAAGTTGAAAGGCATAACCGGAAACTGGAAGCCATTGAAAATTCTCACCTCCGGTCGGTAGACGAAGTGATTGACTACCGAATCAAATCCACCGACCACCATCCTGTCGGGCATATCGAAGATTTGATAATTGAAACGGAAAGCTGGACGATACGCCATTTTGTGGTCAATCTTCGCAACTGGCTTCCCAGTCGCAGCGTGTTGCTTGATATCGACTGGTTGATGGACTTTCGGTTCGGCGATTCCGAGGCGGAAGTAAATCTCACCAGACAGCAAATCAAAGAATCGCCGGAATTTCACCCCGAACAACCAGTGAACCGGCAGTATGAAAAGATGCTCTATGATTACTATGGGCGCCCCTATTACTGGTAGAGGAATTATTTCCCGGAGAACCTGGTAAGGAAAGATGGAGTGACAGGGGAATTGATGCCCAAATCACTGCATTACCTGCGAAGTCAGCTGCGGCCGGACTTTAGCCACAGCATCCCCGACAACCTGCACAGCCCCGGATTTGCACGACACATTCGCGTATAGGGATATTCCTCATTTTTTGGTTCTGAACCCCGATCACTTGCCTTCGGCTACATCTCCACTACGCTGTCAGGGAGGAGTGAGGCAATAAAATGAGTACGAAAAATTCGCATCATCAGATTTATCTGATTGATGATCACCCGTTAATGAGAGCCGGCATGGCGAAGGTGATCGAAATGGAAGACGACCTCAAAATATGTGGAGAGTTTGGTCAGGGCAAAGGTGCCCTTGATGTTGTAAGGAAAGCCACGCCCGATGTCATCATACTTGATATTTCGCTTAAAGACTCGAGCGGACTGGAGTTGATCAAAGACTTCCGGGCCGTAGGTCTGAATACCCCTATTCTGGTGGTCTCCACCCACGACGAAGCACTGTATGCCGAAAGAATCCTGAAAGCCGGTGCCAACGGGTACCTCATGAAAGAGGAAGCGACCGACCGTCTGATTGGAGCAATCCGTTGCGTCCTCCAGGGAGGAATCTTCCTGAGTGATCAGATGAATACCGTCATGTTAAAACGATTTGCCGGCACGAGAGGCGTGGACAGTTCCGAAGCAACACTTCAGCGATTGACTGATCGCGAATTTGAGGTTTTTGAAATGATAGGCAAAGGCCTGCCGCCACGGGTGATCGCCGGTAATCTTGGAATCAGTCCGAAAACAGTGGATGCTCACCGTTGTAACATCAAAGAAAAGTTAGCGATTAAAGACGGTTCAGAACTGATCCGCTACGCTGTCAGTTGGATTGAATCGGCCGGAGTTTAAAGGTCTCTTTCCGGTTATCCCGACCGGATTTTTTGGCTTTTGTTTGCAGCAAATTGCAGATTTTTGAGCAACTGGAAACGAACTCAAGGCTCAATCCGTTCGTGATACAGTCCGAGTCCTCTTTCAGAGCCTCCAACAAATCGTTACAGCGCAGCAGACTGATTTCATGCAATTGTGTAACCAGTTCCCCCGGATCTTCGAAACCTGACATCAAAGCCCCGTGAGGTTGGTTTCGGTTATGCACAAAATACACCATGTTCTCGATCACCTTCATAACACTGCAAATCAGCTCTTCGCTCGTGATTCCGCAGTCGTCCCCGTAGACCTCGTAATAACAATCGATCCATCGCCTCGCCAGGCTGAATCGTTGATTGATTAGAACGGAATCCAATTGCTGGTGTGTAACTTCGGGGCGGAATTCGCGTTCTGTTGTGGTGGGATTCATGCACGGTTAGCCTGGATCAAAGGAGGGAACCATGATATCCTTTTATTCCCCAGTTGAGGAGTAGGGAAAATCCCGATACTCCTTGACCTCCACCAGCCTACAAAACATTCTGATCCTATCAAATCGCTATGCCAGGCAAAAAGACCACCCCGGAAACCGACTCGAAAAAGCGCAGGAGCAAAGACGATGCGTCCGAGGTGAAATCGCGAAAATTCGGAAACGGTAAAAATTCGGCGCGGTTTCCCGTAGTCGGTATTGGAGCCTCGGCCGGAGGTCTGGAAGCCTTCAAACAGTTTTTTTCCGCAATGCCTTCGGATTCCGGAATCGCATTTGTTCTGGTCCAGCATCTGGATCCGAAACATGAGTCCATGATGGTGGAGCTACTGAGTAAATACACCGCGATGGAGGTTTTACAGGCACAGGATGAAATGCGCCTTGAGCCAAATCATATCTATATGATTCCGCCCAATCGTTATCTTGAGATCCAGAACGGAAAACTCCAGTTAAGCGAGCCGGTGAAATACCGGGGCATGCGTATGCCGATTGATTTCTTTTTTCGATCTCTCGCCCGCGAGTGGAAAGAGAGAGCGATTTGTATCGTTCTGTCCGGCACGGGTTCAGACGGTGCCCTTGGACTGAAAGCAGTGAAATCACAGGGAGGTATGATAATAGCCGAAGACCCGAATTCGGCTGGATACGATGGAATGCCGCGTTCAGCAATTAATACAGGTTTAGTCGACTTCACACTGCCTGTCGGTGAAATGCCGAAAACTTTGGTGCGATATATCGGGCACCCCTACATCGCGGCCCGTGATACAAAATCACTGGTTGCCGGTGCTTCCGCCGATCATTTCCAATCCATCCTTTCGATGCTGCGTGCTCGAACCGGCTACAATTTCAACTCCTACAAAAAGGGAACTCTTCACCGGCGCATTGATCGCCGTCTCGGTTTGAAGCAAATCGACAATCTCGGTGACTATGTCGCACTGTTACGCTCTGACGAATCTGAAATTCATCAACTTTTTCAGGATTTGCTAATCGGAGTAACTTCTTTTTTCCGCAATGGAGAATCGTGGCAACTACTTGAAAAGGAAGTTCTACAGAAGGTCATAATGGAAAAAGACTTTGACCAACCGGTGAGGATCTGGGTCTCCGGTTGCACGACCGGGGAAGAGGCGTATTCGATCGCGATGATTCTTTTTGAGCAGTTTGAGAAGGCAAACAAAAGCTTCAATGCACAAATCTTTGCTACAGACATCAACGAGGAATCGATTATCCGCGCACGTGCCGGGCGGTATCCGCAGAGTATCGCGGCTGAAGTACCATCGGACCGGCTGTCCCGCTTTTTCCATGAGGAAGGCGATATGTATATTGTGAAAAGGAAGGTGCGAGAATCTGTGGTATTTGCGGTGCAAAATCTGATCAGCGATCCGCCGTTTTCCAAACTCGATCTGATTTGCTGTCGCAATGTTTTGATATACCTGGAGAGCGAAGTGCAGAACCGCATCATTCAAATGTTTCACTTTGCCCTGGCGAAAGACGGGCACCTGTTTCTCGGAGATTCCGAGTCCGTAGGGAAACATGCCGATCATTTCAAGACGATTTCGAAATCCAGCCGGATATTCCGAAAGGCCGGAAAAATTCACCCCAACCGGCGGCACTTTCCCTCCTACCCCGGTGAGAGGAAAAACCCCACCCAAAAAGCTGAGCCCAATCACATCATTTCCTCCCCGCAGGGTACTGCTGAAATGGCCAGGGATTTGCTGCTGGACCGGTTCGCCCCGGCTTCGGTCTTGATCAACCGGGATTACGATACTTATTATTTCCACGGACCCACCAGGCAATATCTCGACTATCCCAGCGGCGAACCGACCCGGGATCTTTCCGCGCTCTGTCTCAGCGGGCTGAAAACCAAGCTCCGGGCCACAGTTCACCAGGCTGCAGCCGGAAAAGGAAAAGTTGTCTCCGTGGCACATAAAGTAAAACGTAACGGCAACCATGTCTCCGTCAGGATCTCGGTCGAGCCGGTGCCCTACCAACGCTCCCGTGAAGAACTTTTTCTGGTAACCTTTCAGGACGCAGGAGAGGCGAAGGCTGCGGCGGATTCAGAATCTGAATTGCCATCTGAACAGGTGGAGATCGTTTCGCAAATCGAATACGAATTGCAGGCCACCCGGGAGGACCTGCAAAGCACAATCGAAGAACTCGAAACCAGCAATGAAGAACTCAAGGCTTCAAATGAGGAAGTCATGAGCATGAATGAAGAGTTGCAAAGCACCAATGAAGAGCTCGAAACCAGCCGGGAGGAATTGCAAAGTCTCAATGAGGAACTTTCCACAGTTAACAGTCAACTCGAAGATAAAATCAAAGAGGTCGAAGCGACGAATAATGATTTATCCAACCTGCTCAGCAGCACGGATATCGCGACGATTTTTCTGGATACGGATTTTAAAATGCGTCGATTTACTCCGGCGACCAGGGATTTGATCCGTCTCATCGATTCTGATATTGGGCGTCCGCTCAGCGATATTGCCCAGCGCTTCATCGATGACGACCTCCTCGTCGATGCGGAAAGCGTCCTCGAAAAACTGGCTCCGGTCGAAAGCGAAGTAATCAATGGTGATCACCGCTCCTACATTCGCCGGATTGTCCCCTATCGAACGGAAGACAACCGGATCGAAGGAGTTGTGATCACGTTTACCGACGTTTCCGCCATACGGAAACACACCAACCAGCTGCATGAGCGGGAACAGCAGCAAGCCTCCGTGGCCAAGCTGGGACAATTTGCGTTGGGAGACAATGACCTCAATGAATTGTGTCAATTGTCCTGTTCCGAGATACAGAAAGTTCTCCGGGTTCCCTTGACGAAAATTCTGCAATACCAGCCCGATCATCGGAAATTCTGCTTCATGGCAGGATGCGGCTGGAAAGGTCACATAAAACCGGGCGAGTCCTACGTTACAGCTCATCGCGGTTCCCAGGCCGGGTTTACCATCGAATCCCGATACCCCGTTATAGTAAAGGATCTCGCAGAAGAAAAACGTTTCAGCGGCCCCGAACTTCTTACATCCCACGACGTAGTGAGCGGAGTTAGTGTAATCATCGGCCCGGTAGACGAACCGTGGGGAGTTCTGGGATCTCATACCACGGAGCGCCGCAAATTCACGGTAGACGATGTCAACTTTCTCCAGGCCGTAGCCAACCTGCTCTGCCAGACAATCATACGCCGCAATATTGCCGATCATCACCAGCGGGTCATCGACAGTATCAGCGACGGATTTCTTATGATCGACCGCGAATTTCGCTACACATTCGTCAACAATGTAGCTATCGAATTACTCGGGAAAAGCCGGGAAGAATTGCTGGGCAAATCTATGCACGATGTCTTCCCGGATATTCGTGACACAGCATTTCACCAGATTATCGAAACCGTCATGAAAACCGGAAGCTCCCGGGAATTGACCGAATACTACGCGCCCCACGACCGATGGTATGATACCAAATACTACCCGGCACAAGACGGGGGTGTCAGTCTCATCTTTACCGACGTAACGGCCGACCGGGCGTACCGGAGGCAATTTAAGCTCGCCCTCGAGTCCGGACAAATGGGTATCTGGAGCCAGAATCCCGCTACAGGGCTTTGCACCATCGATGAGCGAATCTGCGAATTTTTTGATCTGCCACCTGAAACGAATGAATACAAAGAAGCGGAACTGCTGAAGAAAATCCATCGGGATGACCGGAAACGACTGGATGAATTCCGCGCCAACCTGAGAAAAAACGAAGACCACGAACCGGTGGAATTCCGTGTGGTCAGCCGCCAGGGAGCAAGCCGCTGGTTAACCATCCGGGGAAGCATGGCTACCGACCACTCAGGCAATCCCGTCCGCTTCTCCGGCATTCTCTGGGATATCACAGAACTTAAATCAATTGAACATCAGTTGCGCCGGGCAAATGAAGCACTGGAAACCAGTATAGACGAAAGAACGGAGGAACTTCGGATTCTCACGGAAAATGTTCCCGCCTACTTCGCCTTTGTGGACAGCGATATGCGATACCGGTTTGTGAACCGGCAATACCACAAACTGTTCCGACTCAAAAAAGAAGAGATTGAAGGTCGGCTGGTAAGCGAAATCATGTCGGCGGAAAATTTTGAAGAAATCGAACCCCGGATTCGCGGTGCACTGAAAGGCAATGAGCAGCGATTCGAAATTGTGCTGAATATCCCCCGGGATGGAATCCACAACACCAGCGTTCACTACGTGCCCCGCCGGGAGAAGAACGGAACTATCTCCGGGTATTTTGTCCTCGCCATCAACATCACCGAAGAGCGCCGACTGCAACAGGAGGTTCTGGAAGCAGCCGAGTTGGAGAAAGAAAGAATTGGAAGAGATCTCCATGACAGCATTTGCCAGGAGTTGGCCGGTATAGGCTTATTCGGGCAAGCACTCAGCACCTCTTTAGCAAAACGGGAAGCCGAAGAAAAAGAAGACGCGGAGGCTCTCGTCAAACAAGTCAACCAGGTCACCCAGAAGGCCCGCAAACTCGCAAGAGGGCTTTCTCCCGTAGCTCTCGAAAACCGTACTCTACCGCAAGCCCTCGCCGACCTCGCGGAAATCCTCGATGAATTGACCGAGGGCAGATGCGAATTTAAAGGGGATACCGATATCGAACTGGAATCCAGCATTTCCAACCAGTTGTACCTGATCGCACGGGAAGCCACTATGAATGCGATGCGCCACGGCAACCCATCTCTGATCACAATTACTTTGTCATCGGACAATGGAGTTTTACTCTTGTCGGTGATCGACAACGGATCGGGAAAAATCGAAAAAATCGAGGAAGGACTGGGAATTCGCTCGATGAGATACCGGGCGAAAATCCTCGGGGGAACATTGAAGGTGCAGAAAAACCCGAAAGCTCAGGGACTCAAAATAGTTTGCCGGTTGAGAATTGACGGATAAGTCAACTCCATAACCATCGAGAGAATTACCCAGGGATTCACCCTATATCAAAAAGGCGTTACGTCCTGGTCTACTCCAGGCAATGTGACCATTGCCGCAGAAGGGATTAAAAGGGATTATGTTTGAAGGACAATCCACCTCCGAACCGAAACCCACCCTATGATATTGGCACCAAACGCAAAAGAATTACCGGAAGTTACTCAAAAGGATACTTCGAATGTAGGCCCCCTTACCGGAATTCAGTCGATCCTCAAACTTCTCGAGACGCAAGCCGCCGGCGAGTTAAACGAGACCCAGTCGACTATGGTTCGCTCTGCACTGGGAAATTGTGACCGCCTCCTCGAACACATCAACGCCTTGATTGATTCCTCTGTTGCAGACAGTGAACCCCGTATCTTTCCCGACAAAGTAGAGCCGGCGGTTCTCGTCAACGATGCGGCGAATCTGATGGCATTACTCTTTAAAGGCCCCGCCCTGATTGTTCGAACCGAAGTCCAAAAAAATCTGCCGTTTGTGAACGCTGATCGAAAAAGTATCAATCACGTTTTCGAAAACCTGCTCTCCAATGCCGCCAAATACAGCCCCGACTCGGGAAAGATCACCATCGCGGCAAATAAAGGAGACCGCGCCGGAATGGTCCGCTTCTCCGTATCCGACGAGGGCTCCGGAATTCCCGGGGAAATACTCGAAGATGTGTTCCTCCCCTTTTTCCGTGCCCCCTCGCAAAACGACGAAGCGAAGGGTCTGGGATTAAGTATTTGCCGGGAAATTGTCGAAGCTCACGGAGGGAAAATCGACGTGACAAGCATTCCGGGGGAAAAAACGGAATTCTACTTTTATCTACCGGTACTGTAACACCGTGGTATAAAACGACGACCGTACCCTGTACAGTCTGATACTCAACAGGGTACAGTTCAGGACTGTACCCTGTTGAATGCCCGCTATCGTTGTTTCACCCAAAGATGGAGGTGATCATCGTGCCGGGCGGCATTGAGTTGTTGGAAGCGCAATTTGTGATGCACAATCCCCCAGCGACGGTGGAGATGAGCTTCAAGGAGCATCCGGGACGTCCGGGAATCCTCCAGCAAATGGCGAATGAAATACCGGGTCCGCTCGCGATCCAGCCGGCGACTGCCTTTGAAAAACTGCAACCACTCAAAATCCCACCTGAGTTTGGAGGGTCTCGACCGGTAAGGCTGGTATTCCCCCCGCTTCGGCCCTTCGTAGAGCCAGTATCCAATCATGGAAGGACAGGGCAGATATTTGTTACGGTCGTTTTCGGCGTGATACATAAAAGCCACATCGACCGCTTCTCCCCGGCTGTGGGAGAGATGGGGCAGCATGGGAAATTTGTCGAAAAACGGAAAACCACCATCAAGATAGTGCACCACACTGCCGGGATAAGTGGCGCTCAGATCCCGCGCCGCGTCGATCAGGGTATCCCGGGCATCAGGTTTGACATAATGGCGGTTAAAGATCACAAAAAGAAATGAACGCGGTTCTACCGGAGTCTTTTTGGTCGCAATGATCGGCAGAGCAACACGCCCGCCGATCCGGGCGAGTATCGGCACCACGGTCAGGATAATCATGAGATAAATCCCGGCATTGATGGCGATTTGAATTTTTCTCTTTTCAGAAAACCGGCGGCCAATCTTACGGATGCAAAGCCAAATGATCCCTCCGACCTGGGTAAGAAGCGTCAATGTGACGAAGATCAACACTGTCCTCAGGGTCTTGAGGCAAATTTTACCGGGCCGATTCATGATAGGCCCCAATCCTGACACAATTCGGTCAGCTTTTCAGCAACAGATCCGCCCTTCTTTGCGAGAGGGCACCCCCGAAGGTGATTTCTCTGTTTGCAGGGTGTAAAAAAACCATTGTTTGCTAGAATATCGCTCTTTAATGCCCCGACGCAGAAAATCCATCTTTCGGCACTCTACGGTGAGATCGCTCATCGCCTTTACGGTGATGACGGCGTTTCTCATGTTGATCGCGTTGTTTATTTTCCTGTTCCATTTTGAGCGCAAAGCCCTCGCTTATGATATCGAGGCGGTGGGACAGCCCCCCAAAGAGACGATCATCCTCGATGCGACAAACTCACCGGTCGGCTATTTCAGCGGTGTTCCGGGGAGCAATTTGTCGCTGCGGGATATTTCGAGAGAGTTTCTGGATGCCTTGATCGCCCGGGAAGATTCCCGCTTTTTCCGCCACCACGGCGTCGATCACGTTGGTCTTTTGCGGGCCAATCTCCGCAACCTCCGGGAAAAAAGAGTTGTTCAGGGTGCCAGCACGATCACGATGCAGCTGGCCCGAATGACCTTTGAGCTACGGGAACGGAGTTATCAGCGGAAACTCGTGGAAATGGCGATCGCCCGCCGAATCGAACGCCGCTATTCCAAGCAGGAAATTCTGCGACTCTATGTAAACCGGATATTTCTCGGCACCGGCATGCATGGGATTGAGGAAGCGGCAGAAGGGTATTTCGGCAAAAAACCTTCTCAACTCACTCTGCCTGAAGCGGCAATGATCGCAGGGATTATCCGGGCTCCGAACGGGTTCTCGCCCTTCCGCCATCCCCGGGCTTCGCGCCGGGAAATGCAGATGACGATCGAGCGGATGAGAAGCGAGAGAATGATATCCGACCAGCAAGCGGAGGCTGCCAAAAAAGTCCAACCCACCGTGCTACCCCAGGAACGCTGGATGGAAATTCTGCGAACCAAACAACAGGTCTACCGGAAAAACTGGTACCTGAACATGATCGAAGCGGAGCTCGCCGAAATCGTCCCGGGTTCGCAGGGATACGGCGGTTTCACCATCAAGACGACAATCGATCACCGGATTCAACAAAATGCCGAAGCCTCGATCCAGAGATGGCTTTCCGGAGTCGAAAGGGTCGGTGGATACGCCCACCCGGTTTACCCCGCTTTGAATAAAAAAGGGGAACCGGCTTACCTTCAGGGAGCGGGCGTCGTGATCGATAATTTTAACGGAGCGATCCGCGCGCTCGTCGGTGGTCGGGATTTCTCGCACAGCGAATTCAACCGGGCAATTCACAAAAACCGTCAGGCAGGCTCGATCATTAAACCCCTCGTCTACGCGACCGCCTTTGAAACCGGCATGTTCCCGGGCACATTCGTAAACGATGAACGGATCAAACCCGGGGAATTTCGCTGGTGGGAACATCAGGACTGGAATCCGCTGAATTCCGACGGAGTGCAATCCGGAATGAAACCGGCGGAGGTCGGCCTGATCAAATCGCGGAACACGATGACTGTGCGGGTCGGCGAAACCGCCGGAATCGACAACGTGCATCGTATGCTGCAGCACGCCGGCATGGCCGATGAATCCGTGGCGAGAGATCCACAGATTTTTATCGGCAACATCTCAGTGAGTCTCCTGTCGACAACCAGTGCCTACACGGCATTTCCGATGGGCGGCGTCCGCCACAAACCGTATTTAATCGAATCAATCCAGGACCAAACCGGGAAAATTATCTACAAAAACAAACCCGGTCATTATCAGCTTTTCAGTCCCGAAGCGGCCTGGATGACCTCCTCCATCCTTCAAAAAGTCGTCGAACAGGGCGGTTCCGGTGCCAAGCTGCGCCAATGGGGATTTACCTTCCCCGCCGGAGGCAAAACCGGTACCACGGATGATTTCGTCGACGCCTGGTTCGTTGGCTACACCAGCCGCCTCACGGCGGGTTTCTGGGTCGGACTGGATCAACCGGCGCCGATGCTGAAGGGCGCATACGGCGGGAAGGTTGCCATGCCGGTCTGGAAGGACACCATGGCGGCCGCAGCAAAAATCGGTTATGAATTCACAAATTTTGCCCAGCCCACCGAGATATTCCCGGTGAGAATCTGTCGGAACACCGGATTGCTGGCATCCCCGGCTTGCGAAAGCCATGGATGTGCGTACACCGAGAAAATTCCGTCGTCGTTGATTCCGCGAAAATTTTGTAAGCGCGAATCGAACTAAAAAACTCGACACGGTCCTGGAATTCAGGTTGTCATAAGCTATAGAGCTGCAGATTCCTATGTCCGAGAGTATTTCAAACAACAGTCCCGACAGCAAAGAAAGCCCGGATATATTTCCGGGTTTTGCAAAAATATGGGCCTGCGCCACTCTGATTCACCAACTCGCCTTTACCTTTTGGGCCGAGTCCTGGCCGGGCTGGGTGCTGGTGCTGGCAGCGATTTCCGTGCTGTTTCAACCGACCTGTTTTTACCGGTTTACCTGGCTTGTTGTGGCCTCGCTTCTCAATCTATTCAACAAACTGCCTTTTGTGCCCAATCACATCCTGTTCGAAGGGATGCTGCATGTTACCATGCTTCTGTCTATCGGCGGTCTCATAGTCAAAAACGGCGCGGGAATCTGTTTTAAAGGAGCCATTCAGGATGGCTGGAAGCTTCGTTTCCTCATCGGAATCGTCCTGCTGAAATTGCTCTACCACATCATTCCGGCGATTCCGAAAAACCATCTGCTGGGCGGCATCTCAACGGCCCTGTTGCTTCTCTCTATCGGGATGCACCTGTTCAGCAATAAACCGGTAAAAACCGGAAATGTCTTCATCTCCACATTCGCTCCGGTCGGTCGCATCGCGGTACTGACTATGTATTTATGCGCGGCGATTCAAAAGCTGAATTACGACTACCTCAATCCCGCCATCAGTTGCGCGTCCAAACTTCATATCGAAATCGCCGACTACTTCGGGGAACTGGTTCCTACCAAAACGTGGGCGTTGCACGGGGCGATCTGGGGCTCCCTGTTTTTTGAAATCGCCATCCCTATCCTGTTGCTGGTCAAAAAGACGCGAACAATCGGTGTAATCTTCGCCGTTTGGTTTCACATCTGGTTATCCATCCATCCCGCTGCGGGGATCTTCAGTTTCAGTTCCCTGATCCTTGCAGTGCTTTACCTTTTCCTACCGGTTGGATTCTGGAAAGAACTGCAAAATCTGTATTCCCGGCAACTCCGCACAATCGGCGGGGGCGATATCGAAAAAGGCCGCACCCGAACCCAGTGGTTTGTGATTCTTTTCTTTCTCATCATTCTTTCGACACAGATTTATATGTATACCACGACCGCCCGGTCCTACGCCGTATTTCACCGCGCCAACCGGGTCGGATTTATCGCCTACTTTACCTGGGCGATGTGGCTGGGCACCTGCTATGTAATTGCATCGGTTAAAGGTAGAGGAAAAGACAACTACTTCCCGAACCAGCCGGTCAAAAGTATAGCGTGGCTGGGGCTGCTTTTAATTGTGCTGAACGGCGCATCGCCCTGGCTCGGCGGTAAGACCCAGACCTCTTTTTCCATGTATAGCAATCTGAAATCGGAAGGCTCCGGGAATCACCTCTTTTTGAAAAGAATCGATCTTCTACCATTCCAGAAAGATCTGGTAACGATCACCGCGATGGCTCCAAACATCCTCGACCCGTCGACCCGTCCAAGAGGTATCGCCAACTTTGCCAATATTGGACACCGGGTGCTGCCGTGGTTCGAATTGCGCCGGTTGTTATCCACGATCGAAGGCGACTTCACCGTCAGTTATGAATACCAGGGCGAACTCCACACGGTCAGCCGGAGAGGTGAAACCATCACCGGAGACGAAAAATTGCTTGAACCGCTCCCTCTTCTTGCCCGGAAATTTCTCTGGTTTCGCCGTTTGAACGCGATCGAAGGCCCCATGCCCTGCACCCATTGATCCCGCCAGTCGTCTGTTTCCCCTGGAAAAATCCGGTGATAAACGTACCAGTACACATCGAAAGAAATCTACAACACTTATCCGGAATTCTGTTCGCCGCTCTGATGACCTTCGGCACGAAGAGCGACGCCTTCGAGTTTTCCTCCCTTTCAAAGAGTGATCAGGCAACTCTGCAGGCGGGAAATGTTCTCATGCTGGAGCGGCGGCCCGGAGAAGCAGCTCCCGGCGACAAACGTTTTGTCACGGTAGCCAAACTGATCAAAGGCAGCCGGAAAACGATCTGGGAAATTGTCATCGACAAAGATAATACCGACAAATTCCTCGACGGCGTGCTGGAATCCCGAATCGTAAAAAAATCCGGCAATGAGATAATTGTCGAACAACGCACCCATGTCGGCGGTCCGAAAGGCTCCTACAAGTACACTCTAAAATACCTTTTATTCCCCGAAAAGGTCGCTGAATTTACATTCGTAAAAGGCGAAATCAAAAACGCCGAAGGAGCCTGGTGGATTTTCGACGGTCCTACGCCCGACCGGAAACTGGTTGTCTATGCCCTGCATATCGACCCCGGCGTGTTTGCTCCGCAATTCGTCGTGAAACGTGGCATGAAAAAGACTCTTCCCGAAACGATCATCGCTATCGATGTCGAAACACAGCGGCGAGAAAAGTTGTCCCGATAGGAAGACTTAACAGGGTACAATCGCGGATTAAACAGGGTACAGTCCTGCCGCGTCTCTATTTCCGCTTTCCAAAAAGCCGGAATCGTTTTCCTCCGGATTCTTCTTTCGCAGCAGTGGCGGTGGCCTCAGGAATTTCCGGGGCCTGGGTGGGAGCCGCGTTGCGCTGGGAAAACTGCTCCTGCATCTCTCGGGCTTTCTCTTCGATTTTCCGCTTCTTGCGATTGGCAAACAATCCCTTCCCCTCAGCATCTTCCAACTGACGATTCATCTCCTGAAGTTGATCGCGATACATTTCTTCGCTGTTGGTCACGACGAGGCGGAGATCCGACGGTACGCTGCTCACGTAGTCCCAGGTCTTCAGGGGCAGATGCTCCCCGGTGGCGGTATACTCCTGCACAGTGCGGCGCAGCGGTTGCCCACTGGCATCGCGTAGCTGTTCTTCAACCATGCGGCCCATACTGTCGTAAATAAATTTGCCGTGGTATTTGTAGCGTCCGGAGCCATCGAAAATCATGACTTCCTCCGGTGCGCCCATCTGGTTCAGGATGATTTTCCGGGTTAAAAGCAGTGGGTCGTCACCGGTCATGGACTTCCTTCTTGTTTCCTGAACGACAAGATTATCAGCCTGTTTGTTTTCGTAATCGAAAATCGTTTCTGTATAGGTCCCATCAGTATGATTTTCCGCGCGGCCCCACACGTCGGGGTCTTTGAAGGACATGGTGGAAAAATCGATCTTCACGTGATTTCCCGTCTTCTCTGACACCATATTTTTTGCCATTTT
>JARGOZ010000272.1 GCA_029213025.1 Verrucomicrobiales bacterium
AAAACGAAACGATCTACGTGAACAAACTGGGTGGTAAAGCGAATCAAGCAGCGAAAGATAAGCGGGTGATTTATGATCCACAGGGAAGCGGTTACATCATTGTCGACAGTTATAACAGCCCCCTCCGCTACCTGGCTGATCCGCCACGGAGAATTCAAAACGGTAAAGAAGTCGCCAAGAAAACGATCAATCCTACCTACGACCTTTGGTCCATTGTCGACACCAACCCGGCGCAGGCAAACGACGAACAGGTCCAGATGAATTACATCACAAACTGGACGCGGAACTAGAGCTGCTTGTGCTTTTCCCGGTAGGCAGGAATCGTGCACATCGGAGGACGTTCCTCCTCGATAATTTCCATGATGATCTGTTCGTATCGTGAGCCTTCTGCCTGAAACTGGCGAAATACGCTGTTCAACTCCGGAAGCCGGTCCACCATCCCCAGGCTGTGAACCCGCTTCAGGAAACTCTGCAGAATTCCAAACGACATTTTCCCCAGTGCTGCGGTGGATTGATGACCGTGAATACGGCTCTCCAAATCCGTCTGGGCGAAAGCTCCCAGCCCCCATTTCTGATAGACATCGATCAGATGGGATGTTTCCACTCCGTATCCAATCGGAAACGGAATCTGTTCCAGCACCTCACGGCGCACAGCGTATTCGCCTGACAGCGGTTGCACCAACGCTGTAAGCTCCGGGAAAAACAGGGAGAAAAGGGGCCGCACCAGAATTTCGGTCACTCTTCCGCCACCGGACGGTCTGGTCTCTCCGGAATAGGCAAGAGGACGATCATAAAATGCTTTTACATATTTCACTTCAGGCCGGTAGATCAGGGGAGCTACCAATCCCGATACAAAACGGTGATGGATGTTTTTGATATCACCATCGACATAGCAAATGATATCTCCTTTCAGCTGATAGATTGCTTTCCAGAGATTTTCCCCCTTGCCCATTTTAAAGCCTTCCCCGGGCAGGATATCTTTCGAAAGATAGGTATCGGCACCGAAGCTCGATGCGATTTCCAACGTTCTATCCGTCGAACCCGAATCGATTACCGCAATTTCATCGATGAGAGGATACCGATCCATCAATTCACTGATGAAAATAATGATCTCTTTTCCAATGGTTTCCTCTTCGTTCAAAGTCGGAATACACAGTGAAATCGTGAGCCCTGCCTTCTCCTTGGCTTCCACGAGTTTCTTTACTTTCCAAAATTCACCGTAATGGAAGGTGTTATTCTCCAGCCACTGATTGATCACTTTAGTTGTATCGCTCATGATTCTTTGAGGTAGTGATCGATAAATTCCAGCGTCGAAACGATTTGCGCTATTCCGGTAAAGATGTCTTCGATCACAATGCTCTCTTCCCGGGTACTTCTGTGATCGCCTTTAGTTATCCCCAAAGTTAAGCCGGGGATTCCATGGTCGAGCAGAGCCGATAACTCTGAGATACTGGGAGCAATCCGCGGCTTGATCTCCAGCGATTCCATAATTTCACGAATGGCCCTGACGAATGGATGGCGAAAACCGATATCTCCCGACTTCCTCCGGGCCAGGACGGACAGGCTAGTCTCGCAATCATCTCTGACTGAAGTTTCTTCAACAATTTCTTCAATCTGGTGATAAATCCGATCAACTACATCTTCGCTCTCACTTCGGATTTCAAATTTCAAGACTCCCGAAGAAGGTGGAAAATTGTAACCCGATCCGGATTGGATCGAACCCAGCAAAATGGTTGTTCGCGGCTTTTCCGGTCGATCAATGCCCAGGATGCAATCGACAATCTTGCTAAGTGGACCAATCGCCCCGGTTCCAACGCCGTGCCAGGGCCAGTCGCTTTCCGTATCCAGTTTCACAGTAATTTCCGCCCGCACCATTCCGAGACTGGAATAGCTCAACCTGCCCAAATCCATTCCTTCGAGACAAATCCCCGCATGAATCGGCTCCCGGGTATTTTCGAGGAAAAAGCGCATCCCTCCGAGATTTCCCGGTCCCAGACTCCCGGTCGTCCCGACAAGGATCAGGTTGGCATCAAATGTAACATCGAGAATCTCAAGAATCCTCGGGAGAGAGGCTAGGATTGCCACTCCCAGAGCGTTATCGGCCACCCCGGGACCGGTAATCGCATTCTCCAACGCGGTAATGCGATGTTCCACGGTTTTTGACCAGATTTTATCCACATGGGCTGCGACCAGAATGTTCCTGTCGGAATTCCCGGGTAGAACAGCGCCCGCATTGCCCGCCTCGTCGATTGTAACATGGTTTAGCCCCGCCTCGATGAATCGATTGTACAGAAATTCGACCACCTTTCTCTCGCCACCGGTCGGGGATGGAATTTCCCCAGCCATGACGATGTTCCCCAACACGGTAGCCCGGTGCCGGGCCATAGTGTCCCGGTGATCGGGAGAATTCGAAATAAAGGGAGTCATAGTCGTAGCGCGAAGGGAAACAGCTTCCCGAAATGGGAAACCTCAAATACTCCACGATTGTACAACGATTTTCAACGAAACGCAGGTCCGGTTACGTATCAATCGCGACTTTCTCCCTTATGATCGATTTCGTTTACATCCACCACACCCTCGCATCCACAGAGAATTCAGTGGTAGCGGTAATAATGGCAGCAGCATCCATTGCTTTCGAGGAAGAAAACAGGAATACGAGAATCGCAAATCCGAGTGATGTAATTCCGATCGGATTGGTGCCGTAGGTTATGATGAGAAGCAGGATTGCCAACAAGGCGACAGGAATACCGATGTTCAACACATTGATAATCGCTTCAAATTTGTCTTCGATCGGAACCGATTCAAAGTTGTTTGCGACCTCTTCCTGAGGGAGTTCGGAATTAAATTTAATTTTTCCCAACTCTTCAACAGAGGTGAGAGCGGTAACAGTCAGAGCCCACAGCGAGCAAATCAGGACTGTCAAATAAGCGAAATGTTTGAATTCAAAGCCCATGGTTAAATATATTTTATATTTTCCATATTTACAATACTTTTTATTTGACCAACTTTTTAAACCTTCTCTTTCCGTTTCTCCGGTTCCGTGGTTCTTTTTCGGAATGGCCAAACAAGGCAAAAATATTGTTCTGGGAGTGACCGGGTCGATTGCAGCTTACAAAGCGGCGGACCTCGCCAGCCAGCTCACCAAACTGGGACATGAAGTGCATGTCGTAATGACCGAAGATGCCCAGCAGTTTATCACGCCGCTGACTCTCCAGGTTTTGTCCCGCCAACCGGTAACAACCAATTTGTATGACGAAAAGAGCAATTGGCATCCGGGGCACATCGAACTGGCCGACAATGCCGATTTGCTCGTGGTAGCCCCGGCATCCGCCAATGTGATCGCTAAATTCGCCAACGGATTATCGGACGACACGCTCAGCGCTATTTACCTGGCAACTCTCGCCAGAGTTCTCATCGCTCCCGCTATGAACGGAAAAATGTGGCAGCACCCTGCCACTCAGGAGAATGTGGAAAAGCTGCAGAAACGGGATGTCGGATTTATCGGGCCTGAGGAAGGACTTCTTGCCTGCGGCTATGAAGGCATAGGGCGCCTTTGGCCGGTCGAAGGGATCGTCCACCACATTGAAAATTTACTGGGCAGCTAAATGCGAATTCTCATCACCGCAGGTCCTACCCGGGAAGCAATCGATCCGGTCCGCTACATCAGTAACCGGTCATCGGGCAAAATGGGTTATTCGATTGCGCAAGCTGCCGTGGCAAAAGGCCATCAGGTGGTGCTGATTTCAGGCCCGGTAAAAATTACACCTCCCGCCGGTGTGGAATTCGTTGACGTCGAAACCGCCCGCGAGATGTTTGAAGCGGTAAAATCCGCAATTAAACAGTGTGACGCGGCCGTCTTTTGCGCTGCCGTTTCCGATTACCGGGTCGCCCAGGTGGCAACGGAAAAAATCAAAAAGACAGCTGATGAGCTAACTCTTACGCTGGAAAAAACCGAGGATATTCTCGGTAGCTGCCGGTCAACTTTCGGCTTTACTGGCATTCTCATGGGCTTCGCCGCCGAAACCCAAAATGTGGAGCAAAACGCCAGGGCCAAACTTTCTTCGAAGGGATGCGACTTCCTCGTCGCCAATGATGTCAGCCGGACAGATATAGGTTTCGATCAAGACCGGAATGAAGTGACCGTCTACGGCGCTGACGGCAGCTATAAAACCCTGCCAATTCAGGAAAAACGTGCTATTGGAGAGACTCTGATTCAGTTCCTCGAAAATGCTGAATGTAACCGATAATTTTACTACTTATAGATCATGCCGGAAACCAGTGGAACACCTGTCAGGATAGTTGACGCGTCACTCTATTTCCTCCCTGTGGAAATGCGAGTTCCGCTCAAATTTGGAAATCAGACTCTCAGTTCCGTCACCTGCGCGCGAACAAAAATCACGGTCATGGGCGTCGATGGAACCACGGCTGTGGGTTGGGGGGAAACGCCCTTATCCGTCGGCTGGGTATGGCCGTCTTCCATTGACTACGAAAATCGCCACACCGCACTGAAGGATTTCACCATCCTCCTCGCCAAAGAAATCGAAAATTATCCCATTGCAGGCCATCCTGTGGAACTCGGATATTCTTTTATCGAAGGCCCATTGGAAAATCTGCGTAACAAGTTTAATGAAACCCGCGCTCCGGAAGAGGCCCTGCCCCACCTCGCTGCTCTCGTTTGTTTCTCGCTGTTTGATATCGCGATACACGATGGCTTTGGCCAACTTTTCAACTGCCCGGTTTACAGCACATACGACAAAGATTATCTACCGGTTGAACTTTCTCAGTTTCTTGAGCCGGCTACAGATACCGTTTCTTTCGACGGCAAATACCTCTCTGATTACCTGGAGCCCAGCCCTCCGGAAAAACTACCGGTCTGGCATCTTGTGGGCGGACTGGATCCCATATCGGAAGATGACCTCACCGGATCTGAACCGGACGACGGCTACCCCGTTCTATTGCGCGAATGGATTCGCGAGGACGGTCTCGACTGCCTGAAGATCAAGCTCCGGGGAAATGATCAGCCCTGGGATATTGACAGACTTCTCAAAATCGGAGAGATCTGCCGCGAAGAAAACGTTACCTGGTTAACTACCGATTTTAACTGCACGGTTACCGACCCGGCCTATGTAAATGAAATACTCGATCAACTAAAGATTGATGATCCTGTTACCTACCAAAAAATTCTCTATGTAGAACAGCCCTTCCCTTATGATCTGGAGGCCAACCGAATCGACGTACACAGCGTGAGTTCAAGAAAACCATTGTTTATGGACGAAAGCGCTCACGACTGGAAATATGTCCGCACCGGGAGAGATCTCGGTTGGACCGGAGTCGCGCTGAAAACCTGTAAAACCCAGACCGGCGCACTGCTTTCCGGAGCCTGGGCAAAAGCTCACGGCATGACTCTTATGGTCCAGGATTTGACCAACCCCATGCTTGCCCAGGTCCCCCATTTTCTCCTCGCTGCCAATATCGGAACCATCATGGGCGTGGAGAGTAACGGAATGCAGTTTTATCCCGAAGCCAGTGCTCCTGAACGGGAAATTCACCCGGGCCTTTACCGCCGCCGAAACGGAATACTCGACGGCTCAACTCTATCAAATACCGGATTCGGTTACCGGGTCGATGAAATTCAGAGAACCCTGCCCTCACCCGTTTACGGCAACGGATAATTCGCCAGGATGAGCGGGGTTATCATCATCATGGGAGTTTCCGGGTGTGGAAAGTCCACCCTTGGAGAAGGGCTCGCCCGGAAAAACGGGCGGATCTATATCGAAGGTGACGAGCTGCACCCGCCCGCCAACATAGCAAAAATGTCCTCCGGACAGCCCCTGAATGACGAAGACCGCTGGCCGTGGTTTGACCGAATTATTTCCGAGACGAAAAAATGCCTGGCGACCCATGAAACCGTTCTGGTTGGGTGTTCCGCGCTGAAAGAAATCTACCGCGAATATTTATTTCAGAACATTGACCAGCCGTGCAGGATTATCTATCTCCACGGAAGTTTCGAAACCATTTTCGAAAGGATGCAGTTAAGAGAACACTTCATGCCTCCGGAGCTGCTAAAAAGTCAGTTCTCTACTCTGGAAGAACCTAAGTTCGCTGAAGATCAGTGCCTAAGACTACCTATCAATCAACCGGTGGAAGATATGATGAAGAGAGCGGAAAAATGGATGAATTACCGGGAGAGTTCTTAATGCCCTTTCTGTAAGCGGGCTCTTTTTTTCTTCCAACTGGATCTGTGATTCACTGTCCAGTCCACCAAAGCGGCATCGAAGCCGACATCGTGTCCGACTGCCTCACTTTGCAGCCATTTGTGTCGCATAATCTCCTCGCGCTCGGCGAGGAACTCCTGATAGATCGAGGACTTTTCGATCAAGGAGTCGATAGGATATTCTGCCATATTAAGTAGGTTTCAGAAGTACTGTTGTGACGTTTCAGTCATAATTCAACCGGTATGTAGGTATAAAACGGGGAAAACACCTGTTCATCCGGTAACTTTTCACAAACATCTCCAGGAAACAGATCTGCCTGTCCGTTGGCTGGACCTAACAGGGTACAATGGCGCATTCAACAGGGTACAGTCCGGCACTAAACAGGGTACAATTTTTGAAAAATAGTATGGACATGCTATACAAAATCCAGGAGGCTAACTACCAATGATTAACCACGCAATCCCCGGAGTAGTCCTGTTGTTTGTGTTGAACACATCAGCACGGGCTTTCGAGCCGTTCGATTATCAAAAGGTCCCATCTCCCGGCATAGTACAACGGGAAAGCGCCCGCTTTGAGCCTCTTGTTGAGACGCTTACGGGAATCGCGTCTAACGAAAATATCCCGGAAACCAATCGCGCGAAGTTATTGGCGGCGGCACGCGCGATCTCTCCTTTGAACAAAAGTGCTTTCTACACGGAATATTTATTATCGATAGGAGATACGCCCGGCGAGATTCCCCCCATCGAAAAAGATAGAGTGACCGACGTTCTCGAACCCTATCTGAGAGAACTCCGTGCTCTACCGGCTGCCGGTGAATTCATTACATTTGTCAACGATGCCACAAAGTTTGACCAATCTTCCCAGCCCCGGTCAACAGATTCGAGTGATCCGTTTGCCGATGAATCAGATTCAGTTCCGGCTGCCGAATCATCGGTGAATACTTGCGGTCTCCTGACTATGGAGGGATGCAGGGAGATCACCTGTCGAAGCAGCATCATATCCGGTAAAACATTCAAGTTTAAACCCGGGGCTCTGAATTCCGACTATTTCATGTCGGCTTTTCGCGAATCATTGAAATATATCGCGATTACCAGTACAGAAGGGCTCATAGGAAGACAGGTCGACTTTCTCACCGATGCAGAACTCACCGACGAAGAGGGCCCTTCAGGAGCACTGGCTTGCGCAGTTCTAACCGAGGCTGTCGCTGGGAATTTCAAAGTGGATTCTTTAGTGGCATTTTCAGGCGA
Organism: Verrucomicrobiales bacterium; assembly: GCA_029213025.1. GTDB lineage: Bacteria > Verrucomicrobiota > Verrucomicrobiia > Verrucomicrobiales > DEV007 > Arctic95D-9. The sequence continues at coordinate 7,463 of JARGOZ010000272.1, forward strand.
CGTAAATGCAGACGGAACAGTGCAACCGCTGGACGACCAGAAAGAACGCCTGACAGCCAGTCCG
>JARGOZ010000013.1:0-2658 GCA_029213025.1 Verrucomicrobiales bacterium
AATCGAGCAGCAGTTTGCCACCGATTTTTTTCGCTTTGGCGGAATGACATTTGTAGCAATGGTCGGCGAGGGCCGGGCGGATTTTAGTCTCGAAAAATTTTAACTGATCCGCCGGGATCCTGTTTTCTTCGCCGGAGTGCGCCATGGGCAAAACCATGGTGCACATCAAAATAATCAGAAAGCGGTTCATTTCCGCTTTCAAGATATTTTACCTGGAAGGAAAAATCCCGGAAAATCCCTGCCGCTATCGCGTGGTACGGGCTAAGCCTGATCTGCCCCGGATCCGCCTGCTGTCCTCTCACCCAATTTGTCGTTGAGATAGAGCAACCCGGCGGTGTCATCGCCGATTCTTTCGAGAAGGGCAATGATGTCTTCAACACTCTTTTCCTCTTCGACCTGCTCGTCGAGAAACCACTGCAGATGGCTTTTTGTGGCGTGGTCGTTAAGATTGGTGGCGAGTTCGTAGAGATTGTTGATCGCCTCGGTATTTGACTGCTCCTGTTTCAGAGATGTCTTGAAAACCTCCAGAGGGTTTTGAAAATCGCATTTTGGACTTTCAATCGCAGCCAGTTGCACCCGGCCGCCACGATCCTGAAGATATCGAAGCAGTCTCATGCCGTGGCTTTGTTCTTCGGCAAATTGGAGCAGCATCCAGTTAGCGAACCCGTCGAGGTTTTGTTCTTCAAAATGGGTTGCCATACCGAGGTAATGATAGGCGGCGGAAAATTCCTGGTTGATCTGCTTGTTAAGGGCAGTCTGAAGGTCTTGGTGGATCATATTCCGCCACTTTCAGAATAAAAAACCAAACGTCAAGCGGGATTGCGGGAGAGGTTGACCCTGCAGCCACATAATGTCGCTGCAGGGTCTTTTTTCCTGTGATTGAGCCACAGGAACCACCGCACAAATGGTTTAATCTCAAAGAGATTACAAAGATTTCTGTGAAAACCGCCTTAGAGAAGCATGTTTTTTAAAAACATTCCAGCAATATTTATTGATCCCGAGTCTCAATAATGAACCACTGCCTTATTTCTCCCAGTATCCAGCCGCTGCGGCAAAATATTTTTCATGTTCGGAAATTCGTTTTTCCAGCCGGGTTTTCATGGCCGCTTTCGAAGAAACGGCATCGGGGTTGGCCATTCTTTCGGTGGTGGCGAGGATCATTTTTACCAGGTTTTTCGCGTCATCGAGAGAGACGTATTCCTCTGCGATGCCGGTTTCCGGGGGGACGTTGTGGTAGTTGCCGAGCAGCACAGAGATTCCGGCGGCCGGAATACCGTAGAGATTCATCGCGGTAGCTTCACATGATCCACCGTCAAGCAGGCAGCGCTGGTGGGGAATTTTTGCGTCGGTCGCGGCGTCGATTAACTCGGCGGTGACCGCATCGTCAAAAACGCTGGACCGGTCGCCGACACGGATCGCCGGGCCTTTCCCTATTTCGGCACCACCACGGGGAGCGCTTGTTTCGAGGGAAACGAAGCGAACGCCTTTGGGCAGGGACCAATTTTGCGCCATGGAAACCGCACCGTTAAATCCGACTTCTTCCGCCCGGGTAAAAAGACCGAAGACATCCGCCTCCACATCTTTGTCTTCCAGTTCACGGAACAGCGCGACAATAGAGGCGCACCCGATCAGGTCATCACAGACACGGGAATGGATCAAGCCGTTAACGATTTCGAATGGTGTGAGTTTCCACATGCCAAAAGGGCCGAACCATTCCACTTCGTGTTGATCGAGTCTTTCTTCCGGGACTCCGCCGAGAAATACATCCTTTCCCCGGTGTTTCACCCATCCGGGATGATCCATGTGGGCCGCAAACGCGAGGTGAGGCGTTGTTTTGCCCCTGCGATAGCGGGCAATCAGGTTGCCATACGAATCCGTTTGCAGTGAGACGTGCGGCATTTCATCGAGGTATTCCTTTATTGCTGCCGCGACATGATATTCGTGAAAAGGAGCGGTCGGTGTGGAAAGGATTTTTCGGAACAGAGACAGAAATCGCTGGTGATGCATCCGCTTACTATAGCAGCGAAGCGGGGGGAAAGTTTTCGGAATTTATGATTCGGTGTCCGCCAGTTCAATTTCCGCTTCCTCAATTTCGGCCATTTCCACAGCATCGGGTTTGGAGTCTTCAAAATCCGGAACTCCGATAATATCCTCCGGTCGCCACTGGAATTGCAGGCTCCAGGTTTCGGGCAACAGTTTGCCTTTCTGGTTTACAGGTACCGGCTCGCGCAGCTGACTGGTTAAAGAGTCGATTTCGTTGTAGATGCCCTGATTATCTTCTTCCTGCCTGATTACGAAATAGAGAAAAGCTGTTGCCCGGCTGGTGCATAAATAGAGTTGCCGCCGTGCCTGCCACATCATTTCCGGGTGCTCTATATCATCAATGCAATCGGGCATACCTTCGATAACTACGACGGGGTGTTCCATACCTTTGATCTCCCGGTTGATCACTTCATTGACCGATTCTGTTGTAATTTCAAAATAATGGAATCCGGTTGCCGGTAGATCGAGGCTATCAGAATTGGAGGAGAAACGAATCCAGAGAATGGATGCCGGATCGATTTCCTGTAGTTGCAGCATGCTGAGCAATTCGGTGCTGCTTTCAAATTGATCCACCGTGCGTCTCCAGTGATTGCCCGGGTGAGAGTCGTGTTTCAT
>JARGOZ010000013.1:2737-53579 GCA_029213025.1 Verrucomicrobiales bacterium
TGTCGACCCTCGCCCCGAGACATCCGACCAACGAGTTGCGATGATTCTTTTGAACTCTGATACGCTCACGATCGGTCTGAATCATGGGCCCGGTCCGGGAAAGCCACCGGAACAACAGTGCAGTTCCGCTGATAGCTGCCGGAAAAGGTTGCCGGTAGCTGCGAGTCATCGGTGTGGTTTTGCCCGAAAAATTCATGCCTTCAATGATTTTCGGGGTTCCCGCTGAGTGTTGCAGCTGCTGTTGCCGGTCGATGGATACCGCCAGGTAATTATCGGGATTGCTTTCGTGCCAGTCTTTGATTGTTAATTGATCCTCCAGGGAGAGATCCTGAGCTTCGTCGATAAGCATCACGTTGCATTGCGGTGCGATTGTTCCGCTCCATTTGCCAAATTCTATATCTTCCCAGGGTTGTTCTTTATCCCCGGCGAGTAACATGAACTCCTCTTTAAATCGATTGAAATACCGCTTCAGCGCCTCGATCTGCCGGTGACTCATCGCGTAGACGAAGATTTTTCTGGTACCGAATTCCGGAAGCCTGGCGGGCAGTCGGCCCTTCACCGGGGTGATGACTTTTAAAATGGAACCGTTATGGCCCCGCTGAATCCAATGATCCGTTGCGAACACACAGGCTGAGTAGGCTAACAAAACACTTTTGCCGGAACCGGCGGAACCGGAGATCGCCCAGTTCGAGCGTTTGATTTTGCCGACGCGCAGCTGGACAAATACTCCGCTGTCGATCGCTCTGCGGCAGTTGCGCACATGGGCCAGGGCATCGCGAAATGCCGGGTGGGGGAGGTGGATTTCGTTTCTGCCCAATTGAAGCTGCCAGAGGTACTGGGAACCGAGAATGGGACAAGCCCGCCATCCTTCTTCCCGCATTCTTTCCAGCTTTGATTTGAGAAGGCGGGAGGTCAGGGCCATGAGGGTCACTCCGTCATCATAGTCGTGCCGGATTTCCGCCGAGTGTCTGCCGGAGTGGACAACCCAGCCTTCGATCTTCGGTTGGCCGTTTCTTTGGAGATCCAGATTGTGGTAGAGGGCTCTCGTCTGACTTCTTACCTGCTTACGGGCGTCTTTCACTGCCCCGAAATATTGGGCCACCCACATTTTGCTCTCTTCACTGATCGGGCGCCCGCCCTTTTTGCCTTTCAGAATGTTGTCTTTGCACTCAATGATTACAAGTTTCTCTTCTTCGCCTTTCTTCAGATGAAGCAGGAAATCAAGTTTGTGCGCGTAGAGATGGGACTCTGATGTGTCGGGTCGGAAAAGTGGAACTTCAGATAAGACGCAGTAGGGAAAATATTGATGGAGCAATTGAGCAGCCTTGGATTCGGTCATAAAAACGTTTCGAAAAATCTATGCGGCGGCCGTTGAGTGTCTCATGGTTTTCGGGAATTTCAACCCACTGATTCATTGACTATGTTCTCTCTACAAAATTACGGAGCCGGACTCTGATCAGGTCCGGCTCCTTTTTATTGATGATGGATAACCAGCCAAAAACTAAGGAGTTAGAACATGTTTCCGGCATCGTTCCTGTAGTGGGAATTTAGGATATCTTTGGCCTTCGAGTTTTCATTGGATGCCTCAACGAGAATCTCGATCTCTTCAGGGGAAATTGCTTTTTGGTTGTGTGCCATTGCTTGTATTTGGCTCAGGTAGTCGTGCAGCCGAATTCTTGCATCCAGCGCATCGGGTTTGATTTTTAACAGAGCCACTTCGTATTTGATAGCTTCGAAAGGCTGATTTCGATCTCTGGCGTCTGCAGCGGCTTTCTTCAGCTCCAGCAGTTGCAATGCCTTTTCGTCTTCGTCGGTGAAGGGTCCGTCACCTCGCTTTTCCGGGGCTTCCCTGATGAGCCACTCAGATTCGGCGCTTTGAAAAACTTCTTTAAACAAATCACCGGTTCCCGCGAGGATATTTTTGATCAAAGGGGTGATCTTCGGTTCAATAACGGGTTTCGTCGTAAGCCGGGCCGGTCTCGAATAGGTGACTGCTGCCGGGGCGGATGGTGCAACGGCGCGTGATCGAACCGGGGCTGGAGCCTGCACTACGAGTGGCCGTTGCGGTGCAGGTTGATAGGCCGGTGCCGGTGAAACATAGTGGATCGGTTGTGGAGTCTGGTAGACCGTAGTCTGCGGTGCCAGGTCAGGATCTTTTGACAGTGTATAGAGGCAGTAGGTGATAAATGCCCCGATGCCTACTGTCGCGACGATCAGCGCGGGCCAGAATGTCTTTTTTGCTGTTTCGATAATCTTCGATTCCTCTCTCTTACAGGCCCGGTTCGCCGCTTCTTCAGCGGAAATAATCCTTGTGAGAAGAGATTCGGGGTCATTAAATCCCATCCAGTAGTTGGGGGCGGGGTTGGCCTCTGCGTAGCAGGTGAGCAACCTTTCAATGAATTCGAGTGTGCCGGGGCCGGAGCTGAGTTGGGTGACGAGTCCCTGAAAGCGATTGTTTTTAGCCGGGTTTCCGGTCAGGTATTTCAGCAGGTCGATACACAAATCGACATTGTGTGCCTCCGGGTCATCGCGGCGAACCGGGGAAATCTCGCCCAGTAAAATTTTTGGCTGCACTTTGGTCCGGGAAATCCAGATCGATTCGGGGGAAATCGCAAACTGCCGGTGAAACGACGGGCTGTGACTCCGGAGTGATTTTGCAAATTCCAATATCAACCGGACCGCTACTTCCGGAGGGACGTCACCATTGCGATTGATGAAGTGATTGACCGGCTCCCCCTTTGGCAGTTCACTGATACAGCAGGGCATTCCGTCGTATTCCGTGACGCCATAGACCTGAGGGCAGATATCAGAGTGGCCGATACTGAGGAATGATTTCCAGATCGAGTTGTAAGCCGAGCGAAGAAGGGGATCTTCCGATTTCAGAAAACGAACCTGTGCGTGGGTTCCTGACTCTTTATCCACCGCGAGGTAACCTTCGAGCTCGGCTCCGGTGGGGATGGAAACCAGTCTTCCGCAACTGTCCTTGAGCAAACGAAGGGATCCGTGCTGGAAATAGTCGTAGTCAAAAGGAGTTACAAGTTTCATGCGAATTATTATTGAAAGTTATAAAAATTATCACTGATACGAAAAATATCAAACGTGATTTTTATATTTTAGGAAATTTTTTGATAAATTTCGCAAATCTGAAAATGGACCAGTCGGATATGACTAGTTTTTTCGCTTTTTGGCGCTGATCCACAGGCCGATGACCATTCCTGCGATCATTCCACCACCAATGACCTTGTCCATATGCTTTTTCGCTTCCGGTTCGGTGAACATCAAAAACACCACATAGCAGAACGGGAGCGAGATCAGGAAAAACAGGGCGCTGCGAAACCAAAGGGGGAGCCGGTAGATGCCGTTGCGGGGGCGTTCTCCCCCGGTGGCTTTCTGCACGATTTCGGCATGCGCCAGCCAGCGGTAGAGCTGACCCGGCAGATAGAGGAAGGCCATCCAGATTGCTGCCGGGACAATCGCGACGCAGGCGCCGAGCGCGAGGAGCGGCAACCCGGCCGCGATTGCCAGAGGATGTTTGGCGCGGAAACTCTCAATCCACAATCCGCCTCGTTTAATGAGGTGGATCGGGAAATGAATCACGCGCAACACCGGATCGCAGCGGCTGACCGCCTTTTCGAGAGCTTTCTGGAAATCGCGGTTTCGGGGCTCCAGAGTCACTGCTTTTCTAAACCACTCGGCTGCATTTTTTCCATCGTCGAGTAAATCCAACCAGATCAAACCGATATTATAATATGTGGCAGCACATTCGGGATCGAGCCGGAGACTCTTCTGATAGGCCTCGATCTGATCGTAGGCACTGAGACGATCCGGGGCGTCTACAGCACCCTCGACAGCGGTTTCCAATAACTCGATATTCAGCTCCTCCGGCGCGAGTGAGCGGGCTGTTGCACATGCCTTCCTTGCGGTGTGCAGGTCGCCGCGCTCATAACAATTCCAGCCATATTCACTCCAGACCGAGGCATCGTCCGGATCGATTCGAAGCGCTTCGAGGATACAGCCTTTGGCGAGCAGGATTCGGTTTATCGACCGATAGTACCGGGCCCGGAGTCGGTGGGGGAGTGCCTCCTCCGGTTCGAGTCGCACGCTCATCGCCGAATGGTGATCCGCCAGCCTGTAGTCTCCGGTTTCCAGAGCGGCTACTGCCATCATATTATGGATATAGGCATTTTCCGGATCATCTCCCAGAAGCTGCGGGCCCATTTCGATTACCCTGTCCCATTGACCGGCATCGACAAGGTGATCGAAAATTCTGTTTTGACGGTGAGCCGCATTTTCTGCATCGGAAGCCATAAAATCGCACCGGAAAGGAAATGCGAGTAAAACTGAAACCGCAACCGAATTTCAGGATCAACAGGGTACAATCCGGGATTCAACAGGGTACAGTTACTAATTGCTGGAGAGGAGGTAGCCGCGCTTGACATTAGGCTGTGTTCTGATCAAATCTAACCAGGGAACCTATCATGCCGTGGGAAAAATATTCTGATGTCTTCTGGAATGTCGTAAGGCAGTGTTGTGCGATATGTCGAATTCTGCCGGGATCGCACGACGAAATTGTCGACCGGCTGAGTCGGCTTAGTTGTGTAAAGGCTTATGCCAAGGAGGGGTTTGCTGTAGTGGAATTTCATTCCTTTGTTGTCGTCGGTTTTCGCGAGGAAAAAGCGGCACCGGATGAAGATTTCGCACCGTTTCGCGAAGAGGCAGCGGTCGACTACCGGTTTGATGCGAAACGAATCGTGGACAAGCTGGATATGGAGACCCCGAAGCCGGTTTTCTTTACCGGGCATGGCAGCGCCGGATTCACCGCTCTGTTCGCGGCATCGCCGCAATTTGTCTCCGGGGTAGTCACATTTGGTCTGCCGGAGAAGCAGTATGAGGATGCCTCGGTCGAGCCCGGGTTTTCATTGGGTTTTCTGTATAACTTTCAGCTGGAAAACGATAAGCTTGTCGAATCCTGGCTGTCCAATTCTCTATTGAAACAGCGTATAGAGATCCCTTCGGATTTAATAACAGAAGAGGAGCGCGAATCATCGGGGATTGAGCGAATTCGGAAACCGGTTAACCGAGCCGCAATCAAATATTGGAAACCGGAAGAGCGATTCGATTTGGATGAATTGCTGGGTGAGTTGGTTGGCGAAGACAAGGCTGCTAAACAGGTGACTCATTTTTGCAGTCCAGGCGAAAAGTTGAAGGGGCCATTGAAATCGCCGCTCAAAATTGTGGTGTATCACCATGATGGTGACGCGAGAGTTGCGGAACCGTATGTCGATAGTTTGCGCCTGCTATTCGATGGGCTGGCAAACGAGCATGAAGGATATTTGGCCGGTGCATCCGGGTTGCCGGGTGTGCTGCGGGTTATTACCCAACCTCCCTGTGAGAAAGAAGATATTGAGCGATATTTCAACGATACACTTCATACCGTTTTTATCGTTTTGGTGGATGACTCGCTTGCCGGGTGCGAAAGTATGAAATGGGTGGAGGCTGCTTCCGAATTCTCCAACTCGGCAAGAGAGCATATTGTATTTCCTATAGGGATGTATGATCGGGCATTTAGTGAAGTCGATATCTTTAAAAATTTCAGTAGCATTCAGAGAACTAATTCAACCAGTTTAGGTGAGGAAGCGGTTCGCAGTTCCTATTCTGCTCTCCTGGTAGTTCATGAAGTGTATAAACTTTTAGCTGAATTTTTACCCGGCGAAAACAGACTGACGATCTTTTTAAGCCATACCAAAAAAGACGGGTTGCCGTTGGCTGGCGCAGTATGGTCGCAAATTGCTAACCTGCCCGGAAATATAGATCACCACGGCTTTTACGATGCAAAGTCGCTTGAGACCGGAAAACCGTGGAGTGAGCAGTTGCGCGCGGTAGCCGGGAACTGTGTTATGGTGGTTCTCAGGACGAGACTGTATGAAACCCGGCCGTGGTGCCGGGAGGAGTTTATTACCGCTGTGGAGAATGATGTCCCGATTATTGTAGTGGATGCCAGGAATGGGAGCAGTGTGCCCGGGGATCCCGGCAATAAGTGCGCAGCCAGGGAATCTGTTTTGCCCTATCACAGGTACCCGGTGACCCATGTCCAGGATGGTAATTTGATCAGGGTGCTAGGATTGACATTGACCGAAGGTTTGCGGCAATTGATTTTTGCAAGAGATGTCCAGCAGGTAGGTGACATCCATTTATCGAGTGAAGAGAGGACACAGAAATTCAGATTGAATTCAGGAGTCGAAGGTTTGATGGAGCTTTGCGGCGAGTTATCGGGGCAGAGAACGGACTTTCACTTTCTCTATCAGGGAGCTGAAATCAGCGAAATACAGCAGGAGGCGTATGATCGGGTCATTCAGAAAGATTTCCCCGAGGGAAAACTGAGAACCTGTACCCGACTGTACGATGAGTATACACAAAGGGGGCGGGGCATAAGGAAGAGTCTTGTGGATGAGTGTATAGGTATATCAATTACGGAATTTGACGGGTATCTAAATACGATTGGGGTAAACAAACTTACCTTGCATGCGGTCGAGAGAATATTTTCTCACGGTGGAACAGTTGCTTTCGGGCATGACTGGCGAAAAGGAGGCGTAATGGAAGCTGTCTACGACAGTATGCGGCGGTCTCAAAGTGTAGTGAGTAAAGATCCTAAGAGAATCCGGATTTACAACAAGGTCCCGCGTCTCGGGCACGCTAAAGAACCTGAAGGGGGGAGTTTGCAAAAAGCATTGAGATCTCTTGAGGTTGAGTATGCGGAACTTCCGGAGCTTACAGAAAGAGACGAGTCTGAGAAGGCGCCGGAGCCGGAGGATTTGATCAGGGAGTTCACGAAAATCTCTGCGGAATATCCTGATTTTCGAAAGGGCTGGAACGCTTTGGTGTTGAGTGAAATGAGGATCCAACTCGTCGAGCTATGCACAGCTAGAATTTGTATCGGTGGGAAAATCGAAAAGGCAACCGGGGCAATGTCCGGAATTTTTGAAGAGGCTGTGCTCACAATTGTAGCCGGGCAACCTCTCTACCTTTGCGGTCACTGGAAAGGGGCTACAGGTGCGATTTGCGAAATCCTCAGCGGGAAGAAAGAGCACTCGGCTGCTGATTTCTATCCCATCCCGGAAGTGACCGGACAATTGACTGAAATCAGGGAACTCGCCAGTGAGAAAGGCTGGAAAATCCCGGGGCTCACTCCGGAGGATGCTTTCGAGATTATTTCCAACACTTCGCTCGAACTACTTGCGGAAAGGAACGGCTTGTCAGTCGATGAGAATCTCGAACTTTTCGAACTCTCCGACATCCGGCAAATCATGAGTCTGGTTCTAAAAGGTCTGTCTGTTGTGAAAAATTCGGGCTCAACTTGACTAACCTCCCGGCATCTGCCACCATTCCGCGCTTCTGCTGCCGCAACGATGGATGATTCGATGACCAAAAACGGCCGAAATGGCTATCGGGTACTTGTATTCTCTCTCCTGATGATCGCCTGGGTGATTTTTTCAGGTTTGATTGATGGATTCCACCTGTCTCTCGGGCTGATTTCCTGCGGTATTGTCACATGGATGTCGTCGGATTTGCTTTTCGAAAATCGATGGATGCCACTTCGGAAAAGAATCCGTCAGGGATTTCTTTTGGGATTCTATTTTCTCTGGCTAATCTGGCAGGTGATTCTCTCCAATATCCATCTTCTAAAACTGGCATTTGGCCCACGAAGTGCTCTGAGTCCCCAGATCATAAAATTCGAGTCAAATCTGGAGTCCGATTTCGAGAAATTTCTTCTCGCTAATTCCATCACTCTGACTCCCGGGACGGTAACGATGAAAATTATTGGACAGACTTTTTACATTCACGCCATCAGTGATATCGCGGCTGACGGACTTGACGGGGAGATGGAGCGGAGAATTGCAAAAATCTTTGCCCGTTAATTTGAGGAATTGCCGGTTATGCCTACTTTCGATCAAATTGATATATGGACAGGTTTTGCACTTTTTGTGCTGATGATCCCCGCGCTATGGCGGGTTATTAAAGGGCCTACGGCGATCGACCGGATTGTGGCGGTGAACATCATCGGTACAAAAACGGCGGTGCTTCTGGTCGTGATCGGTCAGAAATTTGGGAAGGTGGAGATGTTTGTCGATTTTGCTCTCGCCTACGCTCTTTTGAATTTCATTGGCTCACTGGCTGCATCGCGATTTTTGCATCGGCACTGCGATGATGAACCGAACAAAGGAGCGGACCCGGCGATATGATTCAGGAAACCATCATAACCATTATCTCGGCTCTGTTCATTCTCGCCGGACTGATTTTTTTCCTGGGTGCGGCCATGGGGTTGCTGAGATTTCCCGATTTTTACACGAGGATGCATGCGGCTGGAAAAGGGGACACTCTCTCCAGTCTGCTGGTTGTCCTCGGCTTTGCGATTTATCAGCTTCACGATTTTACCAGTATTCAGAGCGATTGGCCGGTAATTCTGGTGATCTTCAAACTTCTAGCCATCTGTACATTTATCATGATCACCAGCCCGACAAGTACGCATGCGCTGATGAATGCCGGTTGGGAGGATGATATCGAGCCGGAGGTAAAGGGCAAAGAAGCAAACGATCTGGCTAAAGATTTCCCGGAAAAGTAATGGAGCATTTTAATATAGTCATACTGGTCCTGCTGGTCATAACCGCATTGCTCGCACTACGGGTGAAAGACCTGCTAAGCGCATCGATGATTTTCGGGATTTATTCGTTTTTGATTTGCCTGCTGTGGGCGGAAATGGGCGCGGTTGATGTAGCTTTCACTGAAGCGGCAGTAGGTGCCGGGGTGAGTGCGGTTTTTCTGATCGCCACAGTTTATAATACCAAAAGGAGGTCATCGGATTAATATGAAGTGGCTCGCTTTACTGGCCGTATGCGCTACCGGATCTCTTCTGATCTACGGCGTATCCGACTTTCCTGACTGGGGATCCGCCAATTCACCCGCGAACGGCGGTGTGGAAGGGGCCGGGGCTTCGATCTCCGAAGTGTTTATCGAAGAAACGGAAACGCTGACGAAGGTTCCCAATATCGTTACCGCAGTTCTCGCTGACTACCGGGGCTACGATACCATGTTCGAAACAGTGGTGATTTTTGCCGCAGGAATGGCTATCTTCGCGATTATCCGGGTGATGCGGGACACAGAGCAAACTCAGGATAAGACACAGCTTGATTCTTCTGTGGATGGTGATCATCAACGAATTATCGTCGGAACCACTTGCCGGATTTTGATTCCGGTGATTCAGCTTTTTGCTCTGTATGTTGTTGCCCACGGCCACCACAGTCCGGGGGGAGGATTCCAGGGAGGAGTGATCCTTGGGGCGAGCTTTATTCTTATCGGGCTGGCCGGAAATCTGGAAACTGCGATGCAGCGGTTTTCCGAAAAGCAGTTTGTTTCGATGGCGTGCATCGGAATTTTTATCTATGCCGGCTTCGGGCTTCTCGGGCAGTTTCTGGGAGGGGATTTTCTCGAATACGGCGTCCTGCAGAAAGTTCTTTTAACCGATGGCGAACCGATGGCCCGATCCCACAGTATGCTGGGCGTCGAGATCGGTGTCGCTTTGACGGTAACAGCTATCATGTTTGCGATTTATGCCAACCTGGCTTCGAAAGGGGAATTGAAGAACGGTCTATAGTTTTATGCAGGACTTCATACAGAATTTCGTTCAGCCCCACTTTAACTACTGGGCCTATGTCATCGTTATGATGATCGGCTTTTGGGCGCTGATTGCCAAGCGTAACCTGATTAAGAAATTGATCGGGATGTCTATTTTTCAATCCGCGATCATTCTTTTCTATGTATCTCTCGGAGTAAAAGACGGAGCTACGATTCCGATTATTGATCATCACCAACCGGCTCCGATCCATGAAGTGTCACAGGAAGGACACGATGCTCATTATAATTCTCACGGGGAAGAAGAGGCGCACCATCACAAACCGGTTGCCGCTGAATTTGTGAACCCACTGCCACATGTTCTTATGCTCACTGCGATTGTCGTTGGTGTAGCAACTCTCGGAGTGGCGCTGGCGGTTTCGCAGTCGATCTATAAAGATTTCGGCACCCTCGAAGAACACGAAATTCTTGAGCAAATAAAAACCGGTGATTTTCATGATTGATCAACTGCCTGTGATTATTGTTTTAGCACCGCTGTTTGGTGCGTTGCTGGTGGGGTTGATCGGGGCGAAAAATCACAGCGCCTGTCCGCCTATAGCGTTCAGTGTGCTATTGATATCGCTGATTTCCACCATCGTTACAGCAATGATGGTGTCTTCCGGAGGTCCGATTGATTACTATGTAGGCGGCTGGGGTGCCGGTAAGATGATCGAAGGGGTGGAGATCCCCCGTGGCTTCGGGATTCAGCTTCGGGTTGATCAATTGAACTCTCTTGTTCTGGTAGTGATCGGTATAGTTGTGCTTCTGGTGTCGATCTTCGCCATTCGCCGTCAGGGTTCGGAGGATACGGAGAAAACGCATTATTTCTATGCACTGTTTCTGATGCTGTGTTGCGGCCTGTTTGGCATGACGATCACAGCCGATGCTTTCAACCTGTTTGTATTGATCGAAGTCTCTTCGCTGACAAGCTACGGGTTGATTGCGATGGGGAGTTCCCCGCGTGGAACGGTGGCTGCGTTTAACTATATCATAATGGGCACAGTAGGCGCTTCCTTCTATCTGCTGGGTGTCGGTTATCTGTACCTGAAAACCGGCACTTTAAATATGATTGCCATTCATGAGATCATCAATCTCGGTAGTGAAACCGGAGAGGCGATTTACATGTCCCGCACTATCATGGTTGCGTTCATATTGATTCTGATAGGGATGTGGATCAAAATGGCTTTTTTCCCACTCTACGGATGGTTGCCGAATGCCTACAGCTTTTGTCCTTCTTCGACGAGTTGTGTCCTGGCTCCTTTAATGACGAAGGTTTCTGTCTATGTGATGATCCGTATGATGATCACAGTTTTCGGTTTGGAATGGGTCTTCGGGCATTTCGACTGGAGCCATATCATAGTTTGGCTGGCGGTGATCGCGATTATTGCCGGATCGCTATTTGCTCTCGCTCAGACGCATCTGAAAAAGATGCTGTGTTACCTGATCGTCGCTGAAGTAGGCTATATGGTAGGTGGCGCCTGGCTGGCCGATACGGAAAGATGGGGGCTCACCGGTTCGATCTATCATATTTTGGCCGATGCATTGATGACGCTTTGTCTGTTTCTGGCGGCAGGTATATTTGCTCGCCAGCGGGACATTCGAAAACTGGAGGATCTCGATGGGCTTTTTAAGAAAATGCCACTTACCATGATCGGTCTTGTAGTCGGGGCGCTGGCCATGATCGGTGTGCCGCCCACCTGCGGATTTTTCAGCAAATTCTATCTGATCCGCGGAGGTATCGAAGCGGGTCATTGGGAATATGTAGTGGCTTTGCTGGTATCCAGTCTGGTGAACGCGGTTTTGTTCTTCCGGATATTTGAAATTGCCTACTTCGGTAAAAAGCCGTCCGATGGTCACGGCGCCCACGACGGAGAGGAAGGGGGCGGACCGTACCCTGTACAATCCGGGACTGTACAGGGTACAGTGAAGTCCGGGGAAGGCGGGATTACCGCCCTTCTGCCACTTTGGGTGACAGCTGTTTTGATTGTCGCACTGGGTCTGATGAATGGTCAGGTAGTGGAATTCATCCGGGAAACGGCCGGTTTGATAACTGATTTCACCGCAATAGTCGATTAACCGGATATGGAACCTGCTGTTATTCAAAGTCAATTACCTGTCTGGGTCTGTCTCGCCTCTCTTTTGGCGATTCCCGGGATTGTTATTTTCCGCAAAGAGCCTTTTCTCCGCGAGCTGATCACTTTTGCTGCCGGTTTTATAAAACTCGCTTTGGTGATTCAACTCTATCGGATGGTGAAGGACGGCAGCGTGGTCGAGTTCACCTTTCTCGAAGGCATTGCCGGGATCAACGTTCCGATTATGTTCCGGGTCGACTCGCTGGGTATATTATTTGCCCTCGTTGCATCCAGTCTCTGGATTGTGACTTCGCTATATGCGATCGGATACATGCGCGGGCTGAAAGAACATGCTCAGACCCGTTTCTTTTCGTTCTTTGCGCTATCTTTATCAGCCACTCTGGGAGTGGCGTTTGCCGGTAATCTCCTGACTCTGTATCTCTTCTATGAGATTCTTTCGCTCTCAACCTGGCCTTTGGTTACCCATCACCAGGATAAAGAAGCCCGGTCCGGTGGTCGTACTTATCTGACTCATCTGCTTGGGACTTCAGTTGGATTCGCACTACCAGCTTTGATATTCACTTACGTCAAATCCGGCGGGGATCTTTCGTTTGCCGGTTCCGCGATTCTTGCCGGTCAGGATATGACTTTCCTCAGCGGAGCAATTCTCCTGATGGCGTTTGCCTTTGGATTTTCCAAGGCGGGGATGATGCCTTTTCACTCCTGGTTGCCGGGTGCGATGGTTGCCCCGACTCCGGTGTCTGCCTTACTACATGCTGTGGCGGTTGTGAAGGTAGGTGTATTTTGTGTGATTCGTGTCGTCCTCGATGTTTTTGGAACCGGGCTCCTGTCCGATATTAATGCAAATCTGGTTCTCTGCTGGGTGGCGGCCTTCACCATACTGGCTTCTTCGCTAATTGCGATGAGTCAGGATAATCTGAAACGACGGCTTGCCTTTTCCACGATTGGCCAGCTTTCCTATATCATTCTCGGAGTCGCTCTACTCACTGATCACGCGGTGCAGGGGAGTATCATGCATATCGCGATGCACGCATTTGGAAAGATCACGCTGTTCTTTTGTGCGGGAGCGATCTATGTGGCTACCGGTAAAAAATATATCAGCCAGCTTGATGGTCTCGGCAAAACCATGCCGGTCACGATGGGAGCTTTTGCGATTGGCGCGATGAGTGTCACCGGTCTGCCGCCTACCGGCGGACTCCTCAGTAAGATGTATATGATTTGGGGGGCGGCGGATGCCCAGCAGATTGCTCTGCTCGTCGTCTATCTGGTCAGTTCGGTTCTCAACGGGGTTTACTTTTTCCCTATTGTATATCGCGCCTTTTTTAAGCCATCGAAGGACGAAGGTCTCAAGGGAGCCCCCGTGGCCTGTGTTTTGCCCCTCAGTATCACCGCGATAGTTTCCCTGTTATTGTTCTTTTTTCCCGACCTGTTGCTTCATCTGGCTACGATGACGACTGCCAACTGAGATATTGTAGAGATAAATTACCATGGCCAGCCACCAACCCAGTGATCAACCTTTGCAGGAACTCAAGCACGATGCCGTTCCGGGATACCCTATGATCTTTACGATCTGTTTCGCTGTGATGAGTCTATATCTGGGATTCATTCTTTATTCGTCCCCTGGCCAGGTTGAGCATGGACACCACGATCACAAGGGCGATGGCAAAGCCAGCGATGGCCATTCCGAAATCCATAACGACGAAAAGCCGCACTAATGAATACGGATGATCAAAAGCCGACCGGTGAAGGTTGGTTCGACAAGGCAGAGAACGTTCAAAAAGTTCTGCGCTTTTTATTTGGGGCCTGCGCTTTGATGGTGATTATCGATGTCGTGTTTTGGGCGACCGGTTTTGACAAGCATCCTTATTTTAAGTGGGAACAGTGGCCGGGCTTTTATGCTATCTACGGATTTGTCGCCTGTGTGGTGCTGGTATTGATTGCGAAATATATTCTTCGCCCTCTTGTCATGAAATCGGAGAATTACTACGACAATAGAGAGAAAGGGGGAGACGATGTCTGAGTTTGCATTACCTCCTGCTTTTATTTACCTGCTTGGTGCTCTGATCGTTCCGTTTCTTAGGGGGCGTTTTCGCCAGGTTTTCGCCCTCGCAGTCCCTGTCGTAGCCTTCTGTAACTATTTCCTTATCGAAAAAGGAGTACACTGGGAATATCAACTGCTCGATTTCAATTTGATTCTTGGCCGGGCCGATGCCTGGAGTTTGATCTTTCTGAATATCTTCACGGTTCTTTCGTTCTGCGGGATTCTCTATATTCTCAAAGAGAACAAAGCGCTCGATCTATCAGCCGGACTCCTCTACGCGGGAAGTGCAATGGGGGTTGTTATGGCGGGTGACCTCATCACTTTGTTTCTCTTTTGGGAAATGCTGACTCTGGGTGCTGTCATGTGCTTGATAGCGAGGCGGACGGCCGCATCCGGGAAGGCTGCCTACCGATATTTGCTGGTACACATTCTCGGCGGGGTAGTGTTACTCGCCGGTCTCATGATCCATCTGGCGAATGGCGGAAGTGTGGCTTTCGACAAGATAGAACTTTCCGGTCTCGGTGCGTGGCTGATTTTTATTGGCTTCGGAGTCAACTGTGCCTGGCCGGTTCTTGGCGCCTGGCTCACGGATACTTATCCCGAGGCATCAATTGGTGGCGTCGTGTTTATGGCCACCTACACGACCAAAACGGCTGTCTATGTATTGGCGCGGACTTTTCCCGGGGAAGATTTGCTCATCTGGATCGGGATGGCCATGGCAACGATCCCGATTTTCTATGCGGTGATTGAAAATGATCTGCGCCGGGTTCTCGCCTACAGTCTCATCAATCAGGTGGGATTTATGGTTGTAGGGGTAGGATTGGGCACAGCTTTGTCGCTGAACGGAACCGCTGCCCATGCGTATTGCCACATTCTTTACAAAGCGCTGCTCTTTATGTCGATCGGTTCGGTGATCTATCGGACAGGAAAATCGAAGGCAACCGAACTCGGTGGCTTGTACAAATACATGCCCTGGACCTGTATCTTTTGTTGTATTGGAGCGGCTTCTATCTCGGCCTTTCCGATGTTCAGCGGTTTTGTTAGTAAATCCATGATAATGAGCACGGCGGCAAAAGAGAACCAGGTCATCGTCTGGTTGGCTTTGCTGTTCGCCTCCGCAGGAGTGTTCCACCATGCCGGGATTAAGATTCCATTTTTTGCGTTTTTCTCTCACGATTCCGGTCTTCGCCCGAAAGAAGCGCCGCTGAATCAACTGCTTGCGATGGGTATTGTGGCTTTTCTGTGTATTTTTGTCGGGACATTCCCGAACGCATTTCTCTACAAAATGCTACCCAATGTCGAAGCGGTTTATGAACCCTACACGGTGGCCCACGTCACCGATCAACTGGCATTGCTCCTGTTTAGTGCGTTGGCCTTCACTCTCCTGATGCGGGCGGGGCTTTATCCGGCGGAGATTCGCTCCACCAATGTCGATTTTGACTGGTTCTATCGCAAAGGCGGCAAAGTTATCTACATGGTTTTTGACAAAACGCTCAATGCTGCAAACAGGATCGGGTCGAAAATATTCATTGATGGTATCGCAAAGCGAAGTTCCAAATTTTTTGAATCCGGTGCCTCGAATATCGCCGGTTGCGTCATGACACCAATCTGGTCAATGCAAGGTCATCAATCTGAGCAGATCAAAAAACAGCGCGATCTTCTCACCAGGAAAATTCAGCGTGATGCTTTTCCAATCGGTCTGACAGCATTCTTCGCCATTATCCTGCTCGGATTACTGGTGGTAGCAGTGCTGATTAAGCAGTAGCTCTTCCTGGATCGAAGATAGTCCACCTTTTTTCGAGCATCGGCCGATCGCCTCCCTATCTGCGGAAAATCACGCCCATGACCAAAGGTTGATAACAAAATTTCATGAGGCAGGAGTAAAACACGCCCTTTTTTAGACCGTTTTTGATCTGTTTAACCGAACAATTTCGCGTTCGGAACATCAGTTTTTTTGCGTTTTTCGGCTCTCAGCAAAATATCGGAAATCGCTCATTTTGGGCAAAAATGCGACGTTTTTGCCCCGTTTTTGCAGAAAAACGGGAAATATATTGACGAAATCGCTCAAAATTCGTCACATGGCTGAAAGTTGACGACAATTCGTCTTAAGGGCTGCCAAACAAGAATTTTGTTTTTCAGTCAAGTTTTTAATCCACCACCTCCTGATATATGAGTAAGAAGACTTTTTTCGAGAAATTCCTGTCAAGAAACAAATCTGAAAGTAAGAAGGGTGGTAAAGAGAACAGGGAATACGTGGCTGAGCAACTGGAGTCGCGGATTTTGTATTCCGCAGCGCCGGTCGATATCGCACCTGCCGGGGAAGTTGTTCAGGAACCGGTTGATCAATCAACGGAAGGGGAGTTTCAGGGAATCGATAATTTTGGGGGAACTTCACAGTTTATTGAAGCAGGTCCCGATGCGATCACAGGGGAACTGGTTACACTAACCAGTTTTGATCATCTTTCCGAGTCTGAACTCGAAACTCTCGCCAACGCCGCAGTGGAGCGTTGGAAGGCAACTGATCTGAGCACTGAACAGCTCGAGGCGCTTGATGCGATCGAAATCTCGGTGGTGGATATCGAAGGTCTGGCAATCGCCGAGACGAATGGCTATGAAATCGAATTGGATTGGAATGCCAACGGTGCAGGGTGGTTCGTTGATGAGTCCCCGTTTGATGATGGAGAATTCGATTTTGCGGAAAGTTCCACCGTGTTCCGTGATACTGATGGCGAAGCGAAATACGGTATGGATCTCCTGACCGTGATGATGCACGAGATGGGGCACGTTCTTGGTCTGGAGGATATATATGATTCTTTTCAGGATGACAGCCTGATGTATGGCGGGTTTGAGGCAGGAGAGAGAAGACTGCCGGTCGAAGATCAAGCTGATGGTGTCGCGGTAGGGACTCAAGTGGATGCTCACGCAAGTGTCATAGTAACCAATCTAGCTGATGACGGTACGGCTTCGGGAACTGGTATCACTCTTCGCGAAGCGATCAATCAGGTTGCTGACGGGGAAACCATTACTCTGGGTGCGGGAATGTTTGAGTTGGATTCCAGTACCCTTGGGGACATCAACATTAGCGACCGGACTTTCACCATCATTGGTGATGCGGGTGGTGGAACGATCATAACCGCGCCGTCGAGCGACCGGATTTTTAATATTACCGGCACAGCAAATATCACCCTGGAAGGCCTGACGCTGTCGGGTGGTGAAATTCACGAAGGCGACGGTGGCGCGGTACGAGTCAGTGGAGCTAATGCCCAACTGACCCTAACCGATATCACTTTTGAGGATAATGAAGTCATTGACGATGTAAACAACAACACCAACGCGCGTGGCGGGGCACTCTATGCGCAAAACAGCGCTGTGGTGACCGGGACCAATGTCGATTTCACCAACAACAAAGCAATTCGGAGTGGGGGAGCAGAAGTAGCTGGTGGCGGTGCTTTTTACGTCAATACTTTCGCAACCGTCACCATTACCGGAGGTACCATGTCCAACAACGAAGCCCGCGATGGTGGTGGTTTCTATGCCAATGCTTCGGGTGTGGCAACTCTGAATAACTACACGGTTTCCACAAACACCGGAACAGTGAATGGCGGCGGTTTCAATGTCAATACCGGCGGTATCGTCAATGGTGATAACCTCACCATCGATCAGAACTTTTCCGCTAACAACGGTGGAGGCTTTTATACGAATACACTTTCTGACCAGGTTACATTAGTGGATTCTGTCATCTCAGGGAACACTGCGGAAGACGACCACGGGGGCGGATTCTTCAACCGGGGGATCGTGAGTTTAGATAACACTGAGGTTAAAAGTAATGTGAACCTGGAAGTCGACGGGGGAGCCAACCGGCGCGATGCTCTCGGGGCCGGATTTTTCAACGAAGGTGGCACCGTGACGCTGGCCAACGGTTCCGACGTGACGCTTAACCAGAACTACGGTCATGGCGGTGGTTTTGCTAATGCCACGGGAGGCACCGTTATTGTGGAAAATTCTACTATTTCGCAGAACTCGTTGATCCGGGTGAGTGATGCCCGGGGCGGAGCCGGGTTCTACAATTATGGCGGGGGGACGGTTGAACTAAAAGGTGCCACTATTGAAGACAATACGGTGACCATCAACGCTAGCGGTAATCTCGACGGCTACGGCGGCGGTTTCTACAACTATTCTCTGGGCACGGTAACTGCGGATGCTTCCACGGTGATTCAAAACAACCATGCCAACGAAGGCACAGGTTTTCGGAACTCCGGTTACTCTGCGGTCGTGACACTGACCGGTACCTCCGTTATCAATAACGAAGCGAGAACTCGCGGTGGTGCTTTTTCAATTAGGGACGGTGCGGTGACCAATCTGGATGGAGCCACAGTGACCGGCAACTCGACACTGAATGAAAACGGCGGTGCCGGTTATATGAGCGGCGGTATTCTCAACGTCACTAACGGGACGAAAGTAGAAAACAACTTCACCACCAACAACAGCGACTACGGCGGCGCGTTTTATATCACCGGTAATGCAACAGCGTCTTTTCAAGACAGCTTTGTGAATAACAATAAGGCTACTCTCGCTGATGGTGGCGCTTTCTTCATCGTGTCTTCACAGGTGACTCTGACAAATACAGAAGTGAAAAACAACTTCTCGGAAAATTCCGGCGGCGGTATTTTTCTTGATGACAGCGCCGACCTGACGGTAGTGGGCAGTGATATAAGTGATAACATCGCTCAGGATAACGGGGGCGCGCTCTATGTGAGGGATGATGCTACGCTTTCAGTATCGACTACCCATATTGACGGCAACCTGGCCGGTTACCTTGCCGACGGCTCTACTCCGGACGGGACAGGATTAAGGGGAGGGGCGATTTATGCTACCAACCGTTCGGTAATTACCATAAATGAATCGACACTGGATCAGAACGAAGCCACTCAGCATGGCGGGGCGATTTATCTGCAAAGTGAAGCCGATATAACCATTAACCAGTCGACAATTGCTGAAAATGTGGCGAGAGGAGTCGGCGGTGGATTTCATGTAAATGGTTCCACGACCAGTTTAGTGATCAACAACTCAACGATAAGCACCAACTATGCTGGTTTCGAGCGTGCCTCTCAGGGGGGGATAGTTGGAACATCAGAGACCAAGACAAATGACAATCAGAGGGGCGGAGCGATTTATCAGGGTTCGGGTTTTGTCCACATCAATCAGTCTACCGTAACCAATAACCGGGCGTCCGACTCTGCCAGTGGTGCCTTATGGAGTGCCAACCGGACATCTGAAACAGAAGGGTTTTTCGTCGAAAACAGCATCATTTACGGAAACCTGGATAACTTTGAAGCGAATCCCGCCGGAGACGTGCAGGATATTCAAAGGCGGGTCACCATTATTGGCAGCAATGTAGTGGGAAGCAGTCAGGGAACAGGTGATAACGGTACCGGAACCAAATTCAGTGACGATCCGCAGCTTGAGGCTTTAGCAGATAACGGCGGATTCGGCAGGACTCATACAATTGCAGGTACAAATTTCGCGACTTCCGGTGCGACGGTGAACCCTACCGTCAATTCTTCTCATGCGGTAGATCAACTCGGAAATGGGCGGGGTGATACCATCGGGGCGGTGGAAGTTGAACCTGTTGCAACTACACTAACGCTCGATGAAGTAATAGTCCCTGCGTCAGCGGAAGATGATACCAAAATTACTGTCAGCGCGACTGGCACTTCCACCGGGGCCGGGCCATTGGTGTATAATTGGTCGGTAACCGACAGCGCGGACAATACGGTGGCTTCGGGTTCCGGAGAATCCTTTTCATTCACTCCTGATGAACTAACTGCTACGGACGTTAGCGATATACTAACAGTCGCGCTTACTGTTACTGACAGTGCGACTTCGCAAGTAGTGATTGCGCAGGATCAGGACATATTGTTGATAAATCCTGACGGGAGGCCGACTGCTGCCAGTGGCGCCACAGAGATCACTGTTAATTCCTTTGTCGAGGACGGGCAGGTCATCGAAACCACTGCGGATACTGATGGAACTGTCACGCTCAGGGAGGCCATAAACATAGCTAACAACACTGCCGGGGATGTCGTGATAAATTTGTCAGCCGGGACTTACACTTCGGATTTGGCGCTTGGTGATGTACGTATCAATTATGATACCGAATCATCCGGGGGAGGTAGCTCTATTAATGTAGGAGATGTGATTGTCGGGGAAACCAGGGGGGCGACAGGCACGGTAGTAAGTGTTACTGATAACGGCAGTTCGGGCTTTATTATTTATACTCCGGTTTCAGGTACTTTCGCAGATAACGAATATATAAAAATCCAGTCGTCAGACACCAGGGTGGTTAGGGCCAACGGCGATCCGCTGGGAGAAAATGCCAATGCTAACGGCGGAGATTTCGATATCACAAAAACAGACGGGACAGTGGTCATCGTGGGTGACTCAAGAGGAACCACCATAGTTGATGGGAATGGCGTGGACCGCGTTTTCGATGCCCGTCCAGGGTCGACTGTTGTGTTTAAACAACTCACGATTACTGGCGGTCAGACCTATGAAGACCACGGAGCCGGCATCAGCAGTTCAGGAGGAACTGTTGTGCTGAACGATGTGGAGATTAGCGGCAACAGTGCGACCGGTCATGGAGGTCATGTCGGCGGAGCCGTCTACATCACCAGCAGTGGTAATTTCGCCGGAAATCTTTACGCTAAAAATGTAGAGATCAGTAACAATGAGGCGGGCAGTCACGGCGGAGGTCTTTTTCTGACTGGAACCAACTCTGCCAGTGGGGCCTTTAAACTCGAAGACGTGACCATTTCCGGTAACACTTCCGGGGTCGACACCTCTGATCGCGATGGCGGCGGTCTCTATTTAGCGGGCAACCGCAACAATCTCGAAATGACCAACGTCACCTTCGACGGTAACCGCGCCAGAGACGATGGTGGCGGTGCGGTCTTCGAAGGTTACGATAATGTCGTTTCCGCTACCAATGTCAATTTCTATGGCAACATCGCCGGTACCGAAGGCACAGGCACCGGAGACAACGACGGCGGTGGTTTCCTCGTTTCAGGCGCGCGCAATGAGATTACCTTTACCGATTCCAACATCGGTGGAGAGCTTGTCGGTGGCGCCGGCGATGATGGTCTCGGAACGGACCGGACTACAGATGCGGTGGGTTCCTTAACCGCGCGCGGTAACTTTGCCGAAGACGACGGCGGCGGCTTCCGTATGGAAGGTAAGGATAACATCCTGAACCTGGTGGACACCGATATCATCGGCAACCAATCGAACGACGACGGCGGTGGGTTCTCTGCAATCAACAACCAGGAAACGATCAACATCTTCGGAACCAGCGTCATTCGAAACAACTTTAGTGCCACACAATACGGAGGCGGTTTCCGCATCGACGGAGCCCTGGTCAATCTCATCGGCACGGCGGCTGTGCCACTGGTGATTTCGCACAATGAAGCCCGGGGCAATGATAACGACCGGCGCGGCGGTGGATTTTACTCCAATGGTGGTACGGTGATCGGCTCCAATGTATCGATCAAACATAATGTCGCCGAGCGCCACGGTGGCGGTTTCTGGAATGACGGGGGCGTCGTCACCATCACTTCCTCTGATGCGGCGACTTTTATGTCGAACATTTCATATAATACGACGGTTGATCCCGCCGACGGTGACGGTGGAGGTTTTTACAACACCAACGGTGGAACCATCAACCTTACTGATGTGGACATCGAAGGCAACACTACCACTGACGAAGGTGCCGGCTTTTACAATAGCGCAACCGGGGCGACCGTGAATTTGACTCGTGTCAATCTCACCAACAACATCTCGCAGGACAGCGGTGGCGGTTTCTACAACGCTCACGACGGTTCAATTGTGAATTTCACCGATGTGGTGATTGATTCGAACGTTTCCGAAACAGAACACGGAGCCGGATTCCGGAATAATGGCATCGTCACTGGATCCAGAGTTCTCATCACCAATAACGAGACGAAAGGAACCAGCACGAATAACCGGATCGGTGCAGCATTTTATAATGCGGGGAATGAAGCTACAGTGACTTTAAGTGAAGTTGTTATGGCTAACAACACTGCTCACGGCCGTGGTGGTGCTGTTTACAATACCGATGGTGATGTGGATCTGACTAATTTCGTCATCCGCGACAATGTTTCCTACAATACGTCCGGAAGTGGCAGTAACTCAAGAGGTGGAGGGGTCTGGAACTCGGACCGTGGTTCCGTGACATTGACGAATGGCGAGATTTCCGGAAACAACGCCAACCGTTTCGGCGGCGGTATTTACCAGCAGACGGATGGTTCGGAATTAGTCCTCAACAATGTCACCATTAGTGGCAATAAAGCGGGCGCGGCTTCCGATGGTTCTACTCCCGGTGTAGGCACCGAAGCGATTGCAGCAGACGCAGATGGTGGTGGTATTTTTATGACCAACGCCGGTTCAGTGATTCTGAATCACGTGACGATTGCCGACAACTATGCTCTGGATGATGGTGGTGGAATCGACCGGGACGGAGGGACATTAATCATCCGGGACAGCATTCTGGCCAACAATATCAGGGATAACGGGGTCCCGGGAACCAATATCGAAAGCGACAACAATGCCACGGCCACTCTTGAAGGCGGAGTAGTGATCGTGACCAATCAGGGTGGAACACTGACCCAGACAGATGGAACGCGAATCACTGAGGATCCGGTATTGGGCGCGCTTGGTGACAATGGTGATATTGTCGACCTCCCCGGCGGATTTGTGATCCAGACCCATGCCGTAGCTCCGGGCAGTTCGGCCGTGGGCGCTGAGAACTCTGCTGCTGGTGGAGCGGTAACGACCGACGCACGGGGTGCGGACAGGAATGGTGTCAGAACGTTGGGCGCCTATCAGCTGTCTGCTCCTGTGTTTGATGGAAACCCTACCGTTGATACGAATAGCATTACCGCAGGCGACACGGTAACAGTAAGTGGTGATATTCTTTACGATTTGCTGCCCGGCGAAACCGGCAATGATGTCGTGGTAACGATCAGTTGGGGTGACGGTAGTCCGGTGACTCGTACCTCGTTGAGCGGAGCTACCGATTTCGCTGCTGCCAGTCCGGACTTCAGCGGCTTATCGCATGACTATGGTGCAGCTGGTTCATTTACCCTGTCTGTATCACTGACTCTTCTGGGGAGTGATGAGGCGCTGGACGAATATACAGAAGTGATCACTGTAGCCGCTCCGGCAACACCGACTCAGGAAGTAACAACAACAGAAAACTCGACTGTAACGATCACTCCTACATCTACGGATGTGGTCTCGACCGGTACTCTAACCGTCGATGACGGTACGATTCTTGTCGATGGCAACCGGATCGGTTATGCCGTTGATATCTCCAGTGGAACCACCGGAACATGGGCCGTTGTTGGTAGTGAAGGGCAGGCGAATACAGAAGAAGTTTACATTTACCGTGATACTACCGGAAATGGCGATTGGGTATTGGAGCAGACTCTCCTCAGTCCCGATAATGTCGATGCCTTCGACGATTTCGGCAGTTCGATTAACATCGATGCTGAAAATGGGCGTATCTTCGTTGGTGCGAGACTGGAAGACACTGGCGGCACAGATAAGGGAACCGTATTTCTCTATACTTTCGATAGTGGAGCTGTAGTAGGCAGCCAGTGGTCTCTGGAGCAGAGAATCCAGGGGACTACCGGTGCAAACGGTGGCGATGATTTTGGTTACAGCCTTGATGCATCAGGTGACTACCTCGTTGTCGGTGCCAGATTGGAGGATTCTGATACAATTGATCAGTCGGACACTGGCGGAGCGAATGATTCCGGGGCAGTGTATGTATTCAAATGGGATGGAGCTGCTTATGTGCAGGAACAGAAGCTGAAAGCTCAGTTAAGGGACGGCAGTGCTGATGTCCAGGGTGCCGACCAGTTTGGCGTTTCCGTTGCAATAAACGAAGCTGCTAATTTGATCGTTGTCGGCCAGGAACTGGAGGACACTGTGTCCGCGGGAAATAACGGAGGCGCTGCCTATGTGTATAGTTTTGACGACGGACAGGCTGTAGGCAGCCAGTGGTCAATTGAACGGAAACTGGTGGCCTCCAACGCGGGGGATGAAGATCGATTCGGACACGATGTCGACATCAGTGGAACGACGGTAATTATCGGGGCTCGTCAAGAGGATACCGGAACCGGCGCCAACGACAATTCAGGAACCAACCGGGGATCTATCTATGTTTATGATTTCAGTGGTTCTGCTGTAGGTGCCGTGATAACACCTTCAACCGCCAATGCGATCGATAACGGTAGAATCCGGTTTACGACTGATAATGTAACCGATCCACTCAGCATTGCGTTTGTTGACGGTGGTGCAGAGGGAATTGCGTTTGCGGGTGGAATCATCACGGTGACGTTAAATACAGGAACATCCACTGCCGCTTCAATTGCAGCGCTGGTTAATGGAACAGATCTCGGCGCTCTTGGAGTTACTAACGGAGGAACTCTGAATGCTACCGAACTATCTCACGGCACGGGGACTGAGCTGGTTGAGGCTGCCGGTCCGGTTGAATTGACTGCCGGCTTCGAAAGGCAGGTCATCAACGCTCATTCCGGTGTCACTCATCTGAGTAACGAGGACCGTCTTGGCGGTGCTGTTGCGATTGACGGTGATCGCATTATTGCCGGTGCCTATCAGGACGATATTAATGGCTCTAACTCCGGAACCGCTCATATTTTTGATTTTGATTCCGGTTCAGGGCTGTTTACTCATTCGACATTTATTAATCAGGAAAATACCGCTTCGGCTGACCGTAATGAGTTTGGTTTCGGCGTCGCTATGGACGGCGACAGGTATATTATCGGAGCCAGACTTTCCGAGGGGACATTCACCTCCGCAGATGGTGCCGTGATCAATATCGAGCATTGGGGTTCAGCTCATATCTACAGTGGTGATCCATCTGTAGCGGTAGCCGAGGAGGCCGCATTACAAGGTGGTCTTGCCAATAAATCTGAAATTGGCTCACGCGCACTGTTCGGTCGCAGAGTTTCTGTCGGTGGTGATTTTGCGATAGTAGGTGCTCCGGAAGCAGGTAAAGATCCGAATGGAACAGATGATGTTACCGGTCGTGTTTACTTATATAAGCGAAATGATCAGGGAACAATCAATCCAGATGATGATTCCTGGACTCTAATTACCGATTTTGGCCCTCCAATTACGGATGACGATGCTTTTGACTACTTTGGCTGGGGTGTCACTATATCCGAAGATGGATCAACGATTGCCGTTGGTGCGAACGGCCACGAAGCTGGTGGTTCAGCCCAGGGTGCAATCTATATTTATAGTTTTGATGGAACTACGGCTACGTTGGCAGGACGAATCCGGGCAGAGAACCGGACCAATAGCGATCAGTTCGGCCGTGATCTGGAACTAAGCGCCGACGGTTCAGTTCTGGTTACCGGTATGCTCAGCGACGATGACATCGATTCCGGTTCCGGTTCGGCACACATTTACACAGCAACTGCCGGATGGAGCGACTTCTTCAGCGGGGCGGCTACTCAGCAGGGGGTTCTCTCGATTAATGACGATGGAGTAAAACTCAAACCCATTTCGGAATACAGCGATGTTAACAGCGATCAATTCGGACGTTATGTGGCAATCTCCAGTGATGGAACCCGAATCGCAGTTGGTGCTTACGATGATGATCACGTTGCTGGTGGGACCGATACCGATCCCGATGATGATGGAAACGCAACGCAGCGTGATCGTGGCTCGGTTTATGTATTCCAGTATGATGCCGCGAATCTGCATGCCGTGATCGATCCCGACATCGTCGGCGGCGAAAACGGCAAAGGGCAAATCGCAGTTCACGCGACCGTTGCTTCCGGAATTTCGGCTGTCGAAATCGTAACCGGTGCGACACTCGGGGTTACTGAAAGCGGAGGCACGGTGACCATTACTCTGGCCGCAGCCGGTTCAACCGCCGCCGATATTGTAGCGGCTATTGGTTCCGCAGGGATTGCCGGATTCAGTGGTGAGTTGTTCCCTGGGAACGGCGCAGCGAATCAGGGTGGCAACGATGGTTCTGCCCTGCTCACGTTGGCCCATGGGCCTCAGGCGCTCACCAATTGGGAAATGCAGCAGAAGCTGGTAGCTTCCAATGACGGAAAGGATGACCGTTTTGGTGCTGATGTCGATATTGACGGTGATTATCTCGTTGTTGGTGCTAACCAGGAAGATAACCCAAGCAACAGTGGCAGTGCATACATCTTTGAATTCGATGGCTCTCAGTGGAGTGAGGTACAGAAAATTAATGCCTCCGATCAACAGAGTAACGATCATTTCGGTCGGCGGGTTGCTATTGATAACGATCTTATTGTAGTGGGTGCTTATCTTGAGGATACCTCCGGAACAAGCGCCGGTTCAGTTTATGTGTATCAACGGGATCCCGATACCGGAGTATGGGGTGATGGATCGGATAACGAGAATTTCGTCATTCGGTCTCCATACGGGCAGAGTCAGGACGGCTTTGGTCTCGCAGTTGATGTCAGTGAAGGCAATATTGTAGTAGGTGCCAACCAGCAGGACCGGATTCTTTCGGACGGCACAGTGATTTCAAACTACGGCGGGGCTCACGGTTACCGGGTGGAGGAAGCCGCAGAGGTCGATCAGATAACGGTGGCTCCGGCGAAAGGAACTGCAACGGTTGCAGCGGATAACCTGAGCATCAGTTTCGACCCCGGATCTGACTTTGATGATCTCGATCCCGGCGATACCGAGGAAGTTACGTTTACCTATACTACTGTCGGTGGTGATACCATCGATGTGGTAGTAGTGGTGAACGGTGTAAATGACATTCCGGTCGGCGTTGATGATGATCTGAATGCCAATGAGGACGATGGAGCCACGGTAATTGGTAATGTGACGACAAACGATACCGATGATGATGCGGATGCCAGCCTGACGGTTGCAGAAGTGAATGGCGATGCAGCCAATGTTGGCAACACAATCAATCTTGCTTCGGGTGCTACGGTAGCCATCGCGTCAAATGGCGATGTCACTTTCGATGCCAATTCTTACTACGAATCGCTCGCGGACGGTGAGACGGCAGAAGAGACCGTTACCTATCAGGTAACAGATGGAAACGGGAATACAGTTTATCAGGAAGTAGACGGTGTGTTTGTGGCTGAGGCTGTGAATTTCGGTTCCAGTCCTGATTCCTGGACACAGATCGAAGAATCGGATGGCGGGGCCAATGCGAATTCATTGACCGGGTCGAGAACAGGTTTTTTCATGCAGGTCCCGGACGGCTCCGGCGGTATTTCCACTCCTTCATTTGCTGATCCTACCGGTTCCCCGGCTATCACTTATGAGGTTGAGGTATCGACCGCAGGGACTTATCAGTTGTTCCTGAGAGGCGCGAGCTTTGATGGCGCCAGCGACTCGGTTTTTGCCACGATCAAC
Source organism: Verrucomicrobiales bacterium (assembly GCA_029213025.1). Taxonomy (GTDB): domain Bacteria; phylum Verrucomicrobiota; class Verrucomicrobiia; order Verrucomicrobiales; family DEV007; genus Arctic95D-9. The sequence goes on from JARGOZ010000013.1 coordinate 30,005, forward strand.
GGGCACGGTGATGGCATCGCGGGAGGCAACCCGGATTGGTATGCGATGGCTATCACTGGTTCGGCATTCAACTGGCATGGCCAGGGGAATCTTGAGGATGGCGTCGCGGGAACTTCTGCTGCAGTGACGTTTGATCTGTCTGCGGGCCGTCATACGATACATATCAGTGCCCGTGAAGACGGAGTAGCTCTTGATGCCGTGATGCTGCGGAATACTACTTCTACAGTGGCGGCTCCTGCGCAAAATAGCACTGAGGCCGGACCGGATGATCAGCGTGAAGCCACTGTCACCGTCACTGTAGCGGGTGAGAATGATCAGGTTTTTGCCAATGCGGAAGTAAACCAAACTCACAACTACAACGAGGGCAGTACGGCATTCACTCTCAATCCGATCGTAGTTGCCGATGTCGATAACAATGAGCAAATCACTGCGACTCTGACGATGTCGAATGCCCTGGCAGGAACGTTGTCGACCAGTGGTGCCGCGACATTTAATGCAGGTGTCTGGGAGATAACCGGGACGGTAGGTGAAGTTAATGCAGCGTTCGCAGCGCTTTCTTTTACGCCTGATTCGGACTTTGATCAGAACTCCACTATTTCGGTGGATATAGAGGACGGACTCGAGAACTCTACCGTTGCCGTGACGGGAACGATTAATCTCAACGTCACAGCAGTGGATGATCCACCGACGATTGTCAGTGCGGATACCGCCAATTTTGCCGAGAACGGCACTGGCACGGTGATCGATGTTCAGTCTACCGATCCTGAAGGGGCAACCGAAGGCGCGGGTTTGACTTACTCGCTCAGTGGCGGTGCTGATCAGGCATTGTTCAATATCGATGCAAATACCGGTGAGTTGACTTTTGCAGCTGCTCCTGATTTCGAAAACCCTGCCGATGCCGGTACCGATAACACCTACAATGTGCAGGTGCAGGTATCTGACGGGGCGAATGACGTGACACAGGACATCACGGTCACCGTTACCAATGTGAATGAAGCTCCGACGATAAACAGTGCTAACACTGCCAATTTCGCTGAGAATGGTACAGGCACGGTGATTGATGTTCAGTCCAGCGATCCGGAAGGAGCTGCTGAAGGGGCGGGTTTGATCTACTCGATCAGTGGTGGCGCGGATCAGGCCCTGTTTAATATCGATGCAAATACCGGTGAGTTGACTTTCGCCTCCGCTCCCGACTTCGAAACACAGCAGGATGCCGGTTCCGATAATGTCTATAACGTCCAGGTTCAGGTTACCGACGGAACAAATCCGGTAACTCAGGATATTGCTGTTACGGTAACTGATGTGGATGCCGTGCTAAGTATTGCAAACGCAGCGCCGGCTAATGAAGGAAATTCCGGAACGACTCCATTTACTTTCACAGTTACCCGCAGTGGTGATACCTCCGGCCCGGCCAGTGCTTCCTACACCGTGAGTGGTGATGGAGCCAACCCGGCGGATGCGAATGATTTTGGAGGCAGTTTTCCGACAGGGTCCGTGAGTTTTGCCGATGGTGAAACCAGCCGGAACATTATCATCAACGTAAGTGGTGACACAGACGTGGAACCAAGTGAAGGATTTAAAGTCACTCTTTCCGCTCCTGTTGATGCCGTTTTGGGAACTGCCGAAGCGACAGGCACAATTACCAACGATGAAGTGATAAATACCGTTTACGTAGATCAATCCCTGGCCGGAACGGCGAACAATGATCCTGTGGCTGATGCGGACGGCGGATCAGCCGGTGCACAGAACGGTGTTTTCGGTATTGATGTTTTTGCCACGATAGGCGAAGCATTAAGTGTAGTTAGTGCATCCGGAGGGACAGTGATTGTCAACTCCGGTTCCTATAGCGAAGTCGGTGGTGTAGAGATACCGTCCGGTGTAACTATGGAAATCACCGGCCCGGACGCTTCCGGTGCGGTTGAAATCGCAGAGCTTTCCAGTGAGGCTGGTGGAAATATCGTAATTGAAGGCGGCTCCACACTGACTGTTGCTAACAATTCCCCTCAAACGATAGCGGGTCCGATCTCCGGTAGTGGCTCCCTTGCCAAGACCGGTAACGGTAACCTGACTCTGGATGGAGTGAATACCTATTCCGGAACTACCAGTATTGATGACGGGATGCTGACGGTGGATGGCCGGATCGGTCAGGGTGGTCCGGCGGGAGATGTCTCTATTGCCAATGGCGCGACTCTCTCGGGTGGCGGCACGGTTTATGCCGACATCAGTGGGGCTGCCGGTTCAACAATCGAAGCGTCCGGTGATCTTACCATAGGTGACAGTGCTTCCAGTTCCGGCGTGAGCACAGCCGGCGAACTGATCGTGGGGCCGCATACGGTAATCCTGAATGACAGCACGGTTGCGGTTCTTGGTGTGTCGACTGAACTCAATGGCGGCACGCTGAATGCTGGCAATGGCATTTCCCACAGCAGTGGTGAAACACTGAGCGGCAGCGGAACGATCAACGGAGACGTTTCGATGAATTCCGCTACGATTTCACCCGGTGGTTCCGGGGATAATACCGGAACGCTGACGATTAATGGAGCCTTCTCTTCGGCTGGTGCGATTAATCTTGAGATTGATGGCATCACCGCAGGTTCCTTTGACCAAATCGTGGTGAATGGTGGAGTCGACATCGATAATGCGACAATTACCCCGTCCGGATCATCTGCTGAAACCGGGACTGTGGTATTGATTGAAAACACCAGCGCGAATCCCACTTCCGCAAACAACGTCACACCGGCTGAAGGGTCGACTGTCGACATAAACGGCCAGACATTTGTGATTAGTTACAGCGGTGGTGATGGTAATGATATCACAGCGGATGTGCCTGCTGCAGATGATCCATTCGTTGGTAACACGACCGGCTACGATTTCCTCGAAAATCACAGTCTGTTCTCGGGTAGTGAATCTCTTTTCCTTGTAATCCAAAGTCCGGTTTCTGAGGATCTTTCCGTAAAACTGGACCTGACTCCGTATGAAGGCGATGTCGTTCCCATTGAGCTAAATGCACTCGATCTGACTACCGATTTGGTCTATAATCTGATACTGAGTTGGGAGAACGAAAGCGGCGACATTCTGGATGACATTGTTTACGCTGTGGATGGTTCCGACCTCGTTGAGTTCGTCAGAAATCTCAGAGATACGATCTCGATGGTGGTTTCGAAAATGTAGCAGGGTTGTTTTCGATCAAACAGGGTACAGTCGCGGATTGTACCCTGTTACGTTTCAGATCAAACAGGGTACAATCGGAGGTCAACGGAGATAGAATCATGTGCGGATTCAGGCGTGAAGCCGGTCAATTTTCAGATTTAGCCTTGACGAATTTCGTGGACTTTAAAAATATGGTTGTCACGCTAAATCGCCTTTGAGACAAACTGGTGAAATTCTGTCAATATCGATTCCTGCGAAAATCCCTCCACCTCTTTAAAAACTGTACTATTTATATGAAAAAGCGTTCGCTTCTTGACAAGCTACTTGCCCGTAAAACCCGGGATCAGGATGAATCCCGCGAATATGTGGCTGAACAATTGGAAGCAAGAATTCTGTATTCCGCTGCTCCTGTGGATGCAGCACCGGATGAATCCGCCCATGTGGCGAATGCCGATGTAAAGGAGGTGAATTTTAAGGAAATTGACGATTTTGGCGGGGCGGCTGAAGTAGTTGAGCAGGCGTCTGACTCGTCACTAAACGAATATGTCACTCTGACAAGCTTTGATAATCTTACTGACGAAGAGCTTGCGACGCTGGCAGACGCTGCCGTTCAAAAATGGATTGATAGCGGGATTTCAGATGAGCAACTCGCTGCTTTGCAAAGCATTGAGTATGATATCGTCGATCTGGACGCGGATTATCTTGGAGCCACTGAGGGTTACGAGATTGAAATCGATATTAATGCGGCCGGAGAGGGCTGGTTTGTGGATGCGACGCCTTTTGAAGACGAGGAATTCGGTATCCGGCAAAGTTTGACCACTCTGCGGAGCGGGGAAGGGGCCGCCAGCTACGGAATGGACCTCCTGACGGTGTTGATGCATGAACAGGGGCATGTTCTCGGGCTTCATGATCTCGACGCTTCCGACTGGGATAATCTCATGCACGAGTACCTCGAAACCGGGGAACGGAGGCTGATTTCCGAAAACCAGGCGGATGGAATCGAGGCTGGAACTTTGGAAGGAACCCACTATCTGACTGCTCAGGATGATTCCTATGATGCACTGAGCGATGAGCTGCTGGATGTATCGGCGGAGGGCGGTTTGCTCGCGAACGATGATGCGGGGTCGGGAAATGTCGTGACTACAGGGAATTTGACCCTGGATTACAATGCGAATAATCCGGATGATGTCACCGGGACCGGTCCGTTCACCTGGGTTGCTGAGACGGGTAATGCCAATGACGACTTCGTATTTAACGCGAACGTGACTTATGATTCCGTTACAGGGGGTCACGCAGGGATAACTAACACATTTACCTTGACCAACGGAGGTGCCACTAACCAGGGACTCAATGATCTGGCGGGTGATCCCTCTGACAACAGTGCAACCTGGGAATTCTGGATCAAACCCGATGCCGGGACGGATCGCGACCGGCTTTATGAAACCGGAGGTAGCGGTGATGGTATGGCTGTCTATTGGAATGGCAATACCGGAAATATCGACTGGATCATAGATGACGGCAATGTTCAGCAAACGATCTCCGGAGGTGTCGGAGTGATTGATTTGTCGAAGCACAATCAGATCACGCTGGTGTATGCAAAGAATGATTCCGGCTCGAATGATCGGATGGAGTTGTATGTTAACGGCCAGTCAGTAGCAGTCGATTCCAGTAATACAATTCTCGATGACTTTGATGGGGGCGACACTGCGTCACTCGGCCAAACCGGAACCGGGCTTGCGGCAACTGCAAATGCGGGAGGGGATACCAATTACGAGGGACAATTGTCGATTTTCCGCTTTTACGAAGCGGCTCTCACCGCAGAGGAAGTGACGGCCAATTACAACGCAATTCTCACTCCCGCACCTGCCGTAATCAACGCCGGGGCAAATGCAGGCAGTCTGAATACCACAGGAAATCCGATCGTCGGGGGAGGGAGCACCTTCACCACGGAACGGGGTGCGATAGTTACGGTAATGCCGGATGGCAGCTTTTCCTACGATCCGACCGACGGGCTGAGCGGGGCAGGGAATACCGACTCATTTGTCTATGAAGTGCGCGACTTCGCTGCCGGTGTGACCGAGCAAAAGACCGTGACGGTCAATGTGGATGCGATTCCTGTTTCCGGAGTGACCGCAGTGACGGTTAGCGAAGAGGATACCGTGTCGATTGACGTTATCGAAACGCAACTCCGGCAGCTCACGAATCTTGATGCCAATGCGTCGATTATCCAGCTTCAGCGCTACGGGTATTCGGTAGCGGTCGATGGCGATCTGGCCGTAGTCGGTTCTGATGACACGGGGGACACTTCTTATGTTCTGGTCTATGAACGAAATGCCAGTGGAATTTGGGAATTTAGCCAGGCGATCGAAGATCCCGACGGTGTGAATTCAAACGATGATTTTGGGTATGATGTCGCTGTCGATGGTCAAACCAACACGATCGTTGTCGGTTCGTATTCCGATGACAATGGGGCTGCGGATTCCGGTTCGGTCTATATTTTTTCTGATACGGATGGTGACAAGACCTGGGTGTTGAGTCAGGAGTTTAACGGAACTTCGAGTCTTCCGGGAATTGATGGCAGTGACAGGATCGGTATTTCGGTCGACATTCAAAATGATGGTTCGGGAAACCTCCGGATCGTAGCGGGAGCTGATCTGGCTGATACCTGGAATCCGGCCACCGGGAATATTCCGGCGGGCTCGGATAATTTTGGCGCGGTCTATGTTTTCCAGGACGACAGTACGGGAACAGACGGAACCGGTTTTGTATTCGAACAGCGGTTGTTGGTAGAGGATCTCAATGATTTCGCCAATGATGATAATCTGGGACGGGGAGTTCGAATTGACGGCAGCTACATAGTCGCTTCTTCTGCGAATGATGATGAAGCTGGAACAAACCATGGTGCTGCTTATGTGTTTCAACTGGATGCCGGCGCTTCCCGAGGAGTAATCGAAATCGATAATGCCGGGGTTCCGGTAGCCAATGCCGGGCTGAGTTTTGCTTCAGTGGGAGGGGTGAATAATGATCTTACTATCCAGTATGTAGTGGGTGGTTCCGGGACGGGTGCTACCACGGCCGTTGCAGCCGGTAATGCGATAACGGTAACCCTTGCCTCAGTGGATGGAATTGCAACAACAGCTACGGCGGCTGATGTGAAAGCAGCCATAGAAGCTGACGCGGGAACGAATGCTCTCGTTACCGTTGCCTTTACCGGTGCTGACGGCAGTGGTGTGGTCAGCGGAACCAATGCGATTACATTTGGCCAGTGGTATCAGACCGCTAAGCTGGTCAACCCGGTTGCCATCGCTAACAGTGACAATCTGACAGATGTCTCCGTGACTTCATCCAGCCAGGTGGACGGTAAGGCCAGGATTATTGCCGGTATCAATACCAATGACTTTAATGGCACAAATGCCGGAGCTGCACTGATCTATGTGGAGGAAACAGTAGGGAACTGGGTGCTGGAGGACATTCTCCAGTCTGAAGTCATAGGTGGTGATGATCGCTTCGGGCTCGAAGTCGATATTTCCGGGGACACCGCCCTTATTGGTGCTTTTGCCGATGATGCCAACGGAGAGACAAACCGGGGCAGTGCCTACTTATTTCAGCAGGACACCAGCCAGGCCAGTGCGCTGATAGTGCGTGGTGCGAATAACAGTGGTGTGCGAGTGTATCTTGATGATACCAGTGCGATAGGAAATGTATCGGTCAGCTTTATCGACCCGGGAACGACGACTGCAGCAACCACTGCCTCATTAAACGGGACTGTAATTGAAATTACGCTTTCGCACGACGGAACTGCTGTCACAGCCACTGCACTGGACGTTGCTGCCGCGATAAATGCTGCAGCACTGACAATTGATTTAACTGGATTTGGAGGTAGTGCAACGGCGGCGATATCCGCTGAGACTCCATCCGGAGGCAACGGTTTGACTCTGGGGAATGGAAACGCCCTTGTCGAAGCAACGGCAACGCCTGTGACGATGACCGCTCACTGGTCGCAACAGGCGATGTTGGAAGGCAGTGGTAGTGGAGATATCAATGACCGGGAACAATTCGGTCGCGGTTTGGCTCTCGGGTCGGATGGTGCTGACGGGCTTCGGATTTTTGCGGGAAGCCCCTATCGGGATACCTTCCTGCCCGGGCAAACGATCACGATCAACGGGGAAGCTCAAACGGTCAAGCTGGGTGAACTGGGAGGTGCGCATGTATTTGAAGCGACCCGCACTGATATTGCGGGAACAGTCTCGGAAGTTCAACAGATCAAGCCGGAGGAGATAGCCGATGCGACAAACCACATCCTGTCGCGCATTACTTCAGTCAATCAGTATGGCATGGCTGTGGATATCTCAGGCGATATTGCGGTAGTGGCAGCGCCGGGCGGAGGTGGTCAGAGTCAGCAGGAGTTCGGAAGTATAGGTGACGACACAGGTGATGTATATGTGTTCCAAAGGGACGGTAAAGGAACATTTGATACAAGTGATGATACCTGGACATTATTGCAAACTCTCCGAGCGGAAAATGAGCCCGGGGCACAGGATGATTTCGGGCGTGATGTGGCAATATCAGAAGATGGTTCGACGATTGCGATAGGTGCGCCTCTTCTCGATCATAACAACACCTACACGGAGATCGGGGCTGTCTACGTTTTCTCCAGATCGGATGACGGAACGTATTTCCAGGATGCTTATATGCATTTTACCACGGCTTTTAACGATAATGGTCAGGACGAGTTTAACCGGCTCGGTTTTAACCTCGATATCAGCGCAGATGGTTCGCGAATTATTGCCGGTGCTCATCAGGAGGAGATTGATGTTGATGCGGACGGAACGAAAGATAATACCGTCGGGGCGGTCTATATATTTGATAGACCGGGAGGAGTGGGAACCTGGGACAACAAGAGTCTGGTAATCGACGAAGACGTCAGTCCGGATCAGCCAGTCGGTGTGATGAGGCTGGTGGCGGCTGATAGTCTTCCGGGGGATCAATACGGAAGGGATGTGGCGATAAGTGATGACGGTAACCGCATTGTAGTTGGTGCATTTGGCAGTGATACCGGCGGTACTAATCGGGGCGCACTGTATACCTATGATTTGTCCGATGCTGATTCCGCGAACTGGCAGTCTACCGAAGACAAGTTTCAACCGGCCGGAATAGCTGATAACGATCAGTTGGGACTCAGGATGGGGCTCGGGGGAGACGGCGGGGAATGGTTGGTTGCCAGTGGTCATCTGGATGACGGAAACGGCACCAATGCCGGTGTGGTTTATATTTACAACCTTGTTGGCGGAGCTTATGAACTCCAGCAGGAATTGAGTGCGGTTGGGTCCGGGGCCACGCTGGGGAACGCTGAATTTGGTCGTGCGGTTTCCATTAATGAGGAAGGAAGCCTTATTGCGGTAGGTTCCAGAGTGAATGATACCTTCGGCACCAATGTGGGGGCTGTCTTTCTTTTCGAATTTGACAGTAATCAGGCAGTGGGGGCCCAGTGGGTTTTGAAGGACGGGCCTATTATTGATGAGACTCGGGATGCCCGTGGGGTAGTTGACGGTTCTGATGAATTTGGTCGCGCCATCGCAATTTCGGGAGCTACGGTTCTGGCCGGCGGATTTAATGCTGATTATGTGTTCGGTGATACCGATGTGAGGAACTATGGTTCCGTGGCTGTATTTGATGTCAGTCCGCAAAGTCCGCAGGGAGGTTCTTTGTCAGTCAAACCGGATAGCTTTGGTGCGATTGTAAACGGAACCAACCCCGGTCGAACGAACAACGGCTCGCTTAGTGTAGTTGGCGGGGAAGTCGTCTTTAATCCAGGTAGAGATTTCGATGATTTGGAGCGAGGGGAAAGTGAAGTGGTTACATTCACCTACACTCTGGAAGATGCGGTTAACGGGCTGGAAGGGAGCGGGACAATTTCAGTGACCGTTCAGGGATATGCTGACACTGTCGCTCAGGATGATGCATTTTCGATCACTGAAAACGAAACCAGTCCGGCTGTGAATTTATTGGCGGATAATTCCGGTGGTGTCGTAGCCGGTGCGACTCTCGATTTTATCGCAGATGTCACACAAACCGCCGGGGTGTGGACCGGCACAGGGGGATCTTTTGCCGGTGATACGGCCAATGGAGTCACTTTGGCGGCGACGACCAGTGCCTATTCCGGCATTACCCATTCCTACACCTTGCCGGGGAATGACGTGCAGGTTCCAACTAACGGCGACCGGGGGCTGGAATTTAGCGGATCTTTCGGCGGGGGGACAGGGGCGAGTGGTACCGCCCATACGTCATGGGAGCTTTGGATTCGTCCAACCGACCTGAACGGCGGTAATCAGGTTCTTGCTGAAACCGGTGGAGGAACCGGGATGGGGCTTTTCCTCAACAACAGTTTGCTCGAATTGCGGCGGGCCGGTGGCGGCACCAGTGGCAATAATGTGATCAGTTATGATATCACGGGGTTGGAAAATGAATTCATCCAGGTAGTAGGCGTCAACGAAATCGGTGGAGATACTATTCTGTATGTCAATGGTCAGGAAGTGGCCCGCGGTGTCGATGCTGGTGGGACGGATTGGGATGGAGGCGATGGTGCTGCCCTTGGTACGAGGGGTGAGGCCAATATGGGTGGTGTTGGTGGAGGTTCCAGTAGCCGTGTCTCTTTCGCCGGCGAAATAGCGATTTTCCGGGTGTACAATGCGACAGAATTTCTCGATGCCTCCGGAGTTCAGCAAAATTTCCACGCGACGGCGGGTGGGGACTTAAATATCACCGGAGTTTCTCCGTTTGAAGTCAATGCCGAAACCGTCACATCCGCTCAGGGAATTAGCGTCGATTTGAATACTGATGGAACTTTTGTTTACAACTCAGGAACTGCTTTTGACAACCTGGCTGCCGGTGAAGTAATTTCCGACAACTTCACCTATAATCTGGTCGATTCGACCGGCACGGTAACCCTGAATATTACCGGTGAAAATGACGCGCCGGTTCTGGATAATTCGGGCGCGGTGACATTCACAGGCATCGACGAGGATGCTACCACAAATCCCGGTAATCTCGTTAGCGAGTTGCTTGATCTCGCCGGAACTCCACTCGTAACGGATGTAGATGACGGCGCGGTTTTTGGTATTGCGATCACAGCTGCTACAATTAATTCCGGCACCGGTACCTGGGAATTCTCCATTGATGCCGGTGGCAGTTGGGCGGCTGTAGGGACTCCCACCGAGTTTGCCGCTCTGCTTCTGCGTGCCGAAGACCGGATTCGCTTTGTGCCTGACGCGATCGATGCGGCTACAGCCGACATCCAGTTCAAAGCCTGGGATCAAAGCGATTCGCTGGTTGCCGGAACCACGGTTAATGTGCAAACCAATGGGGGTGTCACGGCCTTCAGTACCTCCACCGAAACCGCTTCGATTGTGGTCACTGCGGTAAATGAAAATCCGGTTGCTACCGATGATATTCTTACTGCGTCCAACCAGGTTACTTTAAACGCCCAGATCATCACTGCTGATAACGGCAACGGTGCGGATTCTGATGAAGAACCTGGCATTTTGACCGTAGCAACCGTAAACGGATCCGCAGGTAATATAGGGACATCGATTGATACTGCAAAAGGTGGCCGGTTTACTGTTCAGTCGGATGGATCGCTGACTTACGAGATTATTGGCGGTTCGATGGCTGCTTTGAGTGGCGGGGCCACCGAAACCGACAGTGTGACCTACACAATCATGGATGCCAACGGAGGAGTTTCCAATCTCGCCACCGCAACCGTTACTGTAGTAGGGGCAAATAAACCAACGGGTGGAGCTGACTCCTATACTGCAAATGAAGATACCCCTTTGTTTGTTCCGGATGGTGCAGGGGATCTTCTGGATAACGATACAATTTCAGGTGCTGACCCTGCCGATTTACCTCTCACAGTGGATATTTCCGCTTCCGATACCTTATCTTCCGCCGGTGCTGCACTGGTCTATACCGGCACGGGGAACGACGGCGATGGAGGCTTTACTTACGATGCTACAAATTCCGCTTTAATTCAGTCTCTTGCCGCGGGCGAGACCTATGACGATACTTTCACCTATGTCGTTCAAAGTGCGCGCGGGGTTCCTGATTCAGTTACGGTAACGGTCACTGTGACCGGCGAAGGTCCGATAGAAATAAATACCGCTCACGCCCTCCCTCCAGGGATAACCGGTGCGGCTCCCGGGGATCCGGTTACAGTTGATTTGGTGGCCGGGGAAGTCCGGATTTCGGTTAATGGTGTCGTTTTGCGCGACCCCGCCAATATCGGTAATACCGCGGTGATTCCGGATATCTCCATTACCGGGACTGGTGGCAGTGATACCATTACGATCAATGATCTGAGCTCGAAAACTCTAGGTGCAGTAACTGTAGATTCCACAATAGACGAATTCCATATTGACGGCGCGATATCCGCCGCCAGCTTGACGTCATTTGCCGAAGTTAACAATATTGGCGCGAATGTAACGACATCCGGAAACCAGGGATGGAATTCCGCTGTAGTGATTGACGGGAATGCCACGTTAACCGGAGTAGACATAGTTTTCTCCGATACAGTGGAGGATGACGGGGCCGGTCGTGATCTGGTGGTAAATGCTTCAGGCATCGCCCGTATTATGAACTCGGTGGGTGCAACTAACGCCCTTGGGTCTCTTGATACCAGTTCCAGTGCAAGTACGGAACTTGGGACAGGCTATGCCACAGTTGCCGGTGACCTGGTATGGAATTTCGATTTCAGCAGGGATCCGGATACGGGTGACAATGAAATGCCGGACTTGAGTAATACGGTAAGCACAAGCGGAACCACTTTCCGACTGCTTCAGGATACCGATGCCGCGGTCGATCCGACCTTCATCGATATATCGGATGTCTCAGGACACGTCGGCCTGACACGCGGTGTCGATTTTGGTGGTGGTGCCACTACAGTAAATGGCGATGGTGGTCTGCGGATTCAACAGGGCACTGCCGACTCCTCGCCGGATGCAGTTTCCGGACTGACTAACGGCCCAGCGACTTTTGATATGTGGGTCAAATTTGATGAGATCGGTTCCGCTGCCAGCCCTGCCTCCGCTCAGATGCTCTGGGAAACCGGTGGAGGAACCGGCTGGGGGCTTGCTCTGTCGACCACGGGAACTTTGATTCTTCAGGTCGCCGGTGGAGGGGCCACGGCAACGTACGATTTAGCAAACGATCCTGACAACCAGGTCGGGGGCGCAGGAAATGCAGGAACCTCCTATATACATATTGCCGCCACGATCGATCTCGATACCAGTCCTGACACCGTGACTTTGTATCTCAATGGTGAACAGGTTGGTCAGGGAACCGGCGGTGATACGACCGACTGGGACGGGGGCGATCCGTCCGCTCTGGGAGCCGTCGGTGGAGCCAATTCAGGAGGATTTGGTAACAGCAATCAGGATGCGGCCGATCCGGATTTTACTGAGCTTGGTGCCGTGGGAGGCGAAGTGGTTGAGTCTTTTAACGGACAAATGGCGCTGTTTCGCATGTTTGAAGGGATACTGTCCCAGGCTGACATTCAGGCAAATATGGCGCTGGCTGATATTGCAACGACTCCCGGCGAAATTGAAGTGATAACAAGTGGTGCTCAAAACTTCGGTGATACCATACTTGGTTTGAATGCTAATCTTTCCGGATCAGAGATTACATTCTCCGGTACTCTTGATGACGATGGATCTTCTGCTGATGCTTCGAATCTCAGTATAACCACATCCACCGGAGATATAGTTTTTAACGGAGCGGCTGGTGGAAATGATGTCATTACCAGTCTTGACGCGACGGCCACGGCCGGGATCATCCACGTGCATGGCGGCAGTGTAACGACGACTTTAGGGCAAACCTACAACACTTCGGTTCACTCCAATGCAACCGGTGTGGCTTATTCCGGATCCGACCTGATATTTGCTGACACCTTGACTTCGGTGGGGACGCTTGATGCTGTTGCGATAAATTCCATCTCTGTCGCAGGTTCCGCAGATCTGCAGGATGCTTCGACCTTCTCCGGGACTGGAGTGACTTTCAACGATACGGTTACGATCGGTGGGGACATCACCGTAACCACGTCGGATGACGCTACATTTACCGGCGCGGTTACCGGGCCGACACATCATATCGTGGCGAATGTGGATGATCGGTTAACTTTCACCGACGGGGCCACTGTCGGGTCAATTACAAGTAGTGCGGCGGGGCGGTCTCAAATGACCGGGGATTTTATCTTCGATAGTTCCACGACGGATTCGGTCTTCCTTGATAGAGTGAATCTGCTGGGAGATACCACTTTCACCACTACCGGTTCGGCTGATTTGATTTTCGGGCAGACCGTCGACGGGGCGTCCTCCTACAATTTGGGAATTACCCTGGTGGATGCAGCTTCCACCGCCCGCTTCTTCGGCGATATTGGCGGGGATGGTCTCGGAGCTGATTCGATTGATACCGGACTGGCCGGATTCAATGCAACCGGCGCGGGCACGGTTGCATTTGAAGGTAAAGGCAACATTCTCGCCGGCTTACCGATTCCGGTACTAAACTTTAATGCCGGTTTTGATAGCGATGGGGCCGTATGGGAGGATTTAGCCGGGAATATGAACCTCAGTTCATCAGGGGTCGCCACAATATCCTCAGCGTCGACAGCTTTCGGTGGCTTAGTCAAAACCTATACTACCAACGGTGGCAAAGCTGTGAACACAGCGACGAACGGGGATATCAACTCCATTGGCGGAAATCCGACCGATGAAGATGCTACTATTGAATGGTGGATCAGGCCCAGTGATTTGGTAGGTAAAGAAATTATCTGGGAGACCGGCGGGACTGGATCAGGTCAGGCCCTGGTGTTGAATGAAGGTGAAATTCTCTTCACGACCAAAGAGGGCGAAGGAGCCAATACCGTATCGACTGTCAGTTATGATCTGGGAGCAGATGCAAGTGGGGTATTGGGCGGCGCGGCGATCAGCGACGACTTTATCCATGTCGTCGTCGTTTACGACCGGGTTGCAGCCAGCGGAGCGCTCGAAGACGATGTTGTGACATTGTTCATCAACGGAACACAGGTTGATACAGATATCGCCAACCTGGACGATATCGCAGGAACGGATCGAACCGGTCTTGGCGGAGCCGGTAACAGTACCGGAGGAAGTGACACCGCAGCGACAACAGATCCCGATTCTGTTGATTTAGCCGGCTACGGCAATTTTAATGACGATATCGCCGTGATGCGCTGGTACAAAATAAATTCCAGTGCGGCAACGGTAGGCGATATGTATAGTCACATGCAGACCGGACAACAGTTGAATACTACAGGGGTGCAGTCTATAGGCACTGCAGTGACGCTTGGCGGAAACCTGGAAATGTCCAGTTCCGGTGGTGGCGATATATCACTGAACGGACCGGTTGATGGCACTTATGATTTGTCGATCAATACCGGGGGCAGCACGAATTTAGGCGGAGTCGTTGGTGGAACCACCGAGTTGAAGAGTATTACTGCCGACGGCGGAGGCTCAGCTGCGATCACGGCAAATGTTTCTACAACGGGTGATCAGACCTTTAATGAACCGGCAACGACCACCGGTGACCTGACTTTATCCGGTAGCAATGTCAATTTCCTGGGCGGTCTAAATGTAGGGGCGGGTTCAACGGATACCGTAGTGGTGGTAGGTAATCTGGCTGTCGCAGGTGACCTCACCATCGAAGTTAACGGAGTGAATGCCGGCGAATACGACGTCATCGATGTGACGGGAGAGGTAAATATCACCGGTGCAAGTCTTAACCCTTCCGGCGGAGTCGGGTCGGCCGCAGAGTTGACGATAATCAGCAACGACGGCGCGGATACCGTAACGGGTGGATTTGCCGGTTTGGCCGAAGGTGGGGCTGTTACTATCAACGGTCAGGATTTTGTTATCACTTATAGCGGTGATTCCGGCAATGATGTAGTTCTGAAACCTGCTAATACGGAGCCGACCATTTCCGGTTCTGCGGCGGGACAGAGCGTCGACGATAATGCGACGATTTCGCCATTTTCCGCAGTTACGATTGGCGATGCTGATACCGCTCAATCACTGACCGTTACCGTCACCCTCGATGATGCAGCGAAAGGCTCGTTCACGGCTGCTTCGTTAACAGCCACGGGCTTTACCGATGAAACCGGGGGAGTCTATCAATTCGTGGGGACAGCAGCGGCAGCTACTTCGGCTATTCAGGCCCTGGTATTTGACCCTGTCGAAAATAGAGTGGAGGTCGGCCAAACAGAAACCACAGTGTTTACGATAGCGGCTGATGATGGAGTAGCGGCTGTGGTTTCGGACAATACAACCACAGTTGCTTCCACCTCGATCAATGATGATCCAACTGTAGCAAACGCTATAGTTGACCAAAACGTTGACCAGGATGTGTCGTTCGCTTTCACGGTGTCGGCCAATACCTTCGCTGACGCGGATCTCAACGATGATTTAGCATTGAGTGCTTCCGGTCTTCCTGCCTGGCTGAGTTTCAATAACGCAACCGGTGAGTTTACAGGGAATCCGGTGGGCTCGGATGTGGGGGATTCAACTGTCACGGTGACGGCAACTGATGAGTCCGGTCGTTCGGTCAGTGATCAGTTCGTTCTCACTGTAAACGACACAGTGGCTCCGGCTGCGATATCGTTTTCCCGTTTGACTCCTCTTGATGCAACAACGAACGCGGACACTCTGGTGTTCCGGGTTACTTTCAGTGAAGACGTGCAAAACGTCACTCAGGACGATTTTACAGTATCCGGCGTGACCGGCGCTACGCTGGCCGTTTCCGGTAGTGGCAATGTTTACGATGTGACTGTGGTTGGAGGGAATGTGGCCGACTTCAGTGGAGATGTGGGGCTGGACTTTGCGGGAACTCAGAATATTCAGGATTTGTCCGGGAATTCGCTACCCGGAACCGAACCGGCTACCGACGAAGTTTATACCCTCGACAATATTGCACCGACAACAACCGGCATTGTCCGTCAAACTCCGGGTGCAGAAACAACCAATGCCGACTCGCTTACTTTCCTCGTGAGCTTTAGCGAGAATGTTGCGAATGTGACGCAAGACGATTTTGTGGCTACCGGAGTAACCGGCGCAACTCTTGTCGTCACTCCCGGTAGTGATGCCAGTGAGTATGAAGTAACTGTGTCCGGTGGTGATTTGGCTGCGTTCAATGGTGCGGTAGGATTAAACATCTCCGGTTCCCGGGATATACTGGATTCGGTTGGAAATGCTTTATCCGGCGGCGAACCGACTACGGACGAAACATATACTCTGGATAATGTTCTCGCGGCACCGACTCTTAACCCGGTTGACGATTCTGCCGGGATAGCCATAAATACAAATCTCGTTCTGTCTTTTGCAGAAAATGTTTCGAAAGTTCCGGGAGGAAACATTACTATTCACCTGGCATCAGACGATTCGGTTGTGCAAACCATCGCCGTGAGTGATGCCGTAGTGAACGTGAGCGGTGGAACTGTGACTGTAAACCCCGCTGATCTACTGAACGAAACGGAGTACTATATAAATATTCCCGCCGGTGCGTTTGTTGATGATGTAGGCAACAGTTTTGCCGGAATTTCCGACTCAACCTCCTGGAGTTTCACGACTGCTGCTCCGCTGCCGGAACCCGCACACCCCTACTCGATCGGACATGATCCGTTTCTGACGGGTTCAAATCCGGCTAATGGCGAATACGCCGTAGGTGGTTTCGCTGGAGGCTCGACTAATCCAACCGTAGACGGTTTCACCGGTGCGTGGGCAGGAGGCACCGGCACATGGAAAATAACCGCATCCGGTCTTGATCACGGATCAATTATCGATGAAGCGGGCGGTTCGGCGATTTTTAATCACACCAGCAATTTTGGAGGAGATCGAACCGCTCAAAGAGATCTCACCAATCCGCCTGTTGATACAGAAGAAGAAATCTGGACTGCCGGTTTGGTTCAAATGGTTAACACCGATCCGGATAATACCGGGTACGCTTATGGCGGCTTCGGTGACGGTTCCTGGGGTGTCAATGGACCAATCAACTCTGAAGTCGGCGGTCTATTTTTTGGTATCGAAGGGGACGGAACCAATATGGATCTTGTATTCCGGCACCGCACCGCATCCGGAGTAATGACATCCGAGGTTTTGATTGATGGGATTACTCCCGCCGAAACCTATTTGGTGATCATGAAAGTGACTCCGAATACCGATAACGGAGGCGTTGGCGTCGACGGTGATGATAATGTCAGCATCTGGGTAAATCCGGCGAATCCAGGATCGGAAGGTCTTCTCGGAACACCTACGGCAACCTTCGAAGATTTCAGTGTCGATACCAATTCCTCTACATTCACCGATTTGATGCTGGGTGCCAACAGCGGTCTCTACAATTCCCAGGTGAAGTTCGATGAAATGGCGATTGGAACGACTCTTGAGCAGGTAGTCAATGTTGATCGAGGTCTTTCACCGGACGTTGTGGCAGACGCAATGGTCACGCATACCGAAGGTGCGGGACCGGAGGTAGTGTCTCCCGGTTTGATATTGACCGATGCGGATGGGGGACCCGATGCTTCTCAGTTCGTCGCCACGGCGTCGATAGGTGAGGGTTTTGTGAGTGGTGAAGATCACCTGGCGGTAAATCCCGGTGTCAGTGCCAATATTATTACATCGATAAGTGGAGACGACAGGACTGTTACTTTCACGGCGGCAAATTCCAGTGCGACGATTGAAGAATTTCAGGCCGCTTTGCGACTCGTTACATTTGAACATACCGGTGATGCTCCGGATCCGGTGGAGGCGAGAAATGTTACTTTTACCTATAGTGACGGTCTCAACGTTGCCGGAGGTCCTTTCACTCTGTTGTTGAATGATTTTGATGACGATGATACCTACGGAGATCATACTCCCACTTTGCTCAGTATATCTCCTGTTGCTGCCGGTTCAGGCATAAATGTATTCAATATTCAGGATCTTTCACAATATGGCAGTAGAATACTTGGGGTATCACCCGATGCCAATACCGCCGCTTCTTCCGATCTGGCTACTGCCATTGCAAATGATTCCTATATCGAGTTTGTTGTCGGTTCGGACGGGGAAACGTATTCTCTCGATAATCTCTCTTTTGACATCAGCCGGGGAGCAAATTCCGGGATTCGCGGGTATGGGGTGTTCGTGAGTACGGATGGATTTTCCACTACTCCGGTTGTCGGAGATGCTTTGATCGCCGAGGCAAATCTGAGTTCTTCCTTCTCTCGAACCACCGGCGATCAGAAAAATGTAAATGTTGATCTGGCGGGAGCCGGCTTTGAAGACCTGACGACTGACACAACCGTTCGAATCTATATTCACACCGACAATGTCGCCCGTGAACTGGATTTCGATAATTTCCAGATCACCGGAACAATAGGAACAGCGATATCTACTAATGTAACAATTACTCCGACGAATGACGATCCGACTCCTGTAGCGGATTCAGCTGTAGCCGTTGAAGAAGGCGCAGTGGTTTATATACCGGTCCTCAACAACGATGTGGACCCCGATAATGACCCTCTCATTCTCGATACAGCAACCCTTCCGGCTACGAGCACAAACGGGGCAGCCCTTTCGCTTCGGGGCGAGGCGACCGCTCTGGTAGGAATCACGACGGACGGCTCAGCGGAACAAAATCTCGTTGATGTGATTGTGACTCAGGATGGAGCGGATGTTACCTACACAACTGCAGAATTGGTAGGGATTACCCAGGTGGCGTACTCCTACACCGGAACCGATGGAGGATCGACAACGGCACTGCTTACTGCTGACGGGGCAGGGATTCCGGATGAGGGAGCCCGGGCCGGCCTGGCGGAAGATGACAGTCTTGTTACCGGTATTATCAATGCTGACAATACCTTTGGACAAACCGTGAAGTTTGATCAGGGTGTATCATCCGTTCTGTTTTTTGAGCTGGGTGCGTCGGATAATCTGGTTGCCGAGGTGAGCGTTGATGGAGTGAACTGGGTTTCCAGTATTCCTGTAGATTTCGATAACTGGGTCACGGCAGCCGGTACAACCGTGAATGTCACGTATGATTCGGGCAGGATCGGAGGGGCTACCACAAGCTTGTCAGAACTGGAAAGTGCCGATATTTCAGTAGCTGGTGGCGCCACAGTGGTAGTGGGCGGGCAAATCCTGAAAGCTTCGGATTTCGGTGTTGAAACTTTCTCCTATCTCCGATTCGGCGGACCTGCCAGTATTGATCCTACGTTGATTAAAGGTATTGCCACTCAAATTGTCTATAACCCAACTGTGGACGCGGCCGCAGCGGGGCAGGTGTTCAATGATACTTTTACCTACGAAGTGAGTGACGGCAATGGCGGCAGGGCAACGCAAACTGTTACCGTCGGGGTCACCGGAATCAATGACGCACCGGGTGCAAACGATGTTGCTGTTGATACGACTCAGGGGGATGTTGATCCTGCGGGAACATTGATTTCGACTCTTTATGGGACAGATTTCCTTGACCCCGACACTGGCGATACTCTCAGCGGCATCGCTGTGACAGGAGGTGCCGCCGATGCCGTGACAGAGGGTGTATACCAATACTCACTCGACTCGGGAGTTACGTGGAATACTATAACGGCGGGAGCGACGGATGATACCATTGCCCTGATGCTGGATTCGTCCACACAGATTCGTTTCCTGTCTGTGCCTTCTTTTGTAGGCACTCCGGGAACTCTTTCGGTTCGCGTTTTGGATGACTCATTCTCAGGTTCATTTACAACGAATTCGGCTGCCCCGGAAATTGCCGACGTATCCGTGAATGGCGGAGAGACTGCCATCGCTGGAACGGCTTCGGAACTGGGGGCCAATGTCGCTGATCTGGCTGCACCAACTCATGGCACCCTGAGCCCGGCTGATAACTCAACCGGTATTGCTCTCGATACAGATCTTGAGATTACTTTCAGTGAAGATGTTCGGAAAGGTACCGGGGTTATTACGATTCACCTGGCTGCGGACGGCTCTGTCGTTCAATCGATTGATGTGAACGACGCGGCAGTGACGGTATCCGGGGATACGGTTACGATCAATCCGACTGCGAACCTCGTCGCCGGTCTTGATTACTACGTCAATATACCTGCAGGTGCGATTGAAGACATAGGTGGAAACGACTTTGCCGGCTTTAATGATGCAACGAGTTGGAACTTTACCACTGTTGGTTTGCGCCCGGTGACGGCTCTGGTCAGTCCCGGTTTCGACACCGAGCCCGATCCGGATGGACAGACCTTAACGGCAATCATTCGTGACGGGATTGTTTACACGGACCTTCAAGGAGCAGTTGGTGCGACAAGTAGTTCCGGGGGGCGTTATGGTTCGGATAACGAGGGGACTCCTGCCAGTGTGAATGATGCGCTGACAGGTCTATCTATTTCTCAAATCGTGACCAACATGGGAACCCAGGCTGAATTTGACCTGGGCACAACGGTCAATGATCAAACTTTTGCCTTCTTTATTGGAGAGATCGGAACAAACGGACAGGCCGGGGATGCGATAACGATAACTCCTCTTGATGCCGCGGGGAATCCCATTGGCGACTTCACGCTGAACATAGTCGCGGCAGACTACGGTGAGCAGCTCGTTACCATGGATACGAATCACAGTTCCATGCTGGGAACGCGTCTCACCTCCTTCACGCTTGCTGACTTCAGTGGCACGGGAACGTTAACCGGAGTCGCACAACTTCGGCTCAGCGGGAATACCGGTTACGATCCCAACGTGGTGGGAACCTTCCGTATGGTAGATGAAGCAGGCAATCAGGCGCCCGTAATTGCCTCGTCTGCAGGTTCGGTTACTGTGGAACAGGGCGGTAGCGCGGTTATTCCTGCCTATACCGGAAACAGCACGGTTGCAGAGACCGGACTGATAGCCGTTGATTTCGACGATGTGGCTGCAAATCTGACCTACACGGTGACGGGTGGTCCGGCATTTGGTACCATTCAGCTAAACGGTTCCGATACGACAACGTTTACCCAGGAGGATTTGAACAACGGTCTGGTTACCTACCTGAACAACGGGGGAGGAGCCGGGCTTGGAAATGGCGACAGCTTCACATTTGCTGTTTCCGATGATGACGGGGCAACGTCCGCTGCCGCCAGCTTTGCATTGAATGTTCTTCCTGTGAATGGAGACGGTGTTCGACCTCTTACGAATCCTGGTGCGGGTATCACTGTGACTCCCGATGGTGGAGGCCTTGATGATTATGATCTCACCTTTGTTACCCGGGATGGTTTCGATTACTCCAATATTGTTGGAGCTGTGAGTGCCACTACGTCAGGTTCAGGCCGGTTTTCGACTGATGGGACAACAGATACTTCAGATTTGCTTAGCGGTCTGAGAATCTCTAATGGCGTTCTTAATCCAACAACGACCGACTTCATGTTTGCTTCCCCGGTAAATGATGATCAAACCGCAATGTTCTTCGGAGAGATAAATGGCAGTAGTTCGGCTGTAGGTGATCGAATCTATATTACGCCATTGGATGCAAGTGGACAGGAAATCGGTGACTGGCAGATAATACTTGATGACAGTGCCTACGGAGATGTCGGGCCGGCCATGGAGACATCCTTTAGCGGCGGGTTGCGGCTTTATCCCCGTCTGACCTCTTTCCTGCTTTCTGATTTTAATAACGACACGGGAACACTTAGCGGTGTCTATGGATTTCGGGTCACTGATGCCGGAGAGGACGGTGCCTATGTAGATCCCGCTGTTGCAGGGACTTTCAATATTTCTCCCGAAATTGAAGTTACCGGAAATGGACAGGTGATTGCTGATGGAGATAGCACACCCGATGCTGGAGACGGCACCGACTTCGGGACGGAAACAGCGGGTGATTTTACCATCACGCGAACCTTTACGATCACAAACAGCGGTTTCGGACCTCTCGATCTAGCAGTGACTCCCGTAACCATCTCCGGTTCAACAGATTTTACAATTTCCCTCCAACCTGCTGACAATCCGGTAGCGCCGGGTGGGACCACGACGTTTGAAGTGACTTTTGATCCTACTACAACAGGTACACAATCCGCGACGATCAGTATCGGTAACAATGATTCCGATGAAAATCCCTATACTTTCGATGTCTCAGCCGAAGTGACGCCTGCGAAAGCCGCTCCGGAAGGTGCCGATATCACTTTGACCGTCGATCAGGATGATACCTTAATCATCACTGCGGCCGACTTCGGGTTTAGTGATACGGGTGATACACCTTCTGATAATTTTATTGGTGTAGTTATTACCAGTCTACCGGCCTCCGGATTTCTGACACTGAACGGAACCGCGGTTTCTGCCGGGGATTTTATCTCTATCGCAGACATAAATGCCAACTTGCTAACCTTTGACCCGGTTGCCGGAGAGAGCGGAACTGCCTACGCCGATTTTACTTTCCAGGTGTTAGATGACGGACTGGGCTCTACTCCGACTACGGGCGTTGTTCCTATAACCTCCTTCACGACTGCGGAGGGATTTGTCTCCGGTGGGGGGGGCAGTCAGACCCTGACGTCATTTACGGATGCCGGCGGTACCTATACCGACTTAACGTTCGTTACCTCGGTAAACGGCACCTTACCCGGTGGCAACTCGATCCTACACGGAACCGGGACTGCAGCTCCGACGAATGTTGCCTCGATGACAGATGATCGCATCGATACCGGAATTTTAAATCCATCGGATACCGTTATTTTCGAATTTGACGACCCGTTGAAAATTTCTGACAAGATCTTTGTTTTCACGAATGATACCAGCACACCGCCTCTGACCATTCAGGCGCACGATGGCACATCTCTGATCGGATTGCAGGTCAGCGTTGGCTCCGCAATCGGTGGCCTTGGGTCTTTGGATTTTGAGCGAAATGGTTCGGGAGCGATCCTTTCCGACAGATCGATTGGTGGATTCTCTATTGAGGTGGCTGATCTCGGAATCACGGATACGTCGACGATCAAAGGTATAAAATTTACCGGAACGGGTTCGCAGGATTATAATCTCATCGGCTTCGCGTCGGCTCCTGTCGGCGAAAATACGGATCCTTCACCTAACACGACCACTATAGATGTGACACCGGCCAAGGTAGCGCCGGCGGGGACCGATACTACCTTGACGATTGATCAGGATACCACGTTGACGATTACGGCTTCCGACTTCGGGTTTGGTGATCCGGGCGATACGCCTTCGGATGATTTCATTGGTGTAGTGATTACGACTCCACCCGCCGCCGGGACCTTGAGCCTCGATGGTGTCGCTGTTTCCGCCGGCGATTTTGTAACGATAGCGGATCTCGGTGCCAATAAACTTACCTTTGAACCGGTAGCCGGTGAAAGCGGCGGATCCTATGGTGATTTTACTTTCCAGGTGGTGTATCCGGATACAGCGATGGTTCCAGAGATCAG
>JARGOZ010000013.1:53589-71072 GCA_029213025.1 Verrucomicrobiales bacterium
CCTGGTGGTTGATGATGGATTGGGAGTTTCGCCCACCCCGGGTGCGGTGCCGATTACCGCTGTCACAACTGCGGAGGGCTTTGTCTCTGGTGAAGGTGGTAGCCAAACCATGATTTCCTTTACTGATGCCGGAGGAACGTACACGGATCTCTCCTTTGTTACCGGCACAAGCGCAAACGTGCCTGGGAATGCATCAATTCTTCACGGAACCGGTACGACTGCTCCTGCCAGCGGATTGGAGGCGATTACAGATGACCGGTTGGATACTGCTATTCTTAACCCGTTAGAGACGGTAAATTATGAGTTCGGAGCAAATCTTCGCAATACCGATAAAATCTTTGTCATACAGAACGACGCCGGAGCTTCAAGTATCCAGGCCGTGGACAATTTAGGTAATTTGATTGGTTCACCAGTTTCGGTAACCGGCGCGAGAGGTTCAATAGGCACTTTTGATTACTTGCGTAATGACGGGGCTGCGGCTCCGCTGCCGGACAGAGCCCTGGGTGGTTTTGCGGTGGAAGTGGCTGATCTTGGCGTTAGCGATGCTTCGACGATTGCAGGTGTCAGACTTTCCGGTTCGGGAGGGGATTACAACCTGATCGGATTTGCTTCTCTTCCGGTTGGACAAAATACCGACCAGACTCCGAATACCCTCAGTATCGATGTGTTGGCAATCGCCAATGCAGAGTCCATTGTCCGCCAAAACCCGATCGATGAGTTCACCTCTGCCGACTCACTTGTCTTCCGCGTCACTTTCGACAGTGATGTGCAGAATGTGAGTTTGGATGATTTTGATGTGACGGGAACCACCGCTACCGTAACCGGGGTGTCTCAGGTTTCTGCAAGCGAATATGATGTGACCGTCAGCGGGGGCGATCTTGCCGGGTTTGATGGTGTCGCCGGGTTGAGTTTTGCTGCCGGGCAGGATATTCAAAGCGCCGGATACGGGAACTCGCCGATCGACGGAACGCTTCCCGCCACTGTGGAAACTTACACGGTAGATAACACCGTGCCGACCCCGACTGTGACGGGAGCCGGAGCCGTTGAAACGAGCAATCCGTTCCCTGTGACGATTGATTTCGGCGAAACCGTTACCGGATTTACCAGCGGAGACATCATCGTCGGCGGTGGCAGCGTTACCGGATTTACCGATAACCTCGATGGTACCTTCACGGTGGAAATTACGGCTGCAGGTGAGGGCAATGTGTCCGTGGATGTGGTCAGCTCGGCCGCAACCGACAGAGCGGGCAACGACAGTCCTTCCACCCAGCTGGTAACAGAAGTGGACGCCCTGGCTCCGGTGCCGGTAATTACCGGACCGGCTACGGTGAACCAGGGTAGCACGGCCGTTATTACTGTGGATTTTGAAGAAGATGTAACAGGTTTTGATCCGGCTGATATCCTCGATTTGCCCGTCGTCAACGGCTCGGTAACCGGTTGGACTCCGCTCGGTGGGGGGGCTTACGAGGTGCAAGTGCTTCCGGATGGAACAGACCCCGTGGTCATCGGTGTCGGTGCGGATGCGGCAAACTCTACGGCAGGAAATCTCCGGGGTAATGAACCATCATCCGTTCTGATAATCGCCGTGAATGGCGGTCTCTCAAGCGAAGACCTTGTCGGCATATCGAACCTGTTTAACAACTTCGGAACACAAAAATTGTTCGGTGATAAAATCAATGTGAGCGCTCAGGTCGTCGACAGCGATGGGGGACTGGTAGGGCTGGTTCCAATCGCACCCGGCGCGACTGCTTTTATAGGTGACCCCGGCTCGTTGTTCGATGATTACCAACTCTATACGGTAACATTACGGATCGAAATGTCGGAAGGAGATGACATTTTGAGTATCGTGGCGGCCACGGTAAACGGCTCGAATCTGAATCCTTACCTGAGTGTGGCGGGAGATGTTCTGAAATTGGTGGTTTCCCGCCTGTAATTTCCGTATATCTCTGTGATTCAACAGGGTACAATTTTATACTGTACCCTGTTCAGTCAGCCGCTTAACAGGGTACAATTCGCGACTGTACCCTGTTAGATCCGGTCCCCGGTCACATTTCGTAAGTTTGTGAAAAATATTCCTCATAAGATCGGTTGCAGGATCGAAAAAAATAATTAATCTCCCCGTCCCTCTAAAAAATACGAAACAAAAATGGGCTTTGGATATTTCATAATGTCTCAGCAACGCGGTGCTTCTGCGAACAGAAAGCCGTGGAAACGCTACGAGAACAAACCGGTAAAAAAGATGCTCGCCGAGCTGGTTGGTATCTCTTCGTGGTAGGGGGGGATTTCCCGAAAAGCTGCGTGTAGCGCCAACAAAAAATCCCGGCTGTTTCCAACCGGGATTTTTCGTATTTTCAGTAAATATTTTCGCCCTTAGCTGTGAGGCGGATCAACTTTGTCAGCGGAGGTTGCGACCTTGTTGGCCGGGTCAACCATCTTGTCAGCAGTGGCTTTTGCTTTGGCGGCGGATTCTCCCGGATCTGTCTTGGGATCTTCGTCTGCGCAACCAGCTGCGCCTCCGGCGATTACGGTGAATCCGGCTGCGGCTGCGGCTTTCTGGAAGAGATTTTTCCGGGCGGCTGCGCGCTGATCTTTCACTGTGTTGCCGAAGCGTTCGCGGCGGATCTTGAGCGAGTTTTGCTCGTGAATCCGGTAGACCACATTGCGAACTTCATCGTCGCGGTGGAATATGCCGCCAGCTTTGTGAATCCGATACCAGAGATGGTAGTCATCTGCTCCGAGTCCAACGGCTCGTTCCTGATAATTTCCGGCTTTCAGAGCGATCTTTGTCCGCATTGTCACTGAGGAATGCGGCAGCATATTGTCATCGGAATTTCCGGTGAACATGCTTTCAACCGGCTTGTTGGGCCAGTGGAGACGCGGCTGAATATCGCCGTTTTCCAGTGTCAAAAGTTTACAGCCATAGACATCGGCTTTTTTGCTCTCAAGGGTGGCGACGGCCCGCTCCAAATAAGTCGGAAGGATTTGATCGTCATAATCCAACGGTTTATAAAACTCGGTTCCGCACTGCTCAACTGCCTGGCGGTGTAACCAGCTGCAATGTTCAATGTCCGGTTCCATCCCGGTACAAATCAGAGGCAGTCCGAAACGTTTCGCAATTGGCTCAGCGTAGGACCATGGTCCGTCGACGAGGAGAATGGTCTTGAATCGGCGGTAGGTTTGCGACGCAATGCTGTTCACCGCGTCTTCCAGCTTGGAAACGTCGGTTCCCTTGTGGATTCTGAGCCCCACGGTGACATTGGCATCGCGGTTGATCAGACAGGTCCCCGTCATTTCGGTGAGAATCTGTGAATGGGCGGAAGCGTAATTGGCGGCAAGGGAGAGATTTGCGGCGGAAGCGAGACAGTCAACGGTATCGCATTGCGCTGCGCGGAGAATCGCTTTGTGAGCGGTTTTGGCGAGCTTTTTCGGGCTGGCATTCCAGTCGATAAGAACACCGTTTTTGCCATTCTGGATCATATCAGCGATTCCGCAGGTCTTTGTGACCACAACAGGAATCCCGCAACTGAGAGCTTCCGCTGCAGTGAGCAGGTAGCCCTCTTTTTCGCTGTTGCCAAGGAGCACGTGACAACCGTCGAGACGGTGGCGGTAGTTGAAAGGATTGAAATCTAGCGGGCGAATGTCGAGACGGTCGCTTACGCCGAGATCCTGCGCCAGTTTGATGACTTTGGCGAGAGCTTCAGCCTGAGTGCGTTGTGTGTATTCCAAACCGGCGGTGTCTGCCCCTGTCCACGCCCGGATCACCATCCGGGGTTCTTCTGCCAGAAGATATGGCAGGGTCATGAGTCCTTTGGATTCGAGCGGGCGGCCCATCCAGCCAACTACGATCCGGCCTCTTTCATCATATTTGCCTTTTACCGAGGTAAATTCAGACACAGGCGGTGTCATGACGCCGAGGACCTTGTGATTTTTTTCTTTTGCCCAGTCGGAGTAGCGGTCGAGCACCTTCTGCGAAACTCCGGCCACTTTCATACCGTACAGATTATCGTAGGCCCGGTCGATAAAACGCCAGCCGGCTTCATCCCACGAGTGGAGAACCAGTGAAGTAGGGCGCTGCGGTAAACCGGTCAGATCCCCGTAGCTCAAAAAGTAGGACGAAGGGTCCATGGGAGCCTCTCTTGTAACGTTTCCGCAGGTGAAACCGTTCTTTTCCGCAGCATCGAGCAGAGGCATATCATCAGACTGGGAATAAAGAGTCGTCCGGTCGCGAACCCACTCGGGAAGGGCGCTGATGTAACGGAGCACTGCAGTTTGAGCGCCCCCCAATGCGAGGTTATGGGACACAAAGCAGGGATTGATCCTTGGTAGATAAGTATGGGCCATAAGGTATGTTGTTGTCTGAAGAATGTCGGAATAAATGAAACCCCGGGCAGAGACATTTGAAATGATTTCCCGCAGATAGGAAACCTGAACGCACCGGTGGACCACACGTCCGACGCTCTTACCCTTCACTTATGCACCCATTTTTCAAGTGACCCAATTCCGTTATATTTTGGTAATACTGCTAGCCCTTTCGATTCCGGCCGGGCCCGGAAATTCACAGGAAAAGGAGCACTGGGCCTATCAACCGGTGAAAAAGCCGGAAAATCCGGGGCTTGGCATCGATTTTTTTCTAAATGATCTCCTCGAGGATAGTACGGAGGCGGATCGCCACATCCAGCTGCGTCGCGTGTCATTGAATTTGACCGGGTTGCCGCCAACGATGGAGGAAATCGTGCAATTCGTCTCCGACAAATCGGACGATGTCTATGAAAAAATGACGGAGCGGTTGCTGAATTCGCCGCACTACGGGGAAAGATGGGGGCGTCACTGGTTGGATGTGGCCCGCTACGTGCAGGGCAAAATCAAGGTGCCGGGTGTGGATCGCATCGATCTGGCAGAGGAATACCGGGATTATGTGGTGCGTTCTTTTAACTCCGACAAGCCGTATGATCAGTTCGTCGCCGAGCAGCTCGCCGGTGATTTGCTGGAGGGCGATGATTCCGGCTATTTCGACCGCAAAATTGCACCGGCCTTTTTGTCCATCGGTCCCTGGTTCGATGAGTGTACCGATCCAAATCAGTTGAAGCTGGATATTGTCGACGAACAAATCTCCACGGCGACGAAGGCGTTTCTCGGCCTCGATTTCGCCTGTTCACGCTGTCATGATCACAAGTTTGATCCGATTCCTACCCGGGACTATTACGCAATGGCCGGTATTTTTCGAAGCACGAAAATCATCAGCAACTTCAGCGAGTTCTGGAAAGACGGTCGCCCCCGCCTTACTCAACCTCTGGCTCTTCCGGCAGAAATTGAAAAATCAGAGAAAATTCAGCAGCAAATTGATGACCTCGAAAAGCTACGCTGGAGTGAGCTTAATAGGCTGAGAAAGAAATTTATCGAGGCGAACGAAACAGCGTTTCGCAGCGAATCCGGCCAGGTTGTTCCGGCGAAACAAATGAAGGCCTGGGAGGCGGAGGATTTTTCCGGCTACAAAAATCTCGTCACCGTGAAGGGGAAATACACGCCCGCCATCGAAGCCCGGGTTCCCCTCGATCAATGGGTACAGTATGATTTTCACCTCGACGAAGCGGGTGAGTTTTCACTGTATTTGCGATATGCCACCGCACAGGCGGCTCCTGTGAAGCTGGAATTGAACCGGGAAATGACAGATCAGCGGATCCCAATTGCGAAAACCGGGGGGACAGACTACCGGAACTATCGCTGGGAGGCTTTTGGGCCTTTTGCGTTTAAAAAAGGTGCCAACCGGATTCGGCTGATGGCGGATAAACACGAGCCGTTTCCCCGGCTGGACGCGTTGAAGATTGTGAAAAACTCCGAGCCGCGGCCTACTGGGGCTCTGCAGCGGGCTCTCTGGAGATACAGTCATTCAAAAACCTTCTGGCCGCCGATGGCTTCAGAAATGGAGTTACTCCTTCCGGATTCTCAATTAACAAAAGTCGCGGAAATCGATAAAAAAATCGGTGACCTTTTACCGCAGGTACAACTGCCCCAAACTCTGGCGGTGAAAGACCGGGAGGAATTGATCAGTGAACCGGTTCGGGCCGGGGGAAATACCTATCAATTGAAAGGAGATCCGGTACCCCGGGCAGTGCCGACACTCTTTCAATCCATTTCAGAGGACTATCCGGTTGCTTCAGATTCCAGCGGCAGGCTGGAGCTGGCCCGCTGGATGACGGATCGGAATAATGCCCTGACCGCGCGGGTGATGGTGAATCGAATCTGGCACTGGCATTTTGGTACAGGTATAGTGGCGACTACAGACAATTTCGGTATTCAGGGAGCGAAACCGGAGAACCCGGAGTTGCTGGACTGGTTGGCCGCTGAGTTCATGGAAAGTGGTTGGTCGGTAAAACACATTCAGAGATTGCTGGTAAACTCCCGGTACTATCGAAGTAATGAATTTCCCCGCAGAAGACTGGAGGCGGAAGCCATTTATGACAGTATGCTGGGCACTCTCGACAAAGTTCCCCGGCAGGCTTCGGGTGCGAAGCTGAATACACAATTGTCGCGTGATCGGGCTCTCTATATATTGATTTCTTCCCGTTCCCCGAAAGGATTGGGTCAGGAAATTCGCAAAATGTTCCAACTGTTCGGATTCGATTCTTCGGGCCGTCCGATTCATGATCGACCCGATGCGGTGACACCGGATCAGGCGCTGTTTTTTCTCAATAATCCGCTGCCTAAGTACTACGCCGATCAATTGGCAGACAAATTATTGAGTGAAGGCAAGAGGGTAGAGAAAACAATTATTCCCGCCTTTTTGACGGTCCTTGGTCACCCGCCGGATCAGATGCAGTTGGCTGCTTCGGGGAATTATATCAAGGATTTGCAGAGCAGGGATTTGAGCGATAGAGAAATTCTTTCCCGGTTGATTCTGGGATTGTTTTCTTCGGACGATTTTATCCACATTTACTGAGTATTGTTTCGGCTCAGCGCCGCTTCGATTTCCTCGGTAATCCGGGCCAGTGGATTGAGCGGCGTTTTGGAATCGGTTACCGGGATGATCTCATTGGTATCAGGATTCCAGTTTACGGCTCCGAACTTGGCCGGAGTGGCGTTGCTGTTCATGATCCGGTCGGCGACATCACCTTTGCTGTAGTGCCAGAATTCAAAGGGAAAATGCATAAAACCGTGTGACTCCATCACATTGGTTATCTCCAGCCGGTTCTGTAGTTCGGTTTCCGATACAAACGGGGAGCGCATCGGGGTGCATTCGTTTACCATCAAATAAGGTCCGCCGCATGAAACTTCGCTGCCGTCGTCGCGGCGGAATACCGAAATATCGATAGCTGAACCCGACATGTGTCCGCCGATTTTCGGGATATTTGCCACCATCACGATAGCTCGACGGGCGACAAATTCGACCGGGGGGATTTCTCCGTCATTTTCCCAGATACATTTCTGAACGACCGCATCGAAAACTTCCGGCTTGCGAACCAAAGTGCCCTGCATTTCCAGCGAGCGAAATCCGTCCTCGATTTTCAGGATCCAGCCGCGCGCATTCATGTCCCGTCCAATCCTGATAATTTCCCTGACATTGCTTTCCCGCAAATGGTAGACCCGGTCCAAATCCCCGGCGATTTTTGTATCAGAAAACCACATTTCGACTCCGGCCGCATCCGCGGCTTCCGGAATGGACGCAAAGGGTTCACCACACTCTTCGACGGGGTGTTCGAGCAATTGTTCGACCATCCGGTAACCGAGTTCCATTTGTTCGGTCCAGTAGGCGCGTCTTTGTCTTTCGTCTGTCATGGTTATGTGGTTGCAGTAAGGTAAAGTGTAACCGCCCGCAAATTACGGATTCAGGTTCTGCCCGGGCCAACTTGATTGAAGGGATAAAAGATCGTTAGCTTTGGCATGGATTGGACAAATCTCGGCAACTGGATTGCCGCAAATACTGATTTTACTCCGTTGGTAGAATCACGAAAGTCGGTGGGAGGAGGATGCATCAACGAGGCCTGGGTGATTTCGACATCGAACGATCGCCGGATATTTGTGAAAGTGAATTCCCGCCAAAACTTTGATCTCTTTGAAGCAGAAATCCGCGGGCTTCTGCAACTTCGCGAAGCCGGTGCGATTCGGGTTCCGGAACCCTATGCCTGTGGGGCTGTGGGGGATCATGCCATTCTGGTAATGGAGGCGGTAACTCCTTTTTCCTGGCAGGATGCCGGGCATCAATCGCGTTTGGGCAGGCAGTTGGCGGAACTACACGAAGTTACGTCTACAGACGGAACGTTTGGCAACACCTACCAAAACCACATTGGCAGAACGCCACAGAACAACGAACCCTCTGCAAATTGGGCCGATTTTTTCGCGCAGCGGCGTATCGACTTTCAATTGCAGCTGGCTGCGAAAAACGGATGGAATATCGAAGAGCGAGCCGAGCTTCTTTGTGTGGTTCGCGAAATATTGAATGGGGCCGGAGCGTCGGAGGGATCTCTTTTGCACGGCGATTTGTGGTCGGGAAATGTCGCGTTTGATGAGTCGGGAAATCCGGTGATTTTTGATCCGGCCTGCTATTTCGGAGACCGGGAGGCGGAGATCGCGTTTACGCGAATGTTCGGCGGGTTTTCCCCGGCCTTTTACCGGGCATACCGGGAAATTCACCCGCTTCCCGAGCGGGAAGCTTTGCTCCACAGGCTTTACAATCTGTATCACGAGCTGAATCATTTTGCTCTGTTCGGCGGCGGATACCGGCAACAGGCAGCTGAAACGATCCGGCTGATTCTCGCTTCTTAGTCTGAATATCCGCCCCTTTGCCACAACTCGTTTCCGTGCTTATCTTGCGGCATGGTTCGGTGTCTCCCGGTTTTCCTTATTTGTCTGCTTTTTTCAACCTTCGCCGGTGC
Organism: Verrucomicrobiales bacterium; assembly: GCA_029213025.1. Taxonomy (GTDB): domain Bacteria; phylum Verrucomicrobiota; class Verrucomicrobiia; order Verrucomicrobiales; family DEV007; genus Arctic95D-9. The sequence continues at coordinate 62,460 of JARGOZ010000013.1, forward strand.
TCAGGCGGATTATAAAAAGTTCTATGATGATGATAAGCTGCCTATGGTAAGGAGCCTGTTCCAAAGGGGGCGATACATGATCGTAATCCAAAACTGCGATTACGCGTTGCGTCGGAATCAGCCTTCGCCGGAATGGCGGACGCTGAAAATGAAATCCCTGGCTCAGCTGGGAAGATATGAAGAGGCAGTGCTTGAAGCGGACGGCATCGTCGCCACGCAATTTTCCAAGGATCTGCCCACCTTACTGGAGGTGCATGAAATGTATCGAATCACCGGGCAGGAAGAGAAAAAAGACAAAATTCTCGCTTTGATCAACCAGGCCGCCGATGCGATGCCGCTGAAGCGCGATTCAATGGATCTGGTCCATCTCGGCAAAGCGGCGCTCGTTCTCGGAGCCGATCCGGCTGTGGTTCTGGAAAGCTTTTACCAACCGGCCAAGGCGGTGGAAAAGAAAGGCCGGGACGCACCTCCCGGGTTGATCGATGCTCATCAAGCTTCCGGCGAACTGGCTCTGACCAAGTCCGATTTCAAACTGGCAGCTCAGGAATTCAGGGCCGCCCTGAAATACGAACCCAACAACCCGGATCTGCGTTTTGGCCTGGCACGGGCATTCCTCCCCGACGACCGGAAAGCCGGAATGGCTGAGATTGACAAAATTCTGGAAGAGCACTCTTTTCATTTTGGCTCGCTGTTAATTCGAGCTGAATTTGCGATCAATTTTGAAAAGTATTCCGATGCGCGGGCTTATCTGAAGATCATTCACGGCATCAATCCGCTTCAACCGGAGGCATGGGCTCTCGTCGCTGTATTGGAAGAACTGGAACGCCATGACGACACCGCTTTTGAAGCGTCGCGGAAAAACGCCTTGTCAGTATGGAACAAGAACCCGGAAGTCGACCATCTGATCGGTAGAGTTCTGTCACGAAACTATAGATTTCAGGAAGGGGCCGACAGCCAGAAGCGGGCTTTGGCTCTGGATCCCGATTACCTGCCCGCGAAGCTACAGCTTGCGCTGGACTACCTCAGTCTCGGGGAAGAGGAAAAAACGTGGCCGCTGGCGCGCGAAGTCAGTGAAAAAGACGAATACAATGTGTTAGCCTACAACCTGGAAATTCTGCAGGAGGAAATCGCCAGTTTCGCCACGGTGAAATCGGACAATTTTATCATCCGGTTGCCACAGAACGAAGCTGATCTCTATGGCGACCGGGCTCTGGCCCTTCTCGAGGAAGCCCGGGCGATTCTTTGTCCCAAATACGGAGTTACACTGACGGAACCTACTCTCGTTGAGTTTTTTCCCAACCAGGCAGATTTCGCGATTCGATCTTTTGGCAGTCTGGGTGGTGCCGGTCTTCTCGGCGTTTGCTTTGGATCCGTGGTAACGATGAACAGTCCCGGCAGCCTGACCCACGGGAAGAACAACTGGGAGGCGACGCTGTGGCATGAGTTTGCTCACGTGGTCACGCTGACGGCTACCAAAAATAAAATGCCGAGGTGGCTGAGTGAAGGGATTTCCGTCCACGAAGAAATGCAAAAGCAGTCCAACTGGGGACAGCGGATGACTCACAAATATCGCAAGATGATTGTCGAAGAAAACGCCCTCACTCCGATATCAAAACTGAGCAGTGCTTTCTACAATCCGCCCAACGGCGAATATGTCATGTTTGCCTACTACCAGTCCATGCTGGTTGTGAAATTTATCGTAGAGAAATTCGGTCAGGAAAAGTTGAATCAAATCCTTGCTGACCTCGCCAGTGGACTTCTCATCAATCAGGCGATCGACAAAAATACAGATGGTCTCGATCAACTGGAGCGGGACTTTGTTGACTATGTATTTGCCATTGTCGAGAGCCTCGCTCCCGGAGTCGACTGGAGCGTGCCGGAGCCTTCCGTCATAAATCCTGCCAGCCATCTGGCCGTAGCTGCTTTTTTGAAAAAGAATCCCAATAACTTCTGGGCTCACCAAACTCATACCCGGCAGTTGATGGAAGCAAAGAACTGGAAAGCGGCAATCGCTGCGGCGGACGAATTTATCAATCTGTATCCCGATTATGTCGATGGCCTCAGTAACGGATATTTCATGAAAGCCAATGCCTACCGGGGAATGGGTGATCTCGAAAATGAAGCTGAGACGCTCCGGGTGCTAAGTGAAAAATCGGCGGAAGCCTACGCCGCCTACAGCAAGCTGCTCGACCTTGACTTAAAGAGTGAAAACTGGCCGGAATTAATCACAAACGCGGACCGAGCAATGGCAATCAACCCGTTCCTGAAAGATATTCACTACTGCCGGGGCTGTGCCAGCCAGCATCTGAATCAGCCCGCCGAGGCCATTACCTCTTTTGAAAAACTGCTCGATCTGAAACCCGCTAATCCATCGGAAGTACGCTACCGGCTCGCCGGATTGTACGAACCGAAAGATCAGGAAAAGGCCAAAAGGTACGTGCTCGATGCGCTGGCTGATTCGCCGAGATATCGCGAAGCTTTCCGCTTATTGTTGTCATTGGATGAGGATGAAGAAGTTGATGCGACTTCACCTGCGGCAGAGGGAAAACCGGTAGATCCTTTCGGAGGTGGCGGTGCTCCCGATCCTTTTCGGCGATGAAATTTGTAGAGGTAGTACCCGGTGAAGCCGGGGAAGTAAACGGTTTGGCCCGGAAAATATGGCCACTTGTATACTCGGATATGATCAGCCAGGGGCAGATTGACTACATGTTGGACTGGATGTATGCCCCCGAAACGATCCGGGAGGAAATAGAGGAAGAAAATATTGTCTATTTACTGATTGAAGCACAGGAAAGCCGTGTCGGGTTTGTATCCTTCGGTCCTCTCCTTTCAGGCGCTCCCTGCTGTATTCATAAAATTTACGTCGCACCGGAATTTCATCGACGGGGAATTGGCAGGCAGGCTCTCAAAGAGATATCCCGCCGGGCGATCAATGCTGATTCGTCCTGTCTTGAGTTGCGGGTTAATCGTGGCAATGAACGAGCCATCAATTTCTATGAAAGCTGCGGATTTCAAATTATCCGTGAAGATTGCGCTGACATCGGCGGCGGCTTTGTCATGGACGACTATATCTTCCGGAAGCCTCTGCTGAAAATGCATTGAACAGGGTACAATGAGTGACCTGACAGGGTACAATCCATTTCTTCATCATTTTTGCGGTCCTCGTTTTCTTTGATTTCGTTTCGAGTAGAATCTACTATCCGATTCAAATTATTCTTTACGATGCAAAAAATCATCCTGTTTACCGTGTTGTTTTCGATACTTCCGTTGTTGTCCCGCAGCGAAGAGAGTCCTCCTAACATTGTCATCATTTTTACCGACGACCAGGGGTACGAAGATGTTGGTGTATTCGGGGCAAAAGGGTTCGAGACTCCAAACCTTGATAAAATGGCGGCGGAAGGGCGCAAGTTCACGCAGTGGTATGCCTCGCAGGCGGTTTGCTCCGCTTCGCGAACCGGCTTGCTCACCGGTTGCTATTCGAACCGTGTAGGCATTCACGGAGCCCTCAGCCCGGGCAGCGCTCACGGCATTAATCCGGAGGAAACGACTCTCGCTGAAGTATGCAAATCGAAAGGCTATGCCACGGCCTGCTTCGGCAAGTGGCACCTCGGTGATCACAAAAAGTTTCTTCCTCTGCAAAACGGCTTTGATGAATATTTCGGGATTCCCTACTCGAATGACATGTGGCCTTTTCATCCCACTTCAAAGTTCTTTCCACCGCTGCCGATTTTCAATGGCAATGAAAAGCAATCTTTCGCCGAGCCCGCTGATCAAAAAATGCTGACTACCCGAATCACCGGCAAAGCCGTTGATTTTATCTGCCGGAACCGCAAAAATCCGTTTTTCCTTTACGTTCCGCATCCCCAGCCTCATGTGCCACTCTATGTGAGTGAACGTTTCGCAGGAAAAACGGAGAGAGGTTTATACGGTGATGTGATTTCCGAAATCGACTGGTCGGTAGGTGAGATTTTGAATGCGATCAAAACCTCCGGGATCGATGATAATACGCTTGTGATCTTCACCAGTGACAACGGACCGTGGCTCAGCTACGGCACCCACAGCGGTTCTGCCGGTCCGCTTCGCGAAGGCAAGGGGACTTCCTGGGAGGGCGGCATTCGCGAAGCCTGTATCATGCGTTGGCCGGGTAAGATTCCTGCGGGAACAGTTTCCGATACTCCGGGGATGAATATTGATTTACTACCGACTATAGCCGGACTGATCGGTGCTGATCTGCCGGAAAAACCTATTGATGGTCTCGATATCTGGCCGGTGCTTTCCGGTGACGGAGAAAATCCGCACGATGGCTATTGGGTGTATTATAAACAGAACGAGTTGCAGGCCATCATAGCTTCCGAATGGAAACTGGTACTACCTCACCAGTATCGCACCATGGGTGGAGCTCCCGGCGGAACCGACGGAACTCCTAAAAGGTATAGCGGCGACAAAACAGTGAAGCCGGAACTGTATCATTTACATACCGATCTCGGAGAGCAAAAGGATGTAGCGGAAGAAAATCCCGAAGTAATGAAACGGCTCCTTGCTATAGCGGATAAAGCCCGTGCCGAACTGGGCGATCGTCTCACCAAAACTACCGGGACCGGTAATCGAGAGCCGGGGCGATTGACTGATGAAGAGTGGACGGCCCTTGACAAAGAGCACTGGCCGGAAGGCAATCCAAGGAAGAAAAAGAAAGGGTGATTGAAGGTTTGCTGTACCGGCGATGAGTAAAGAATACGATGCTGTCATCGTCGGTTCGGGGCCCAACGGTCTGTCAGCAGCGATTACACTTGCCCGGGAAGGCCGCAAGGTTCTGGTCGTTGAAAAACACCATACTCCAGGGGGAGGAACTCGTACGGAAGAAGGTCCGCTCCCCGGCTACCGGCACGATGTCTGTTCGGCGATTTATCCGATGGCGCTGTGCTCGCCTTTTTTTCAGAGCCTTGGGTTGGAGAAGTTCGGGCTCGAATGGATCTGGCCGGATGTCCAACTGGCGCACCCGCTTGACGATGGTTGCGCAGCAGTCATGTATCGATCCCTTTCGGAAACGGCGGCCCGGTTGGGCAAAAAAGAAGCCAATACCTATCGAAAGATCTTTGCGCCGCTTCTCGAAAAGGCGGATTCGCTGTTTCGTAATTTTATGGGCCCGCCCGGGTTCCCGCAAAGCCCTATGGCCGTCGCGAGGTTTGGACTGAATGCATTGCCCTCCGCTTCGTTGTTTGCTCACTCCCGGTTTTCCAGTCCCACCGCCCGCGCGTTGTTCGGGGGCAATGCTGCGCATTCTATACTTCCGCTTGATCGTCCGCTGACGACCAATGCAATTGGGTTGATGCTTATGTTAGCCTGCCACAAGAACGGCTGGCCAATGGCGAAAGGGGGAGCGGGATCGATACCTCTCGCCCTAAGGCGTTGTCTTGAAAGCCTGGGCGGGGAGGTTCAATGCAATCGGCAAATCTCTACTATAGATGAATTGCCATCCGCGGGGGCCTACCTTTTTGATACCGGTCCACATGCCCTCGCGGAAATCGCCAAATCAAAGTTGCCGGCGGGATACCGTAAGCGCCTACTCAATTATCGTTATGGTCCCGGAGTTTTCAAAATTGACTATGCTCTGTCCGAACCGGTTCCGTGGGCAGCAGAGGAATGCCGACTCGCCGGAACAGTGCATGTAGGAGGTAGTTTTGCGGAAATTGCCCTGTCGGAGAAAGAGGTGTGGGAGGGGAAGCATCCGCAACGCCCGTTTGTTCTGACTGCACAACAGAGTGTCTTCGATCCCTCCCGGGCACCGGCGGGGAAACAAACACTCTGGGCCTATTGTCATGTGCCTTCCGGATCAACCCGCGATATGACCGGTGCTATAGAAGATCAAATTGAGCGATTTGCGCCCGGGTTCCGGGACACGATTCTGGCCCGGAAAACCAGAAATTGCGCGGAGTTTGAAAGCTATAATGCGAATTTTACGGGCGGAGATATCATTGGCGGTGTGACCGATTGGAAGCAACTCTTAGCCCGTCCCGTAGCCCGCATCCGACCACACACGACTCCGGCAGACGATATCTACATATGCTCAGCCTCCAGTCCTCCCGGAGCCGGGGTTCACGGTATGTGTGGTTACCGGGCGGCGCTGGAAGTAGTAAACAAGTCCCGCTAATATGACTGGCAGAACGCAACTACCGCCGTTTGTAGTTCAGCGTCGAGCGCAGGGTCGGTAATCTTCCCGTCAGCAAAGTTGTCATAAAATGACGGCAGACTGAAGGTAGCTTTCAGATCAGCTCCCATCCGGGGAAACGTGGCTTTTCCTGCTTCCATAACGGATGCTCCGCCACGACCGCCTGGGGAGGTGGAGAGCAACAGCATCGGCTTTCCGGCCCACACCTTCACGTCGATTCGCGAAGTCCAGTCGTATAGATTTTTGAAAGCGGCGGAGTAGGATCCGTTGTGTTCCGCAAGCGAAACAACGATGCCGTCATGAGTTTTGATCATTTCTTTGAAAGCATGGGCGGCTTGTGAAATGCCGTTCGACGTCTCTTCGTCGGCACTGTATATCGGCAGGGAAAACCGCCGTAAATCCAAATCGGTAACGGTCGCGTTGGGAATAAGACTTGCCGCATAGGCTGCCAATTGTCGATTGATTGATGTTGAGCTGGTAGAGGCTCCAAAGGAAAGTATTTTCATGAACTAATTTTAGTTTACGGCCCATCGCGGGCATGGATAATAGTTTTGATGAAAAATTTCGCTCTCTTCGCTTTGCTTCAGTTGGTCGCCTGGCCCTGTCTTATCGTCGGGGCGGAAAAGCCCAACATCATTGTGATCTATACTGACGATCACGGTTGGCCCGATATCGGTGCTGCCGATATTTACGATGATCTGAAAACACCTCATATCGATGCTCTTGCCGCTTCCGGCGTCAGGGCAACAAACGGTTATTCCACCGCTCCTCAATGCATCCCATCCCGGGCGGGTCTGCTTTCGGGCCGGTCTCAGAACCGGTTCGGGGTCGAAAGCAACGGTGTGGACCTGGCCGGCTTTAACCGGCAGTTCACTATAGCGGAGCGTCTTAAGACGGCGGGATATATGACCGGTCAAATCGGGAAGTGGCATCTCGGCCCGGTTCACGAAATATCAGATCATGGTTTTGATGATGTGTATTCGAAAAATGCGAACCGGCCCTGTTTCGCCAACTACACTCTCGACGGAAAAACGATACCCGGTCAAATGGTCAGCGACGGTACGTATCACCTTGATGCCTGTAGTAAAGCGGCGGTAGCCTTCATTAACCGGCACCACGGAAACCCTTTCTTTCTCTATCTGGCTTACCGTGCTCCACACGTGCCTCTGGATGCCCCTGAAAAGTATCTGTCCCGCTTCCCGGGAGAGATGCCGGAGCGCCGCCGCCAGGCGCTTGCGATGATCTCAGCGATGGATGACGGGGTTGGTCAAATCGTTGCTGAGCTACAGAAAAAGAATTTATATAAAAACACTCTTATCTTCTATATAGGCGATAACGGCGCTCCTTTGAAGATTCATAAGCTCGATGCTCCCGGCGGCGGACCTGGCTGGGATGGCTCACATAATGAACCGATGAACGGGGAGAAAGGAATGCTCACCGAGGGTGGCATCCGGGTGCCGTTTTTGATCAGTTGGCCGGGCAGGATTCCGGGCGGTGTGGTATATGATGATCCGATATGGACTTTGGATGTAGCGGCAACAGCGGTGGAGCTCGCCGGACTTGAAAAAGATCAAACCCTCGACGGAGTGAATTTGATTCCGTTTCTGAGTGGAGAGATAAAAGAACCTCCGCATTCCTCATTAAAGTGGCGATGGGTAGCTCAATCCGCGATTCGAAAAGGGGATTGGAAGTTTCTCAAAGGAGGTAATCGAAAATACCTCTTCGATCTCGGTGCAGATCCGAAGGAGAAAAGAAATTTGCTGGTGAAAAATCAACCACTGGCGTCTGCGATGGAATCGGAGTTGGCGGCGTGGGCTGGCGATTTACAACCGCCGGGGATCGATGTCGCTTCGATGTCCCCGGTCTGGGAGGCCTACTTTGATTTCTATCTCGAAGGTAAAGCGGCGAAAGGAGCAAATCCGGGCAGGGTGGATCGCCAGTGGCAGTCGAGAAACGGTACTCTGAAACGGGAGAATGGAAATTTGGTGATTTCTCCGCAAAAGAAAAACCGAAATCCATTCATCGTGATCGACGGTCTTAAAATATCAGGGTCGTTTCCGGTCGAGTTGGAATTGGAATCAGCAAACAGCGGATCTATTGGTGTGGCATGGCGGTCGCAAGGCCAGAAAGATTTTGTGCCGGCGCAAAGGGTCAGCAAAGACATCGATCCCACGGGCGGCAGACAAATAGTAGTGCTCCAGATTCCGGCGCAAGGCAAAACGATTCACGCCCGGGTTCACCTTCCGAAAGGTGAGACCCGGATACGCTCGATTTCTTTCGATGGCAGGCAGTGGGAGTTTTAGCAATCGTACCCTGTTAAGTCCGGGATTGTACCCTGTTAAATGGAACAAAAAGAGACCATCGTAAGCCAATTCATGGATAGCGTGAATATCACCGGCTTGTAGAGTAAGCCAATGAATACAAACACGATGCTCGCCGGAACCGAT
>JARGOZ010000273.1:0-6608 GCA_029213025.1 Verrucomicrobiales bacterium
TGGTTGTGGAATACAGCATCTCCGATAACGATGGGGCCACCTCATCTGCCAATATCACTTTTGTGGTAACCGGAATTAATGACAACCCGGTTGCGGTCGATGATCCGCTTACTATTGACGAGGACACATCAATTACCGTCGATCTTTTATCAAATGACAGCGATGCAGAGTCTGATCCTTTGTCCGTCATCGAAATAAATGGCAATCCGGTCGCCGCAGGAATTCCAGTCACTCTACCTTCGGGAGGAGAGGTTACCCTGCAAGCTGATGGAACCGTGAGTTATGATCCCAACGGCCAGTTTGAAGGTCTCGGTGCCGGCGAATTGGCAACCGATATCTTCACCTATACAGTCGACGACGGCAACGGCGGTTCTGATGTCGCCACCGTTACGGTAGACATTAACGGAGTTAACGACGGCCCATTGATTGAAAATAATACTCTCACCCTGGAGGAGGGAGAAACCATCCCGATCACTGGATCAGAAATTTCCGCCAGCGACCCGGATCACGGACCGATTGACCTCACTTTTACTGTTTCCAATCCGGCCGGGGGCCAATTCCTGCTCAATGGCGTGCCCGTTACCACTTTCACACAGCAGGATATCAACGACGGACTCGTTGCCTATGAGGACGACGGAACGGAGACTCCACCGTCCTACGATCTAACGGTAACCGATCCGGGAAATCTCAGCGATCAAAGTCCTCTCGATTTAAATTATACCCCGGTAAATGATGCTCCGGAAGCTGTTGATGACGCAGATAGTACTAATGAAGATTCGGCAGTGGATGTTGATTTGACAGGCAACGACACCGACGCAGAAAGCGATCCTATAACTGTTTCGAAACTGGAGGGGAATTTTGCCGGTGTCGGAGTTCCGATCAGCCTCGCATCAGGAGCCACGGTCATGTCCCTCGGGAACGGAGAGGTAAGGTATAATCCGAATCAATCTTTTGAAGGGTTGATCGATGGTCAAACCGCCACCGACACATTCACGTATGAAATTAGCGACGGGAACGGCGCGACTGACATAGCCACCGTAACGATGACGATCAACGGCGTCAACGATGGTCCGACTATCGAAACCAACACCCTGACTCTGTCGGAAGGAGATACGATCCCTGTTACTACTGCTGAGATCAATGCAACAGATCCGGATCATGGTTCCGCCGACTTGACCTTTGCAGTAACCAATCCTGTAGGAGGTCAGTTTCTTTTGAACGGAACACCCAGCGTCAGTTTCACATTGAAAGATATTGAAGACGGCCTGGTCCAATACCAGGATGACGGAACGGAAACTCCACCGTCCTACGATCTAACCGTGACGGATCCGGGAAATCTCAGCGATCAAAGCCCCCTCGATCTGAACTACACCCCGGTCAATGATACACCGGAAGCCGTGGACGATTCGGGATCTACTGATCAAAATACGATTGAAAACATCGATATTCTCTCCAACGACACAGATCCCGAAGATCAGAGCCTAAGTGTCAGTGAAGTAAATCAACAGCCCGTAGCAGTCGGAATTCCTTCTGTCATAGCCAGCGGCGCTACGGTAACGTTACAACCCAACGGGACTTTCAATTATGATCCCAACGGCCAATTCGATTACCTCAGTAGCACGGAAAGCGCGGTTGATACATTTACCTACGTAGCAAGTGATGGAAACGGAGGCACCGACATCGCAACCGTATCGGTAACAGTAAACGGACTGAATGATACTCCCGATGCGTTGAACGACGGATTTAACGTAGATGAAAACGGCACAGCCAACTATGACCTGCGAACCAATGACACCGACCCGGACGGAGACAACCTGACAGTCTCACAAATAAATGGCGCCACCATCGGGACTGAGGGTTCTCTTACTTTGCCATCCGGAGCTGTCGTAACTCTGAATGTAGACGGAACAGTTAACTACAATCCCAATGACCAGTTTGAATTACCGGTCGGCCAGACTGCTATCGATACATTCACCTATCAGGTCAGCGATGGCAATGGCGGTTATGACACTGCAACTACCACAGTTACGATTGACGGGATAAATGACGCACCGGTTGCCAATGAAGATTTCTCACTGGGAAATACACCGGGGCGCCCGGTGGTATTTAATGTAGCAGCAAACGACACCGATATCGACGGTACCGTAAACCCTGCTACAGTTGACCTGGATCCTACAAGCCCCGGAATAACAACAACACTGACCGTGGAAGGTGAAGGAACCTGGGAAAGTAACGGACTCGGGCAGGTCATTTTCACACCGGATGAGAATCTGCTTGGGAATCCAGGCCCACTAAGCTATTCGATACAGGATAACGATGGTTTGACTTCTTCTTCCAACGGGAGCCTCACCGTAACGTATGCCAATTTCGATCTTTGGTTTGGTAACGACCTTTCAGGATCAGTCTCCTCCAGCGAGTTTGAGCAATCCAGAGTTTTGATTTCCGGAATGGCAGATCTACTTCCGTTTAACGAATCCAATGGAGCCAAAGCCGGCTTGTTTAGCTGGTCAGCATCTGGTGATGGCGCTCTAAATCAGGGAATTACTGCAGATGATGATCTGTTCGTAAATACGGCACTTACCTATTCGAGACCATTTAGCGGCGGAACCAATATCGATTATGCCATCAACTACGGTGTTCAGCAGATCCTGGCTTCTTTGGAACCAGGCGGTGGAGGACGCGACTACGCAGACCAGATCCTTCTCATCCTTACAGATGCGAGTCCTTCCGATCAAATTATCTCACCTCAGGCCCAAATCATAGCTGCTGCCGATGCAGCAAAGGCTTTGGGTATTCAGATTGGATTCATCGCCATTCAGGAGGCACAATCATCACAGGCGGCACTGGACGTTCTCGCACAGGCGGCTTCTCTGGATGCATCCGGTCAACCTATCCTGATGACGGCTCCAACCTATGCAGGTATAGACCAGGCACAAATTATCAACGCTATTGCAGGTCTGGCTCCCGAACACGCCTATAACATAGTAAATCAACCAATTCTTGCCATTGGGGATGCTGAAATCGTTGCCGAGAATGGAACAGTGGATATCGATCCGCTGGATAATGACAACCACGTCAGCAACGACACCCTCACCATCACAGAAATCAATACTGTTCCGATTAGCCCCGGCAATAGTATTACCCTTTCTTCCGGTGCCGTTGTTTCAATGAATGTTGATGGCAGCCTCACTTATGATACTAACGGTCAATTTTCTGCATTGAATAACGGAGATGCCCAGGCCGATATTTTCGAATACACCGTAATTGATGAAAGTGGCAATTCGGAAACCGGTTCGATTGGTGTAACCGTGGAAGGTGTTTCAGCGGTTCCGCCAATTGTAATAGACATGGATGGCGACGGAGCTGAATTCGACGGTATCGAGGAAGGCATCAGTCTTGATGTCGATGGAGACGGTGTATCAGAACAAACCGCATGGGCATCAGAAGATGACGCGGTTCTCATCTTCGACGAAAATAGCAACAACGCTGTAGACGGACCGGGTGAATTCGCGTTTTCCACCTATTCCAGTGATCCTGATGCAACGGACCTTGAGGGTCTCGCCCATTTTGACAGCGACGGCGACGGAACCCTGGACGTAGACGACGAGAATTTTGCCAAGTTTAAAATCTGGCAGGATTCCGATGGGGACGGGGAAGCTTCTGAAGGCGAAATGACTTCACTACTCGAAGCAGGAATTCAATCGATAGAGCTAACCAGCGATCAAAACGAGTACACTTCTGCTGACGGGGATGTTTTTGTTCATGGCGAAGCTCAAATCATCTATCAGGACGGTTCAACCGGCATTGCAGCGGACGCTGAATTTAACTTCGAGGAGATCATAGAGTCCGATGATTCCGGGTTTGAAGTTCTCACAGAAAGCGGTTCATCGATCAATGTCGAGGATTCCCTTCCATCGACTTCAACGGTCTGCGCCGAAGGAGACATTGTTGCACCTCCGTGTCTCGCAGTTGATGACCTCGATCTGTTGTAAGTCGCTCTCACAACGAAAATAATATGCCTCAAGAGCTCGATTTCGGGCTCTTGAGGCTTCGTTTTTTTAATAATTAATAATTCTTAATTGTAAGTTATGGTTTTTATTGTTATTATACAGTAAATCCCATGACAAATACTCATCAGGACGCCCTTTTATCCGGATTGCTCGAAGTAGGTAAGCATTACGGAGTCGCCATCAATCCCGAGCAGGTCACCCACGGTCTTCCTTTAAAAGACGGGAAGTTGACGCCGGACCTATTCACTCAATGTGCGTCCCGCGCCGGGCTTACCGCGCATATTTCCAGCAGGAAACTGACCAAAATTCATCCTTCCCTTTTGCCGGTGGTGATCCCTCTGAAAGGCGGTCTGGTTTTTGTAATGACCCGCTGGGAAACGCGCAAACAAATTCAGGGCAAAGTAATTGCTGAGGGAACAGTAAACGAGATCGAGTTTAGCCTGAAAGAGCTAAACAGCCGCTACCTCGGATATATTTTTCTTGTCAGAAACGAAGATACCGATGATCGCGAAGATCTTATTACATCGGTAGCAAAAAAGCGGGCCCACTGGTTTTGGAGCACCCTCTGGCAATTCAGATCGGTATACACAAAAGTTGCGGTAGCCACCTTGTGTATCAATTTTATGGGCCTCGCATCATCGATCTTCATCATGAATGTGTATGATCGCGTAGTACCGAATGAAGCGACCGATACCCTGTATGCCCTGGCTATAGGCGTTCTTATTGCCTATACCATGGAATTCTTCCTGAAGATGCTGCGAACCGTGTTTGTTGACCTGGCAGGAAGACGCATCGACGTCATTCTCGGCGGCGAAGTATTCGGAAAAGTTCTCGCCACAAAATTTCAATTCAAACCGGCTGCGGCCGGAACCCTTGCGGCGCAGGCCAGGTCATACGAAACGGTTCGGGAGTTTTTTACCAGTGCTACTATTTCCACATTAATCGATCTACCGTTTATTCTTTTATTTGTAGCGATCGTTTTCCTGCTTGGCCACACGGCAGCCGTACCGTTGATCGTCGGTGTAATTCTTGCTTTGATCTGGTCGATGGTTCTCCAGATTCCAATCAACCGGGCCGTTGGTAAAAGCTACCAAACGAGCAACCAACGATACGCTTTGATGGTCGAAAGCGTAAATTCTCTGGAAACCGTAAAGGCTACCTCCTCTGAATCCGAGCTTCAGGCCAGGATGGAAAACTGTGTTCGAGATTCCGCGAAAGCTGAGGGGCAATCACGCGGTTTCACCCAGTTAGGGGCGAATTCCCTGGCGATGATTGCCCACCTCGTTTCCACCTTTACAGTGATCTTTGCCTATTTCCGGGTGACGGCCAACGAAATGTCAATGGGAGCTATGATTGCCTGCGTCCTTCTCTGCGGTCGCGCAATGGCACCGCTCAACAGTTTCGCAGCCTTGATGATGCGCCTCCAGCAGTCAATGAGATCACTGAAAAGTCTGAATGAAATGATGAAGCAGGAGGACGAGCGAGACCGGCGCGACAAGATTTCGGTGCACTCTTTCAAACCGCGGATTGAGGCCAGTAACTTAAAATTCGGGTTCGGCGAAAATCCGGAAGAAATCCTGAAAAACTTGAACTTTACAATTAAACCGGGTGAACGTGTAGCCCTGGTTGGCAAAATCGGGTGCGGCAAGACTACACTGATGAGACTCCTCATGGCCCTGTATGAACCGAGGGAAGGGTCGATCACGGTAAGCGGTCTCGATACCCGACAGTGGAGTTCTCCTGCATTGAGAAAACACTTTGGCTATCTTCCCCAGGATCCGTCTCTTCTCTACGGCACACTCGGCTCCAACCTGATGTCGGGCTGCAAAGGTAAAATATCGGAAGCGAATCTGATTCAAGCTGTCGAAATGGCCGGACTTTCCGACTTTGTCGCAAACCTTCCGGAGGGGCTTTCCACACCGGTAAGCGAAGGTGGTAAATCTCTATCAGGCGGTCAGAGACAGTCGATATTTCTCGCCAGAGCGCTGCTACGTTCTCCGGAAATACTCCTGCTCGACGAGCCGACGAGTTCTATGGATCAGCTCACCGAGAAAACCGTGCTGCGAAATCTTGACGAATACATGAAAGCTGATCCAAACCGCACCATGATCATTTCAACCCACCGTCAGTCGATCCTTTCTATAGTTGATCGCATCATTGTTCTCGATAAAGGCCGAATCGTTTCGGACGGGCCGAAAACCAAAGTAGTCGCGAAAAAAGATATGCAGCTCAAGCAGAACACCAGTCCGGTCAATGTGCGACCAACGAGCAACCAGTCTGTAGAACTTCCTTCCTGATACTACTGCAAAATTTAACCGGAATTGTTATGACAGAATCAGAAAAACTAATGTGGCGGGAAGCAGTGACGGAAGAAGACATCGATTATTCCAAAGGCGCTAAAGAAGCGCTTCTCCGGCACAGAATTCCAGGCCTCGATCTTCTTCTTTGGGGATCCGTTGCGACAATTATCACACTCTGTGTGTGGGCATCCATTGCGGAAATTGACGAAGTAACCAAAGGCAGAGGCAAAATTATCCCCTCCAGTTCCATTCAGACCATTCAAAACCTCGAGGGAGGAATCCTGGTCGAACGACTGGT
>JARGOZ010000273.1:6619-7491 GCA_029213025.1 Verrucomicrobiales bacterium
GATGACACTCTCCGGAATGCTTCCTATGAAGAGGAAATCGCTCAGCGCGACTCTCTCGAAGCCGCTCTGGCCCGTTTCGAAGCGGAAGCCAACGGGTGGGAGACGATCAAATTTCCTGACCATATTCTAGAGAACCGTCCGGATATCGTGGAGCGGGAAAGAGAGCTTTACCGAAAAAAGAAGAACGAAATTAATAAACAAATATCGGTAGTGTATAAAAGCCTGGCCCTCGCCAAACAGGAACTGGAAATGACGATCCCACTTGTGAGAGAACAAATCATTTCAAAAGTCGATTTACTGCGCATTCAACGCGAGGTCAACGAACTGGAGGGTAAACAGGCGGAAATTTGGGACACCTTTCAGCGCGAAGCCATGGAAGCCTACAATCAGACAAAAAACAATCTGGAGACGTTGGCGAAAAGTTTGCGAGGTCGAAAAGATACGGTCGAACGAACTATGGTACGGTCACCGGTGTCGGGAACGATCAATAAGTGGCACAAAACTACAATTGGCGGTGTAGTTCAGCCGGGCGAAGACATTGTCGATATCGTCCCCCATGACGGAACTCTTCTCGTGGAGGCAAAGATCCGCCCGGCCGACATCGCTTTTCTCCGACCGGGGCAACCGGCTGTGGTGAAATTGACAGCCTACGATTTTGCTCTCTACGGAGGTCTTGACGGAGTAGTCGAAAATATCAGTGCCGATACGATCTATGATGAAATAGACAACCAGCACTACTACCAAATTAAGGTTCGGAACGAAGGCGCAGACATTGGAAAAAACGGGAAAAAATTCGATATTATTCCCGGAATGGTTGCGGAAGTTGACGTCCTTACCGGTCGGCGAACGGTTATGCAGTATCTTACCAAGCC
>JARGOZ010000014.1:0-69440 GCA_029213025.1 Verrucomicrobiales bacterium
AAAGCCGAAAGGGTGTCTATAGTTTTGAAGTGAGAGATTCGGCCACCGGCGAGTTGCGGCGCTCGTTTACCGAACCCGGGCGATACTTTACATCAATGGACATCCATCCTCTTACCGACGAAATATTTACAGGTGGTTGGCAGAAAATGGTCTGGCAGGGGGAATCGCCTGCATATTTTACGTTACCTACATCCCATTCCAGAACCGGTGTTTTCCTTGGAACCGGTGAATGGTTTATCGGGCCTGATGATCAGGCGGGGCTGGCGTTAATGCAGATGGGTAAAGGTCAGCCAGGTGTTATACGGAAATTTCCGAGGCAGAAGGTTCCGGTCACAGGTTCCGATGGGAAGTATGCTTTGCTGGAAGGAGGGCAGGGTTTGCAGTTGCTCAGGAATGTCGGCACCGGGAGTGACCTGGTTGCGACCATTCCAGAGGAAAAGCGGCAACACAAGTTTCTGAAGGACACTCTGTTCACCTCAACGCGTCACATCCCCGGTCCCCGTTTTGATCGCGTGCTGGCTACAGACGATAGCATGTCAGTGATAAGGGATGCAAAGACCGGCAGGTCGATTGTTGATCTTGAGCCTGCAGAAAAGGCAGGGGCCGGGAGATTCAGTGTGGGAGACTTGGCATGGTTCGATCAAGGTCGAAAAATTATTGGAATAGGCAACAGGCCGGCGCGGAACGGAAAAAATCAGTCCTCGCTGGTGGTTTGGGATGCCATCACGGGTAAAATCATCCAAACTGCAGCGGCGGCGACAGAGCTGGATACTTTAGCGGTCTCGCCGGACGATACTCGGCTTGCTTCCGCCGGTACGGATATGACGATCCGGGTTCATGACACCTCCACTCTGCAATTTCTCTATGGATTCAGAGCGCACAATGCGGCCATCTCAAATTTAGCCTGGCATCCGAAACAGCAGGTATTGGCATCGGCGTCTGAAGATCTGACGGTGAAAATCTGGGACCTGCGGGCGGATAAATGTGTTCAGATCCTGCGAACTCTCGACTCCAGGCCGACGGCGCTTTCCTTCAGTCCGGGCGGAAAAATGATCACCTGTTCAGACGAAAAGTATGTTCGGGTCTGGGCACTGGATATTTTCAAATAAAAGGGGATACCTTCGGTTTTGATTCTTCTTAACAGGGATGAAAAATCTGATCGGCCCCGGTTTGGGCGGAGCAGAGGTTTGGTTCGAAAATTTTTCAGAAAATTGTTACACTTCCCTCATCCCGTGGAGAGAAAGGATACCCACCTATGTTATCGGAAGAAGACCAGCAAATGTTTACCCGCCTTTGGACCGAGGATCAGCCATCGGTTTCGCAATACCTCATGTCCCTCGTGCGGGATTCTGCGACGGCGAAAGATCTCCTGCAAAACACGGCGCTGATTTTGTTGCGCAAGTTTTCCGAATACGATCGCGATAAACCCTTTCTCCCCTGGGCACTGGGGGTAGCCAAATTTGAGCTGCTCGGCCACCGTCGCGATCAGGCCCGCAGCCGTGTGATGTTCGATTCCGACATGCTTGACCGCTATACCGAAAAATGGTCAGAGTTGGCCCCCTGCCACTCCGACGATTCCGACGCACTGCAAGCCTGCCTCGCAAAACTGCCGGGCCACCTTCGCAAGGTGGTCCGATTGCGATATTTCGATGATCTGAACTCCGGTGAAATCGCAAAGTCACTTGGCATGAACGCCGGAAGCGTGCGCGTAACTCTGCAGCGCACCCGTGATCAGTTGCGCAAGTGTGTCGAACGCGAGCTCGGCACGGAAGGAGGTTCGGTATGAAAAAAGACGATCCCGAATCTCTCATCGCCGGTTGGCTCGATGGCGATCTCACTGCCGAAGAACAGACCCGCCTCGATGAATGGCTGCGCGAAAATCCTGAAAACCTCGACCATCTGGTAGAGGCATCAATCCGCGACCAGCAGCTTCGCGAGGCAGTGCATGTGTTCGAAAATCACAAATCGACCGTGAAAAAATCGCAATCGAACCGTCTCGCAGATCGCCGCTTTATTTCCCTCATCGCATTTGCCTGTGTGATGGTTTTGGGAATTTCCGCAGCGCTGTGGTTTTCCAACGGTGCATCAAGTTTCGCCGAGGTGACGGCCGCAGAAAATGTCCGCCTCACCAACCGCGGTGACTCCCTTCAAGCGGGCGCAAGATTTCCGAAAGGATCGATTTCCCTCATGTCCGGCCGCCTTGAGCTGCAACTTGATTCCGGAGTCCACCTGGAAATGACCGGCCCGCTCGAAGCCGAGCTGATCGACTCCATGCATCTCCGCCTTAAATCCGGACGACTCAATGCCGATGTCGGAGAACGCGGCAAAGGATTCACCGTTTACACCGATGCCGGCGACGTGATCGACCTGGGCACCCGCTTCGGGATCGAGGCGGATTCGGATGGCGAATGCCGCGTCGCGGTTTTCACCGGCCAGGTCGAGGTCCGCCCGCGCGGGCAGGACGAAAAGACAACACCGAAAACAATCCTGCTCAGTGAAGGACAGGCGGCGCGTTTCTCCGTGCTCGCCGGACTGCGCCGCTGGGACCAGGTAGCGCTCGCAGCGAAAGCCGCCGGCATTTCTTCGCACGATCCGAAAGGTGTCGTTACCCGTGTTCGCGACAATCTCGGCGACAGTGAGCTGAACCCCTTCTACGGAATCGTTGAAAATGGTATGAGAGACGGTGCGCTCGCCTACACTGATAAACCGAATCCGCGCTGGCACGCCGTCGAGGGCGAAACGTTTCCCGAATGGCTTGAGGGCGCCGATCAAATCCGCACCTATCACCAGTTTCGCAGCCGTCTGTATTTCAAATTGAATCTCGAAATAGCAGAACCGGCCGTCATCTATGTATTTCAGGATTCCCGTGCCGAGGCTCCTGCCTGGCTTCAAGAGACTTTTACAAACACCGGCACTCAACTTCGCGTTGGTCCCTGGAATCCGGCGGTGGCCGATGAATCCGGGGTCATTATCAAAGACGACGGCCCGTATCTCACCGCCATTGTCTGGAAGCGTGAAGTGGTGCCCGGCGTGTTCGAACTCGGCCCGCCGCGCGAACCCGACACCGAACACCTGGTAACCATGTATGGGCTCGCGGTCAAACCGCTCGGAGAAAGTGACTGATAATGAACTGCAAATTCTGAAACCTACCTTGCCGGTGCTGTGCCATGCGCACCAATTCGAGGGGTATGTTTTCCCTTTCGCGTTCTCATTTCTATAGCGGTTCAATCGCACTGCTCTTTGCTTTTGCTGTGCTCATCGGAACGGCACTGGCCGAGCCGAACCAGCCGGCCTTTCTCGAAACCCGTACCACGAAGAAGCTGTAGTCCATGCCCGAAGGCGACGGCACCATGCTCGACAACACCGTCGTCTATCTCTCCGCGATATTTCATAGTGGTCCGCCTATCCGGTGGTTGAGATCTTTGACTCCAGCTTGTTTTCATGGTCAATTCTCCGCCTGCACCTCCTCAATTTCTCGCCGGACCGAATTGACAAAATGAATACGATTGAAGCCGCGCGCTGCGGCGAACACCTGCGATGGAAATGAAATTATCAACTATTGTCCCTCTCTTCCTTACGTTTGTGGCGGCAGCCTTCGCCGCAGATCCGCCGACTAGCCCGAGCAAAAAGCCCGCCGCGCAGTTTGACCTCGTGCACAGATCGGAAGTGGCCACCATCGTTTTCGCGGAGACCGAACACAAGGGGGTATTCCAGGCCGCCAGGGATCTTCAGCGCGACATCACCAAGGTCACGGGGCTGACCCCGAACATCGTGCACTCCGTCGATGAGGCGGCGGGCAAGTGTATCGTCATCGGCACAGCCGGTTGTCCCGGGGGTAAGGCCCTGCTGAAGTCGGTGGGAATGGCAACCGATGACCTCGACGGGCGTTGGGAGTCCTTCAAGTATCGGGTCCTCAACAACACGGGCGGGAAGGAACAGGTCCTCGCAATTGCCGGGAGCGACTTCCGCGGAACGATCTTCGGGGTTTACGATTTTGAGCAGAAGCACATGGGCATCGATCCCCTGTGGTTCTGGGCCGATCACGACCCCGCTACCCGAAGTGAATTGCGCTACGACGATCGGATCAACTTCGGCCCGACCAATGAGCCGACCTGGAAGTACCGGGGCTGGACCCTGAACGATCATCCGCAGTTCATCGAGTGGAAGGAATCCGGATTGCTCAAACGCGAACAATACCGACGCTACATGTTTTCAATCGATCACGAAGTCTTCGACCGGGTGTGGGAAGCGGCCCTGCGGCTCAAGATGAATATGTTCACGTGGTATTTCGTGGACGTCGATTGGCAGCCGGACCGGGAACGTCTGCAGCGGGCGGTCGATCGTGGCCTTTTCATCACCCAGCACCAGATGGAAGGGGTTGGGGCCTACAACGGGTATTGGGATGATTACTGGAAGAATCACAACCCGACCGGCAAACCGGATGTTTTTTCTTACCGGAAACATCCCGGGGCGTTTCGCGAGTTCTGGGGCTACTACGTAAAACAGCTTTCACAATTTTCGCCGCAGGTGGTGTGGGAACTGAACCTGCGGGGCTGGGCCGACGGCCCTTACACGGAGCCGACTCTGCCCAAAGGCGGCAGCGACGAGGAACGGGCCCGGGTCATCAGTGATGCGATCGCCGATCAGGCGAAGCTCGTGCGCGAGATCGATCCCAATCCGGACCCGGAAATGATGACCACCCTCTACGGGGAGGTGGGAAAATTCTACGACGAGGGTTGGATCACCGTGCCGGAGGGAGTCACCACCGGGTTCGGCGATGCCGGCATGGATGGCATGTCTTACTCAAAACGATTTTGGACCGAACCGCGCGATCCGAAAAGGAAATACGGGCAGTACTTCCACACCCAATATTTCGGTGGCGGCCCGCAGATCGCCAAGTGCACAAACATCGAGAAATATCTGATGGTAAACCTCGGCGCAATTCATGAGCGGGGCGACACCCGGCACATGCTGCTGGCCATGAACGAACTTCGACATCAGCAGGTCGAGATTCGCGCCATTGCCGAGATGCTCTGGGACTTTCCCGCGTTCAAGCCGCGACAGTACCTGTTGCGCTACTGCAACGAGAATTTCGGTGACGAGGCCGGTCCCAAAGTGCTCGACCTCTATGACCAGTACTACGCGAAGTATCCCCACATCCTGAAAAAGGACGAGTTCAAGGAATACACTTACTACTACATGATCCTTGAGCCATTTTTTCATGCAGTCACCAACCTGAATAATATCAAGAACGGCAAGCGCGACGGAGTTGTAGCCAATTATCGGTATGATCGAAAAATCTACGAACAGGGAATTCGCGATCTGGGTGAGGTTCTGAAACAGGCAGAGGAACTGCTCCCGTCGATCCCGGAGAATCGCCAGTATTTCTATACTTACGAATTCATCGATTCGATCCAGTTTATTCGCGGAATCTATAGTCTGACCATCGCTGTCAATGATGCGATAACCAGTCTGAAGGACGACGATCGAAAGGGAGCGCTCGTTGCGCTCCAGAATGCCAGGCCGTTGGTCGACGACTTGTATGCCGCTTTTGAGCACACCAAATCGACGGAAAAATGGAAGTACTGGTACCGAAGTGGAACCAACGAAGATTTCTATCTGCTGTTCAATCTATACCAGAAGGCGAGGCTGAGCCTGGAAGTCGATGAACTGAATTTTGTACGCGAGATCGAGCCGCAGCGGCGACCTTATCGAGGCAACGTCGTCATGCATAACTTCACTCAGGCGGGCGATATCGCCTACGGTGCGCAGGCAGAGCGAATTCATCCTTCGATGTTCAACGGCGCGAACGCTTCCATCATGTCGCAGCCGTTGAAGCGAGTTTTTCAGATTCAGGGAGTCCAGCGGGTCGACGGCAAGTGGGATAACTTCGTCCCCGACTACGACCTCGGCTACCAGTTCGAGTTGCAGGGCAGGGCGACGGTTTACGTAGCGGTTGATCCGAGGTCCTCACTTGAGTGGCTCGCGACAGAAGGCTTTCAAAAAACGGATCAGACCATGGACGTCGGTTTCTGGGCCTGGCCCTATCGTTACCAAAATCGGCCGCCGGCCAAAACGGTACCCTTTGAGCTGTTCGCCAGGGAATACCCGGCCGGCAAAGTTGCCCTCGGAAAGAATCAGCCCAGGGGGAACACCTACCCATACATCGTGCTGGTTCAGCCGGCCTTGCTGGCATACGAGAATTTCCATGCTGATTCGATCGGTGAAGCTCCCGATGGTTGGCAAGTGGAATCGAACGGTGGCATCGTTCAGGTAGTTGAGAATCCCGATTACGAGGGGGAAATCCGTCCGACCGTTTTCGATCTGCGGACCGTCCCGCGTTACACGCCGCTGGAACTGCGGAGCCTGCGCCTTGAGACAACCGGGGATTCGAAGGGCGCAGCGTCAGCCAGGCTGCCGTTCATGGCCCCGTCAGAGGGAGATTTCGTCGTGCAGTTCCGGGTGAAGCCCGGGCAGTCCAATGGCCAAACCTCCCTGTCGTTGGAAACTGCCGATGGGCAGGCCGGGATCACAGTTTGGTTTGGTGAGGATGGCCTTATCACCGCCGGTGGGTCGAAGGACTCGCAAGTTGAAGTCGGACCCTGCTCAGCGAATCGCTGGTACAACCTGACGGTTGACGTCTCACCGAAAAAGAGGCAATTCAGCGTGTCTTTGCAGGACGACCGGATTGACTCGAAATCCACAGGAAACCTCGAGTTGCCCGATTCCTTGAAGGGCCCGTTCAGCGTAATCCAATTGCGTCATTCCGGTGACGTGCCGGGGTCATGGATTGAATATGACGCTCTGTGGGGGTACAATCGATAGATTATTTCCGGGCAAAAAAGACTACAGCTAGGGAGGGAGTCTGTTCGAAAAACAAATCAAATGAGATAAATCACTCGTTTTTTTGACTGTCTTTGCGAATTTCGGCTACCGCATTTAAAGGTAGATCCACAATCTCGGAAATTTCCTGATCTTTCATGCCTTTAGCGATCATTCTGAGAACGATTTCTTTCTTGTTTCGGTCCACTAACTGTTCTGCGACACTTCCTGTTTCGTATTTCATTTTAGGATCTCCTTTCTCATTGATAATAGTCTGGAATTCTTCGGTCGTCAATCCGGCTCCGGAGAGCAAGGCGTAGGATAAAATCAGGACCACCGGGCTGCGATTGTCTCCGTAGAGAAGGTTCAACTCTTCGATGTTTTCCTCCAGCCATTCACCCACTTTGCGGTTCATCACGGCCCGCATCAGGCTTAGGCCCAGCCTGGCAATCGGGGCCTCCGGACGAATCCGAGGAGAGTCCTCATCCAGCCGGATCAAATCGATTTCGAAGCGCGGCACCCAGCGATGCAATTCCGGATCGAGTCCTTCCACATCAATCAAATCCTCCAGAACGAGGCCTTTTTTCCAGCCCTCGGTCCCCTGGAACAGGACGATGGGATAAACAAACGGGAGCTTCACACCGGGGAGCAGTCGATCTTCGTTTGCTAGCAGTCGATAAATCATCCCCATGTAAATCCACATTCGCAGAGCCATCAGCGAATCGCGTCTCCGCTGGTGCTCCCACAGCACATAAACGTAAGCATCCTCGTCCTCGCGATCGCATCGGGGGATCCGAAATAGCAGATCGGACTCAACCTCAGCCATTCGTTCATCGATGAAATGCGAGTTTTCGACCACCAGATCTTCCAATTTTAGAACTCGTTTTAAGGTGTCCGGGAGTTGTGCCTCAAGCAGGCCCTGAGCCTCGCGAGGGGAGCCATAATAGCCCAAAACAAAGCGATTGTGCGGTCCCTGCATCGAAGTTTCGGAATCGGCGTCCACGTTAGGATCATTGTTTTCAGGTTCTGTCGCCATCTCTTTCGTGACTATCCAAAAGCAAAATGAAGCGAGCTACAATGATATTCGGCTTTAGCGACGGGGCCTCACAAGTATTTAACTTTTTAGCTCGGGTAGATAGCCTTCCTATACTAGTAATCGCTAAACCAATCCGGATCGATAGTAATGTCCTCCACGATCTTTTCTTCTACAGAGACACCCAATTTGTAATCCTTCAACATTCGAACGAGATCGTCACCGTCAATAAGATCCAGCGGCGGCGCGCCGTCTCTCAAAGCTTCTGCTTTCGCATCACGTGTAAAGGTTCCAGTCGTAATGATGATCCCTTTATCAGCACGCCCGACCATGGCACCTCGAAAGTCTCGAACTACCGGAGATGACACTGTATCTTTATATCGTTTGCACTGAAAATGAACGTGAAATGAAAGAATGGAGCCAAGCTTCACGACTCCCCGTCCATCAATCCCTCCATCGCCCGAACGTCCGGTAACCTCTACTTGAATAAATCCTGATTCCCTCAACACCCTTTGGCAAAGGCGCTCAAAGGCTTCGGGCGGCATCCTTTTCACTGCGTCTAGAAGTTCCTGCTCCCAAGAAGTCCCTTCTTCGGACGGTTCTTCTGCACCTTCACTTAATTCATTGTCGCGGATTTTGCGGACCGCCGCCTTAACTGTTTTTCTCACGACTGTTTTGTCAACTGTCTTTGTCTTCTGCCCTTGGGATGTTAATGCCCAAACGCCCCGTGCAGAGTTATCGATTAAACCGTATCTTTTTAGATAGGTTCTCGCCCAAGCCAAGTTGTATGAAAACTTTGTGTTATTCTCTCCGTGAGGTTCCTCTAACTCCTCCTCGGTAAGATTCATAACCTCAGCGACCTTTTCTTCCTGCTCGGGAATCGACGCAGAACTGCCCAGTTGGTGAAGAGCAGTTAACAGGGGATTGAAAAGGTCATCGTATGTAGGGATTGGCATATGCAAGTTTTTTGAGCGAACCGTGTAAGCACATACAATGGGTGGCAAGTAAAAAGATGTTTTCGAACGACGAAGACGCAGGATTAAAAATCAACCCGAATCAGCTTTCTAAAAGGCCTGCATCCGATCCAGAATTGGCCGGTGCAACCGATCTGGAGAACGACGAATCCAGAAGGCCCGGGCCGGCTCCAGGCTGGAAACTATCCTCAAACGATCAATTCATGCCTTGTTTCGCACCGATTCGTTTAGTTCGCCTGTTGCGTTTATTTCGTATGCTGTTATATTGATGGCGATGAGCACAACCCTCACTAAAAAGGAAAAAGCTCCTTCTGGAGAAGATTTAAAGCGGGCCAAGGCTTCCGTTGAGCAGCTTACTGAACTTCTGGCAAGCACGCGGCAAGATTCGTTCGTTGTTATCATTGATGGTCGGGAAATTGAGCTTCCAGGTAGTTTTGCCAGCGTCATGACCGAAGCTTTAAAGATTATCGCTAACGGTCAGCAGGTTGAAATTTCTTCTGTGGATGCCGAGATTGGCACTCAGGAGGCAGCTGATCTTCTTGGCGTTTCCCGACCGTTCCTGGTGAAGTTACTCGATACCGAAAAAATCCCGTCTCGAAAAGTGGGAGTTCAACGGCGCGTGCTTGTTACTGATATTCTTGCCTACCGAGAGAGGGAAAAACAACAAAGACGGCGCGTACTAAAGGAATTAGCTGAAACGGACCAGGAACTCGGTTTGGATGAATAACCAGCCGGTCGTGGTTTTGAATGCCTGCGTGTTATACCCGGCAACCCTGCGGAACCTTTTGATGTGGCTGGCGGTAAATGATTTGTTTATCCCTAAATGGTCCGAGCAAATTCATGATGTCTCTTCACTTCATAGAAATCCCGTCGTTTTCTTTTGCAGTCATAACCTTTTGAGGTTCACTATGAGATAGCGCTGCAAAAGGAATGGTGAAATTGCGGAAGAAATTGAAACGGAAAGAATACGATCTCAGTGAAGGGCCCATTCCTTACAATTGAGAACAATCTAGATCTAGACAATGACTGATATTTCGCCCCCAGAGGTAAAACCCAAAAAAACAAAGAATTTCGTTCAAATAGCGGATTGCAAAAGCCAATTCCATCGCTTTTTCAATGACCCAGAGGCCGGAATCTTCGTTCTTAAAGGACCATTTGGATGCGGGAAATCAGAGTTCGTTCGTAGAACAATTTTGAAGGAAGAGGAGTTTGCCAATTCCTTCAAATTTTCAGCGCAGTTATCTTTATTTGGCGGCAAAGATCTGAACACAGTCGAAGAAGAAATTATTGGTTCGTTGCGGGTGGGAAAGAAAGGAGTCAAGACTTCACATATTGACGAGGCATGTAATTTTTTGGTTCCCGTTTTAAAAAGTCTAGCTGCTTTGAAAGGGGGCGTTGGTTTGAAAGACTTGATTGGAGGAATGAAGCTTCAAATTTCGGCGAAGACATTATTTTGGAGGTTGGCAAATCAACTAGGGTTCTTACTTGTCATTGACGATGTTGATCGGAAAGAACCTGAACTCAAGCTCAACCAAGTGCTGGGATTTACATCATCATTAGTTGAAAAGACGGAACGGAAAACAAAGGTGATTCTGATTGTAAACGAGGATAAGTTGGATGAGAGGGAAGTCTGGGATGCGCTCCGCGAAAAATTTGTTGATTTCGAATTTCGGTTTCATCCATCGCCGAGTGAGTTGGCATATGAATACATAGATTCGGTCAATTTGAGAGGGCCTATAGCTGAGATTCATGAAGCACTGTGCTCGCCCAACATCCGCACGATGCTAAAAATTGAAAGTCATGTTAAGAATTTGACAAAATTTCTTGCCGACAAAGGTATCGAGATGACAGGGGATCAGCAGGCTTATGCTGTCAGCTATGCTTCGCTATTTCTGGGCGCAGGAAAAGACTATGTTCTAGCCGACCTTTGTGGGGCCGAGTCGAGGGCGTATAATTATTTTGATAGCCTCCAGGGAGACAGCGAATCCGAGGCGAGTGTTCGGCGGTCAAACTTGGGGGTTCGAAAACAAAAGACCGAGCACTTCGACCGAATCTATTGGGATATCGTCCTCTTTAAGTTTTTTAGCGATGGAACGGTTGATGGGGAGACGTTGGATTCGCTGAAAAAATCAATACCAGCTAAGCAAAAGCAAGAAGAATTTTCTGAGCATGAGAAGAAGGTTTACAGGCTGCTGTATTGCTCATTTCGTGACACATCAACCGATTTGATTGGTGAAATTTCCCAAGGCATAGAGGAGTTTCCTGAATTCTATTCGACCGGAAAAGTAGAAAGCGTGTCCGGCATTGTCAGAGCGTATGGAAACGAAAAGGGTGCTCTTGAATTGTGGAAAAAATGGTTAAACGCTCGCGGACCCGATGCCTTTTCTAACATCAGAATAACGGAACTCCACTCGATTGTGCCGCAAGAATGTCATTCTTTGATTCCACCTCTCGATAGTAAGGATCTGGATCAGGTAAATCCGCTTGATGTTTTCCGGAAAGCTGAGAATCCGGAAGTCTTTTTTGATTCTGATACAGACTATGATGCTCTTTCACAGAAGACCCCGGAAGAATGGATCGTGTTTTTTGAGTCAATGACAATTGAGGAGGAAGCTGAATTTGAGAGTTTCCCACAAGCCGTTCGGGAAGTAGTCGACGATGCGGGGAAAGGTAAATCACGCGCTACTATTGCGAAAAACTTGAAGGAAGCATTGCGCTCTCTCGCTGAAAAGACGCCATTAAATAGGTTCCGAATCGGGAAATTGTTTCCAGATCTATTTGACGAGAAGAAATGAGCGAAGAGAACCCAAAACTGACAAGAATTGCAACCCGGGGAGTTTACCTACCGGGAAAACGGAGCAAAGGTGGAGGTTGCATAATAAGGGGGCAGTCAAAAACATTTTGTATTTGCCCATTCTCGAATGTTGGAACGTCGTTTTTGCAAAGAATTGTAGAATATTTTTGACTGGTACCTCTACACGTTAAGAAACGCGTGAAGCCTTTTTTATCTTAATAATTAGTTCACTTTTTATGCCGCCCTTTTCGGGGGGCTTTCTGGGAGGATTCAATTTCATCGATTTCTTTTTCTCCTTTATCAAGAAGCTCGCTAATGAGTGTTCGTCCGCTAGAGTCATGTAACTGAGTCAACGAATCTTTTAAGTATTCAATAAACACCCTAGTCGAGATCAATCTTTCTTTCAGATCATCACCAACAAATAGTTGAGTCTTAACTGCATTATCTATTATGGGTGTATCGACTATCATCGCGTCATAATACTGAAACTGAGATGTCATTTCATATAGATGAAACACGCCTCTGCTTCTTATACGATAGCCTTCATTGAGAATCCCGCTTCTTCCTTGAAGGTTCTGAACTTTGATGCATTTCCCCTTAATGAGCTTATCCAAATGCCTGATGAACACATCACTCGAAAAATGGTAGGACTGCATGTATTGCTTAAAATTAACAGCACTCACATAACCGTCGTCCTCAGTGGCCTTATCGAATCGGGACAGAAATTCGAGGGCGAGAATCCGAAAGAAGTGCTCTTTTCTGTCGCTATAAAAGACTTCGAAAAGATTAAGGAAAACTGAGGAATGGGGGTCAAACTGCTTGTAGTCACCGTAAAGCAAGGTTTTTACAGCCTCAAAGTCAGGTATAGTATAGTTACCGCTCTCTTGGATCCGTGAAATTATTTTCCTGGTATCCAAATGTCCACTTGTGAGTATTCGTTTAGCAAGGTCGTTTAACTCCCGAATATTTGAATTCGATAGCGCCGTGAGCATCTGAATTGCACTGGTTTTTTTTCTTGAAGAAAACCTGCAACACTCAAGGATTTCAGCAACACTAGGCAATTTTAGTGCGACATGGGTGTCATTGACAAACTGTTTCACAATTGGATTTTCAATATCACCCATTGTAATCCGCTTGGCGTAATCGAAGCGACGTTTTAAAACTAACGACAAATCCGGCTGTCCCACTGTAAACGTCTTGGGTGCGACCGAGTCTAAGACTCCGTTCGCCAGCGACTCGAAAAAAGTTTCTGGACGAAGGCAAATGAAAACGGCGCAGCCCCAGTCTCTTGCAATTGACGACGCTTTCAAAAAAGCGGCTTCTTGAATTTGTCCATTTCTTCTGTCCAAATTATCAAAGAAAATTGCAATGGACTTCCCTTGTCCCTTTTTTAAATGTCGGAATAGATCACGAAAATATTTGTGTTTGCTCCGAATTTTTTCCTCAATAAAATCCGATTCAGCTTTTCTCTCCAGGTCGGGATCTCCACTTTGCAATTTCCATTTCGAACTCTTTCTAAACCGACCTAATTCCGTATGTAGGACGCCTCTGACAATTGAGTCCTCTTGGATGTCAATCTTGAATTCGTTTAGTAAAAGCGTTTCAATTTCTTCATATATAAATTCAGTCACCTCACCTTCATTGTCAGGTCGATCAAGAAAGTTTAGTTGGATTTGGATATACTTATCCAATTCATGTTTGCCGGAAAAAAGCCTCAAATGGTCTAAGAAACTCGTTTTCCCTCTGCCGACTTCTCCCAAAATCACGAACGGTTTATCACTTAATCCGGACTTAATTGAATCAGATACTTTTACAACATGGTCAACGTCTGTTGAGCGTAGGTTCTCGTCAGCCTCGGAACGCATCTTGAGAATCTCACGTGCGTATGTTGTAATATCTTTGTTGTAACTAGATTCAACATAACAGTGATTGAGGAATTCTTCAGAATGCTCACATGTATCGAGCACGTCCCAAAGCTTGTTCAATACAAACGATAATTCATTGAGGTACACGTTTCGGTCGGAAATCTGAGGATAATTGGGGATTTCCCCCGAGAGTTTCCTCGGAGCTGGTTTGGCACGGCTATCAATCAGTGATTCGGCTATTGAATTTGACTCGATACCATTCTTACTAAAACAGTCCCAGAAGAGGCGAAAATTCCTCTCAATACTTTCGAGTGAGTCGAAAACAAATACTTGCCTATCTTCAATGGCCTGTGCCTGCACGAATGTTAAGGAGATTATCCACTGTTTACCGTTCGTGATAGCAATGAATTGTGAGCCGAGCTGTGTTGCGTATCCTGCTGCTTGAATCATCGCTGTTCGGGCGTTAGAAGACTTCTGAAGCGAGGAGCGAGAATGGGACAGGCTTTTTCGCGTCTATCTTTCCCAACTCAATTGTGAAGCCTACTCCGGTCTTCTTTGCTTCGAGAACGAGTGGTAAATTGTTGTTCAAGATAAAAACGTAGTCTGCAAAACCCTCATCCCGGCAATATTTTTCAACTTCGACTTCGGATTTCGTCCAATCGAGGATCTCAAAAAGGATCTCGTCGATAACCTCCAAGCGAGTTTGAGCTTCGTTCGAATCAACGTCAAAAAGCTCAAGTTTACCTTTTCGCTTTTTAAATTCTAGAAACGCCTCCTCAGCTGTCCACTCTTCCATTTAGAGATTATGGAGATGAACGATTAAAAGGCAACATCGTCTTCAAAAACGCACCACAAACATCTATCTAAATCTAGCCCAAATACAGCTACTCCGATCAACTTCTGTTGATAATATGAAAAATATGATAATCAGCCAAAACAAGAAGTCGAAACTATCGTCAGCCGATCAATAATGCCTCGCTTCATGAAGAGGGTGCCAGGCTCATTGTTCCCCCGAAAAAGAGGCAATTCAGCGTGTCTTTGCAGGACGACCGGATTGACTCGAATCCACAGGAAACCTCGAGTTGCCCGATTCCTTGAAGGGCCCGTTCAGCGTCATCCAATTGCGTCATTCCGGTGACGCGCCGGGGTCATGGATTGAATATGACGCTCTGTGGGGGGACCATCGATAGATTGTTTCCGGGCAAAAAAGACTACTAAGGGCCGCGGAAAAAATAACCACCCCAACTTCCTTGATCTTTTGTCCGTCTTCATCGTTGGAATCCGGATCATTTAGCGGAAGGCCGCCCCACTCGCTAAACTCAGCCCGATTCCGCCTCGAATACGAACAAAATCTCTGCGGAATTTGGGACGTTTATTTATTTCCGCGGCCCTAACCGCGCTTTGACTCCGCTATCCGGATCTTCTAACCATTCAAGCCCCTTCTCAAACAGGTATTGACGATAGTCGGCTCTCGCCTTGCGCCAGGCCGGGAGTTTGGTTTACTTTCTCAAGCGCCATGTTTTTCCAACCAATTGGAAAGATCATCCAGCGAAGTGAACGCAAGGGCAGCGTCGAAAAGTCTTTCGAGTTGATCCCCGGCGAGAGCGGAAACCCTCTTTTGCTGCGATTCCGATAATTCGCCACATGACTTCTGCAAAAGGCGAAGCACCATTTCAGCCTTGCCTTCCTCCTTCCCTTCTTCTTTAGCAAATCTTTCCCACGATGTTATGTATTCTGTCATTTCTGGAAACCTTTCGGACTTGATGGCTTTCAACTCCTCACGGAGTCGCCTTTCCAAATCTTCGCTCAGATGCATCATCCAGTCAAGGTAGCGCAATATCTCAAGCACTTCGTCGCGCTCGTATTTGTGCTCGTACAACATGCGGATAAGTTGCTTCTTCGCTTCGTATCGCGCTTCGGCATCGGACGAAGTCCTGAGGGCTTCGATCTGGGCACGGGCAACCATCACGGGGAGAGTGAAATCATCAACCCAGGTCGTTTTCAGGTTTTCAGAGATCTTACAGGTCGGAAATTTTGCGTTCAAAGAGTATTCGTCCAACTCGAAGTGATAAGTCAGCTGTTCCCACTTGCGGGCAAGATCGGTTCGGATCACCAGAGAAACCACGTCGTATTCCGGAAACTGCCACTGCAAACCGCAGTTCAAAAGGTAGAGGCGCTTGCCGAGATCAGATGAATAGTTGGTCTGAACTTCAAAATGCAGCAGCACGATCTGTTGTTCTCCCGTTAGCAAGGTGACCTGAACGATTACATCGACAAATTTGTTGCGCCGCTTCGCTGTTCCCAGAAATTGACTGACTTCTGTGGGGTCAAACACCGGTTCGGTATTCCAATCGACGTTTCCGGCCATCCCCGCGAAGTAAACATTCAAAAACGCACGGAAATGATTCACAATAAAAGCTTTCCAGGGCTCATCATAATTGCTGTCGTGAGAAGTTGATGGCTCGCTTTTCTTTCTTTTCGGCATCGCAAGGCATCCTCAACCCATTTTGGGTTCTCATCAAAAATAATCAGCGGTTCGGCCGGTTTTGTTGAACAAGTCTTCCAAACTCACCGGAAGCGACTCGTTTCATCTGATTCCACGCGCAAGACTGGCGCTCGAACCATGCGTGGTGCCAACTGGGGAGGATTGACCACTTTACGAGATCTCCGGATCATCGTAATTGGTCACCCTTCCTGAAATCCTTGAGCCGCCTCGAACGGATCTCTGATCTCTTAGATTTCGCCTCACACCCTGCTTTAGGCACCTATATTATATTAAGCATGGATTGATTCTGTCCAGTTTTCACGAATTCCCCCTGGAAGGTGGGCAGAAACTGCTAGTAATTTCTGCTCTCTACTGAAACAAACTCCCTGCGCAGGGAAAATCCACTAAAGCTTAGTCAACTACCAATCAAACCTAACTAAATTTCCCGATCACTCTTTTTAGGAGCCTGTCACGAGCCTGTCACCCTTTACCTTTCCGTCTCACCGCGCATTCAACTGGCCGAAGGGATAAGAAGTTTGAGATGACACTGAGTGCGTTCGGTGTTACTGGTTAACCCGGTTAATGAGATCCGAAGAGAAAAAAAGCGATTCCCCTCTCGCGCAAGAAGGTGCAAAAGATGGTGCTCGCACGGCAGGTAGCGTCCTCCCAGGTGATGTCCGCTGTGGAATTCTTGCGTCAATCGCCGAAGGAAGTGAGAGCACAACCTCTGCCCGGGCGTGAAAAGAACGAGAGTTCCTCGTAGAGTCAAGCGGGCTGCCGATTTTGGATCGCCCTGCGAAGAATGAAATCCTGACCAGGGGTAAGGAGCACTTGGTTGCCCTGAAGGAAACCCGCGTTTCGAAATATCAGGATGGCCCCGCTCTGGTGCCTATACCGAAGGGTGGGAAGGTGGCGGTTCGCGAAGCCCTCCCGATAGAGTACCTCGAGCGCTTAGATCTACAAAATGAGTTCTTTGGTGATGATCTTCGGGTCGAAGGGGTTTTGAAGAGCGGCAAGCTGGTGACATCGCAAACATTGGTCAAGGGAAGCCAGCCGACCGGGAAAGAAATGACCGGGATGTTGAAGGACTTGGGGTGGGTGAGGATCCCTGCCAATCTTCATGACCTGCCTCACAATCTGATGGCGACAGCGTGGATGCATCCAGGGGAAGAGATTGTTTTGGTCGATGCAAGGATACCCAATTTAAAAAGACACAGAGCGGCGATGTGCTGGCAATTGATCTGATGTGGTCAAAGCGAAAGGAGATCTGTTAAGTATGGTGAAGGGGATTGAGGTTGATTACTG
The DNA here is from genome assembly GCA_029213025.1 of Verrucomicrobiales bacterium. Taxonomy (GTDB): domain Bacteria; phylum Verrucomicrobiota; class Verrucomicrobiia; order Verrucomicrobiales; family DEV007; genus Arctic95D-9. The sequence goes on from JARGOZ010000014.1 coordinate 17,279, forward strand.
ACAGCGAAGCCTCGTGTTCAAATTCAGCTCTTTTTCAAATTCCTGTTAGACTTCCACTCTCCCGCGGAGAGAAAGGACAAGGACTATATGTTGTCAGAAGAAGATCACGTGAAATACCATGAAATTCCACCCGCCCATGATAAAACGTCAATTTCTCACAGCGATTTTGGCTTTTGCGATCCTCTCCGGCACAGTCAGCGCCGAACCGAACCAGCCGACCTTTCTCGAAACCCGCACCACGAAGAAGCTGTAGTCCATGCCCGAAGGATTTGATAAGCAATTTCTCAATTTTTACAATTCACTGACAACTTCGCGGTGAGAGTAATGTAGACTTTGCCAGATGAAGCCCGTTCGCCTCCTCTTCGCATGCTACCTTTTCGCACTGGCTTCAGAGTCGTCAGCAGAAGAAAAGGGGAACCATCGATTTACCGAGTTGCCTCGCCCCAATTCCGGGACGTTTACCTTCGAACAGGCCGAAGTCAGAAAACTGGAGATTTTGAACAATGAACCGACCGGGATGTTCGACGTCGAGGCCGAATCTAATTTTGATATTGGCATCCATATCGAGGAAGACGACAGCATAACTGTTTACGATCACCCTCTGGTGAAACACCTGAATGGAAACAAGGGGCCCTACCGAAATCAGACGACAGAACAGGTGAAAAAAATGCTGGCTCAAATCCCTGTCTTGTCGAGAGTCGTTAATATTTTGGTTACTTCCGATCGTTCATTAACGGAGTCCGGGGCGATACTTGAGGTTCTCGAAGTGGCTTTCAATCCTTCTGTCCAGATATTCTATGTGGCGGCGGGTGGTGAAAATGCAAAACAGAGCAAGGATATCGAGGTGTTACGTAAGCTCGATGATGCTGTAACCAGACCCTGTATCATCGTCGAGGCATGGCATGATCGCGAATATTGCTCGGATTTGTATGCTTACGCTTTCGATGGCCAATTGCTCCGTCGACTGACGCATGATTCGCTGCCGAGTTGCAGGCTGGCTGCCGTGTCGGCGGATGGCGGGCAAGTGACGTTTGTTGCCAGCGCATCGGCACTGTACCACATGAGTGTGCGCTCTGAACTGATCTGGCCTCTCCATGCGGGAGACGCTAAAGCTGTCGCGATTTCTCCCGACGGAAAAGGCGTGGCGTATTCCGCGCATGGATTTGAAAGTGAGTCCGGGCATTTTTTGCGTATTCAGCCAATGGTCGCCGGAGCGCCATTCGGGAGGATAGAGATCCAACTTCCGGAGGTGGTGCAGGAAACGGCTTTCGGCCCAAAGGGGCAGCACGTCTTGCTCACTACATGGAGCGGCGAGCGAGCGAGAGTTGATCGCTGCGAACTGCAAAGCCGAGAGATTGAACCGTGGATGTCGGATCCAAAGGCCTCGTACTATGGGCCGACCTTCGCGCCGGATGGCAGTAGTGTGGTGGCGATCAGTGAGAATCCTGAGACTGCAGAGTGGACTATTGTCTCCAAAAAATGGCCCGCCGGAGACGTCAAGACGCTGCGCACGGCACCGGTGGGTGCGCAAATGTCCAACCCGATATTTACCGCCGACGGAAAGTATCTTCTATTCTGGCAGAACGGCGTGCTGGCACGGATGGCAGCTGAAGGAGGCGAAGCGGACGGGCGTTCAGGTGAGCTTGATGATACGCCTATTCACCCCCTCGCACCAATGGATCGCCCCAGACACGTGCGACCTTCCTATATGCCGCGGTTGGTGGACCGATGGATCGCTTGCATCGACTACGGGAAGCCCGACACCGGGCTTGTAGTTATCGACGTGCGGTCAAAAGAAACGAAGATTGTGCTGCTACCGAAGGGAAGGCTCATAGGTGCCGTCGTTGTGGAATGAGTTATTTGAGAGGCTTACTTATGAAAATGACCCACCTATCCAGTATCTTTGTCCATATTTTATCCGTCGCCTTGTGCTTATCCGCAGATGATGTTTCCGGGAACCGGCCAAACAATGCCAACCCCGACGTCGTAGGCACCTGGAGGTCAGAGCGCACTACCTTATCGATCCATCCTGATGGGCGGTTCGAATCAAATGGCGGGCCGAAAATCGAATATGGAATCTGGGAAGAATCGAGAGATGGCGGATTTTATCTGCGATATGGTGCGAGAAACAGAGGAGAGGCCGGTTTGAGCCGCGCCGGTCACTTTGTAATTGAGCAGGGCGATATCGTGTTCCATCACGATGATGAGGTCGAGCGGTTAAAGAAAGTCGAAAGACCAAAGGTAACTGAACAAAATGATGTCAAATCCTCTACACCGGTCGAGTCGGTGGGCACCATAAAGATAATGGATGACTTCTCAAAACGTGTCGCTTCATGCCTGAAAGATTTTCAGAGTCTAAAGCCAGGCATGAGCCGAAGTGAAATCAGTCGGATATTTCCGTTGGACGGAGGTATACAGGGGATTTCACCTGTGCGTTTTGCACATCCGGACTGCCTCTATTTCAAATTTGAAGTTGAGTTTGAATTCAAAACAGATTCTGACGACCAAAATCGCGCGATACGTGGGGATGATGACCGTGCTACAATTATTTCGAAGCCATATATTGAGGCACCGCATCTCGACTAAACGGACCGATCCAGACGTTGGACTCAGCACCTGAACTAACTTTGGCTCGTTGTGGATTTTCCGGGCAATCTCGGTGCGGTACCTGCCCGCCGTTCGAACAGATCGTGTGCTTTTGTCTCATCCAACTAACTCGGAAGTATATTGAAATATCCAGCAAACAATAGAAGATTTGGAATTTTTTACTGACCTCTTATCACCTTGTTCTCTTCGCCGCAGTGACAGCCTTTCCCTGCCTTGACCGCTATACGGTTTGATACCAGCCTCCCGGACCGGTTCTTGATATATATATTTATCCCTTTGAAGGCTGCAGGCTATCGACCGGGTGACCTTCGAAAAATGTGTTCAGTATCTTTTTGTGGTATAGAGACAAATTAATTGCCGTGACGCACAGGATACCCGCTGCGATGTAGACGAGCATCCACTTGGGTTCCGATCGCAAAAAGAACTCGGATAAAAGCGCTCCGCTCATCGCTCCAATCGCATATAGATTCGTAGCGGCGAACAGCCTGACAATTTTCCGGCTGTCGATCTTGCTGAATAGGAAAATAAGGCCGTTAGTAAAGAAAGAAATCGCGGCAAAACCGATAATGAAACCGGTGAATATTCTAAAGAAGGTAGGATCCAGTCCCAGAGGTTTGGCCATGTCTTCAAACGCAGCGACCGAAATCGGCCAGGCGGCGAATTTTGACACGGTAAACCTGACTAAGATAAGTCCGGCAAACAGATTGAGTAAGGCAAGTGTTGCTTTTTTCATGATAATTGATTGGTAATTTTCTTTATTGATCGCGAATACGCCGCTGTTGATTATTTCTTGAACGAACGATCAAGAATATGATGAATCGGCCAGGGTGTCAAAATGTTTTTGAATAATCGTTCAAATATGGCAGGTTTGAGTATGGCACGCGCAGCTGAATTTGATCGGGATCAGGTTATCGAGAAGGCGATGGACGTATTCTGGACAAAGGGATACCACGCCACTTCGATGAGTGATTTGAAAAAGGCGATGGGTTTGCAACCCGGAAGTATTTACGGAGCTTTCGGGAGCAAGAACGAGCTGTTTCTGGATTGTCTTGAGCATTATTCTGCCAGGGCGAAAGCCAGGTTTGACGAAATCAGCCGGTCGAGTGCCGCGCAGAGAGAAGCGTTTGGCAAAATCTATGATTCCATGATCAGCCAAATGATATCGAATGAACCGTGCCGCGGATGTTTAATGATCAATAGCCTGGTCGAATTGGCAGCGCTTGAGCATTCCGGCGGGAAGGCGGCTCGCAAATACCTGAAGAGAAATCAGAAATTTTTCGAAAATATGCTGAAGAAAGCAGCGGATTCGGGAGAGTTGAAATCGGAGCGCTCCATTGAAGAGTTGGCGGTATTTTTGATGGGGACAGTTTTTTCTCTCCGCGTCATGGGAAAAGCGAAGGTCGGCAGGGCCGCTCTGGAGTCGGTCCGCGAACAGGCCCTGGATCAGGTGTTTGGGTGATAAAGCTATAGTGGCTTCATTTTGTCGTGTCGCGGGCACTCCTGTCCGCGTTTTGTTGAGCGAGTGGAACGGGTGCAAATGGATATGCGGACAAGAGAGTGTCCGCATCACAGTTTTGGCCCTGTATTCGCCAGGCCATGGCGACGTTGTCCGGGACTCTACCATACCGCCGTCAAAGATATCCGCTCCCACGATTCTTTTCAGAAAATTGTTACACCGATCTACTGCGATGGAGAGAATGGGGGACTACTACCAGCCGCGCTGGATGAAACTTAGCAATACCCTTTACGCTTATGAAGCCTCACAACTCAGGAGACTCCCGACAGTGCCGTGACTGGAGTCGAAATACCTTTCTTTTCGCCCTTTTTCTCTCGAACTTCTTCGCTGGGCCTGCCGGAGCTGATGACGAGGCTCTGCTGAAGAATTTCACGGTCGCACCGGGGCTGGAAGCGACGCTGTGGGCTGGTACCGATCTGATCCACAGCCCGGTGGCGATGGATGTCGATGCGAAAGGCCGACTCTGGGTGACGGAGGATCTGCAGCAGGATCGATCCGGACCGCAGGGGCCTCATTCGCGGATCAAGATTCTCGCTGATACGGATAACGACGGTCGAGCTGATTCGGCAAAGCTTTTCGGCCCGACTTTTGATTCGAAACCTCTCGGAATCAGCGTTTTTGATAATGTGATTGTCGTTTCGATGGCACCGAATATCTATGTCTTTACCGATGTGAATCGCGATGATGTGTTTGATCCGAAAGTGGATACCGAAACGATCATCGCCAAAGGATTCCATGGGAAAACCCATGACCACGCTCTGCATGCTGTCGTTCCCGGGCCGAGTGGGAAATGGTATGTGAATCACGGCAATATTGGTGCCGATATCACAATGGCCGACGGGCGGGAGTTTCACTCGAGCTGCTACTACAGCCAGAACCCGGAAAGTATCGGAAAGAAAAGTTTCGATGGCCGCCTCTATGTCGGTGGTTTCGGGTTGCGAATGAATCCCGATGGCAGCGGGGCGGAAGTCATCTTCCAGAACACCCGCAACGCCCATGCGATGCTGGTCACTTCATTCGGGGATGTTCTCCAGGCGGATAATGATGATCCGGCCCATTCCCGCGCCGCCTGGGTGATGGAGCATGCCAACTTTGGATATGCCTCGCTGGAGGACGGCAGTCGTTCGTGGGAGGATTCGGCGAAAAGCTGGGAGAAAAAAACAGTGACACAGGAGATTATGGACGATGCCTATGAGCGGCACTCGAAGTCTGTGCTCCGGCTCGATGAAGGCCACTGGCGCGAACATTTCCCGGGTGTGACGCCACCGGGAAATGTATGGGGACCAGGCGCACCCACCGGCGACTATATGATCGAGGGCGATGAGCTGGGGAAAGAATTCCGCGGGCGATATCTCGTCTGTGAAACCGTTCACCGCGCGGTTTTCAGCTTCCGTCCCGAACTGCGCGATGCTCAGATTGAGATGACCGGTCTTGACAAAAAATTCTTCGCCACAGATAGGGATTCCGAAAACAAAAAAGCCTCCGGCTTTCTGCCTACTGATATCGTTGCCGGTACCGATGGCTCTCTTTTCGTCAGTGACTGGAATTCCCACGTGAATGCCAGGAATTCCGGCAACGGTGAGGGATCTATATTTCGCATCACCCGGAAGGACACCCCCATGAGTGCTCCGGAAATAGACTTTTCCACGACGAAAGGACTACTGGAAGCACTGAAAAGCCCTGCGCCCGGGGTGCGTTGGGTATCTCAGGATAAACTAAAGAAACAGGCTGATGTTTATGATTCTCTATTGGGGTTTTTCGATGCTAATGCCGCAAATCCATACTACCAAGCGCGGGCTGTTTTCATCATGGCACAGATGGATGATGCCCGGGGCCCTGGTAAGGTCAAAGAACTTCTCAACTTCGATGACCCGCAATGGAGAATTGTAGCTTTCCGCGCCTTGAGATTAGGCGGGCGCGAGCCTCTTTTACCTTTGGTTACCGAGCTTTCCACAGACCCTTCTCCGGCTGTTCGTCGCGAAATCATGGCTGTGATGAGAGACATGAAACTGGAGCAAATCAAAGTGCCACTTAAAGAACTGATTGCAGGCTACGACGGGAAAAACCGCTGGTACCTGGAAGCGCTCGGAACCGTATCAGATGACCGCAGCGCGGAAGTGTATCAACAGTTCATCAAGCCCGAACAACCGGATCCCGCCGCCTGGAATGAGCGCGAGAAAAACCTCGCCTGGCGCGTGAGATCACAGGGTGCACTCGCCGATTTGGCCGGCTGCATGACTTCCCGGAATGTCGATTCCGCGTCCTTCCGCCGTCTCGCCTATACCTACGGGCTGTGTTACTCGGAGGAAGAACGAAAGCGGAATCTCGACTACATGAAGCGGTTCCGCAAACACGAAGCTTTTGCGGGCGAAGACTACCAGCAAACCATTGCCGAATTCATCGAGAAAGATATAGATGATCCGGAACCTGTATCTCTGTCGCAAAGTTATATTTTTCCCAAAGTAATGGGTATTCCGACTGAACTCGGAACGATTGAGGAAATCTCCGCTCTGAAACCCGATCTCGACAGTGGGCGCAGTAAAGCGGCTCTGTGTATGATGTGTCACAAACTGGGAAGCAATGGCGTTGATTTCGGTCCGAATCTGACCAACTGGGGGCAAGTCAGAGATACACCATCCATCGTTCGGGCCTTGATCGATCCGTCGGCTGAGCTGGCTCACGGGTTCGACAAACCGGTGGTGATCACCCAGAAAGGCCACCGCCTCGAAGGCGTTTCCCGGGGACTTAGTTGGCATTCCGGTGCGATACGGGTCAAGACGATGGGAGGCGCAACGATCAAAGTGGCGTTCCGCCGTCCGAAGGCCAAGATCGAATACCCGAAAAACCATTCGTGGATGCCGTCTGCCTCGGCGATGGGTCTGAGCAATCAGGATGTCCGGGATATCGCCGCCTACTTGCAGACCGATATTGCCGGGGAAATCGACAGCGGATTAACTGCCGAGTTCAAACCGGAATTCAGTCGAGGGGACGGTCCGGGTTGGGTCGAACTCACCGGTGAGGATTTTTTCAATGTCAGTTGCTTTCCCGATACCTGGCGGTGGAAAGGTAATCATGCCTGGTGCACCGGAAAACCCACCGGCGTGATCCGATATAGAGAACCACTCACCAATTTTGAATTTTCCTGCGAATGGATGCACAAGAAAAAGGGCGGTAATTCAGGCGTGTTTGTGTGGGCCTCACCACAGTCGCTGAACGAGGTCATGAAACGCGGACGGGGACTACCGAAAGGGATCGAGGTGCAGGTTCTGGACCTTGGCTACCGCGAGGTATATGAAGCGCAGTTCAAAAAGAAAGGCGACTGGTTTACCAGTCATGGAGATGTCTTTGCGGTTGGGCCGGTGCAAATGAAACCTTTCCCACCGGCTGGCCCGCGGGGGAGGAGGAGCTTTCCTTCAAAAGAAACCACGAAGGGAATTAATCAGTGGAATCACTACTACATCCGCGCCATCGATGGAGTGGTACGTCTTTGGGTCAACGGCGAAGAGGTTTCGGGTGGCGAAGACATCAGTCCGGCGTCCGGTTATCTTTGTCTCGAGTCCGAGGGAGCCCCGGTCGAGTTTAAAAACCTGCGTCTGCGAGTCCTGCCTCCGTACGAAACCAAAATGGATGTAAGCCTCGACAGCCTGGCTCCGAAACCTGCCACCCCGAAATCGAAACCTGCTGTTCTCAAAGATCACCCCATACTCGGAACCTGGGCCTATCAAAACAACTACACTCGCGAGTTCCTTGCTGACGGGCGTTGCATCCTGCGGAAGGGTGACGAGGAAATTTGGACGAAAAACATCACTGAGGTGACTGCCGATTCTATTATGGTCGGCGGCAAATTTGGGCACGTCTTAAAAGGAGACACGCTTCATATCGAGGGCAAATATGAGGCGAAACGAAGGTGATCCATCATTTGCGGGGTTGCGATGCGTTTCGCACCAATCGAAGGTTGTCACGAATGGAGAGCTTCAGCGAAATTTTTCAGGCAATGGTTCAGGACCACGGTCAGCGACCTCGAAATTTCGGGAGGCTTGAGGCTTTTACCCATCACGCGGAGGGCGTGAACCCACTCACAGGAGACAGAATCGAAGTCTATTTTCAGGTCAGTGAAGCCGACGTCATCAATGCCGCCCGTTTTTCGGGAAAATTGTCTTCGCTGGCCGCCACTTCCGCTTCGGTGATGATTCCTCAACTCATCGGGCTTGCCCGGCAGGAGGCGCAGAAACTCATCGTGGAGACTCTCAAACGGATATCCGGGGAACAACCGGTGCCGGAAGAGCTGCCTGAGAGTGAATACACTGTCCTCCTCGAAATCAGAAACTTTCCCCACCGGGTTCGTTGTGCTTCTCTGGCGTGGAACACGGCGGCGACGGCTTTGGCCTCTGATTAGGCCAATTTTTCTCCGCTTTTACGCTTAGAAATCGCGTTGCTAAGAATTTCAGACCCCGCTAGGTTGGAGTTTTACTCCATGAAATTTCAACCACTTTTCATCGCTGTTTTCGCCCTGGGGGTTCTTTGTAACCCAGCTTTTTCAGAGGATTTTACGCCTCTTTTCAACGGGGAGAATCTCGATGGATGGGAAGGGGAACCCTCCCTGTGGCGAGTGGAGGATGGAGCGATTGTCGGAGAGACTTCGGACGAAAAGCCTATCGAATACAACCAGTTCCTTATCTGGAAAAACGGGGAAGTCGATGATTTCGAATTAAAGGCAAAATATAAGATCGATTCCGGTAATTCCGGGATTCAGGTGCGCAGTTTTATGAGGGGCAATCCTCACCAGCTTGCAGGTTATCAGGCTGATATCGATTCGACCGGGAAATTTACCGGGATTTGCTACGGCGAAGGCTTCCGCGGAATTCTCTCCAAAAGAGGCGAGACAGCCGAGATGAATGAGGAGGGTAAATCGCAGAAAACCGGCGACCTCGGTGACCCTGCGGAGCTTGGCGCGAAGGTAAAAGCCGGCGAGTGGAACGATTATCACATCATCGCCAAAGGCCACAAGATCACAATCAAAATCAACGGCGAAACGATGACGGAGCTGACCGATAACGATACCGATACCCGTCGCCGGGTTGGTTTGCTTGGCTTTCAGCTTCACAAAGGCCCCGCGATGAAAGTCCATTTCAAAGACATCATGCTCAAGCGCCTGCCGATCACCGATGTGAAGAAAGTGGTTTTTGTCGCCGGAAAACCGAGTCACCCGCCGCGCACTCACGAACACAATGCGGGGTGCAAACTCGCGGCTCATATCCTGAACAAACATCACAGCGACAAGCTCGTGGCAACGGTTTACACCAACGGATGGCCGGAAGATTCGACTGCCTTTGATAATTGTCACGCTGTGGTGATGCACGCCGATGGAGGAATTCGCCATCCTGCAGCGAAATATCTCGATGTCCTCGCTGATTTGCGGAAGAAAAAAATCGGCGTAGGAGCGATTCACTACGCGGTTGAAATGCTGCCCGGTGAAACCAATGATGAGCTGACCCGCTGTATTGGCGGTGCTTTTGAGACCAACTATTCCGTAAACCCCCACTGGGTAGCACAGTTTACCACATTTCCTGATCATCCCGTGGCAGCCGGAGTTGAGCCGTTTGAAATCAACGATGAATGGTATTTCAACATGCGTTTCGCCGAGGGCATGAAGGGTGTCATCCCGATCCTCTCAGCGATTCCGCCCGAAGAAACCATGGCCCGGAAAGATGGCGCTCATTCGGGGAATCCGGACGTTCGGAAAATGGTCGCCGAAAAGCAACCCCAGCATCTCCTCTGGCTCTACGAAAGGCCGGATGGCGGACGAGGCTTCGGGTTTACCGGAACTCATTATCATGACAACTGGGCCAATGACAGTTTCCGAACGGCCGTTTACAACGCGATTGCCTGGATCGCCGGAGTGGAAATCCCGGCGCAGGGAATCGTGACGCCAACTCCGGACAAACCGCTTTTGGACATGAATCTGGATCCCAAAAAGCCCCGTAAACCGAAAGCAAACAAGTCGGCTGCCAAAAAGGCGGCGTAAATGATTGTCCTGTTCACCCTGAACCCATAAAAAAAGATCTGCCAGCACTGACTGTACCCTGTTGAATGGGAAACTGTACCCTGTTAAGTCCGGCACTGTACCCTGTTGAATCAAGAATTTTATATATATCATGAGCGAAAATAACAAAGACAAGAAGACGGAAACTTCCGGCACATCGCGCCGCAAGTTTGTCGCCGGAGCAGCTGCTACCACTGCGGCAGCTTCCGCATTGCCCATTCAAAGCTACGCCCAGGTGGCAGGGAGTGACAAAATCAAAGTAGGCCTCATCGGTGTGGGTGGTCGGGGATCCGGTGCGATCGTCCAGGATCTCAGCGCGAATGACCGCGCCCAGTTTGTCGCCGTGGCTGATGCCTTCCAGGACAAGATCGACGGAACCGGGCCGCGCGCCAAAGGTCTGCCGATGATCACTAAGCAGCTCGAAAAGCTCGGCAAAAGTGGCCAGATCGACCTTCCGGAAAGCCGTCAGTTTGCCGGATTCGATGCCTATAAGGCAGTGATCGATGAAGTGGACCTCGTATGTATCGCGACGCCTCCGGGCTTTCGCCCCTATCATTTCGAGTATGCCGTTCAGCAGGGCAAAAATGTATTTATGGAAAAGCCGGTTTGTGTAGATGCCGCCGGATATAACAAAGTGATCAACGCAGCGAAACTCGCTGATGAGAAAAACCTGAAAGTGGTGGTTGGTCTCCAGCGTCACTACGAAAACCGCTACCTCGAGGCATTCAAAAAAGTGCACGAAGAGGGGATGATCGGTGAAATCGTCAGCGCCCAGTGCTGGTGGAACGGCAACCGCCCCTGGATCGTTGCCCGTGAGCCGGGTTGGACGGAAATGGAATACCAAATGCGGAACTGGTATCACTTCAACTGGCTCTGTGGTGACCACATCGCCGAGCAGCACGTTCACAACCTGGATATTATCAACTGGTTCGTGAGTGGTGATTCCGAAAAAGGTGGGCATCCCGTTGTCGCGCAGGGAATGGGTGGTCGCGCCGGAACTGAGCCGAAAACAGTAGGTGAGATTTTTGATCATCACTACGTGGAATTCCGTTACGGTCCTGAGCACAATAATACCGTGTTGAACAGTCAGTGTCGCCACATCCGGAATACCTGGAGACAGGTCGCCGAGGAAATTCACGGAACGGAAGGTATTCTTTATATGGGTGCCGGCAAGATTACCGATCTCAAGGGTGAAACCAAGTGGCAGTATCGTGCTCCCCGTAACGGTGACCCCACTCCCTACCAGGTCGAGCACGATCGTCTCCACAAGGCAATTGCCGAGGACACTCCTCTCAACAATGCCCACTACGGAGCGAAGAGTTCTTTCACTTCCGTCCTCGGTCGGATGGCTACATACAGTGGTCAGAACATCACTTGGCAGGAAGCGGTTGATTCCAACTTTTCCATTATGCCGAAGGAGTTCGACTTCAATGCGGAAGCGCCGGTTAAGCCTGATGAAAACGGCGAGTACTACGTGGCGATCCCCGGTGAGTATAAATTGCCATGGAGAGAAGACACTCCGGCTAAGAAGAAAAAGAAAGCGTAAACTACGTTTTTTATCTATTCAGTTGTTTCGGAAAGGGCGCTCGAAAGAGTGCCCTTTTTTCGTCCCCGCGGAATGCAGCTGCGACCGTGAGGCCCTGCGTGACAAATCAGCGAAGCCTGTCAGATCCGGCAAATCCATGTTCGATCCGTGTTTCATCCATGCTCAATGTTTCAGTGACTGTGGAATCTAGCATGGATGGAACATGGATTTCACAGGATTTACATGGATGCATTGATTTATCATACAGACTCGTGAGGAAGTAGAGTTTCATCGTTTTTGAGCACAGGCCCGAAACAAATGTGCCGGGGTAGGTCAGCCCGCGAAAATGTAGATGCGAACGTGAGGGAGTATCGTTCCATCGATTGTGAGCCCAACCCCGAAACCACTGTCTCGGGCTCGATCATCTACTCGGCACAGCCTCGCAGCTACCTGTATGTGAAGCTTAAATACCTCTCTCCTTCGCTACACCCTCTATTTCCGCCTTCCAGGTTTCTTCCGTGAGCTGCTTTGTCTCCGTGGACCAGACGGCTTTTTCCTGTTTCCAGGTTGGGAAGTTCTTTTCCGGGAAGATTTTTTGCGTGGAGTGGTAGACTTTTTGGTGGACCGTGGCGACGACGCCAACCGGAAGTCGACTTCCTTCTTGAATGTATCGACTTTGTCGACTTCCACCTCCAGGGAGTCGCCCAGTTTGATCACCCTTTTGCTTTTCCTCCCAATTACCTGCACCCGGGTGGAATCAAACTCGAAAAAGTCATTCTGGATACTGGACAGGGGGACCATTCCTCTCATACCCAAATCGACTACATCAACGAATAAACCAAAGTTCCTGATGTCCGTTACCAGCGCCTTATACTTCTGCGGTTTCTCAGAATCCAGCTGATCGAGAAGGTAGGCGTACATCTTCACATCTTTGCTGTCTCTTTCCGCATCACTTGAGTTTCTTTCTGTAGTCGAGATATGCTCGGCAACCCGCGACAGGAAAGGAACGGCCAATTTCTTTTTCTCAAACAAACTGCGATGAACAATCAAATCTGCATATCGCCGGATCGGCGAAGTGAAGTGAGTATACTTATCTTTAGCCAGCCCGTAGTGTCCCAGCGGTTCGACGGCATACCTCGCCCGCATAAGCGATTTTAAAAAGCCGATTTTTAGAGCCGCACCGATGGCCAGCTTGCTGAGCCGCTTGAGCAACTTCTGCACCTCCTCCGTCTTTTCGAGATTTCCGCAAGGCAGATTATGACTCAGAACTTCCTCCCGGTAGTCATAGAGACGCTTCGGATCCGGTTTTTCATGAACCCGGTGGATCGTCGGGCGGCGCAGACTGATCAGGCGGGCGGCCACCGCTTCGTTCGCGAGAAGCATAAACTCCTCGATCAATTGGTGAGACTCGTCGTAGTCCACTTTTTCAATGCGCGATACTTTGCCTTTGTCATCCAGACGAATCTTTGTTTCCGGGAATTCAAGATCAAGCGAACCGTTGTCGAAACGGCGCTGGCGGATTTTCATAGCCAGGCGGCAGGCCTGCTGCAGCATGCGCTCGGTTTCATCTCCGGGAAGCTTTGCTTTGATCACTTCATGAGCTTCCTCATAGCTGTAGCGACGTTTGGAGTGAATGACGGCGGAATAAAACCGGGCTTGTAATACTTTGCCTTCTTCAGAGATTAAAAACTCTACACATTTTGACAGGCGGTCGACGTTGGGTTTTAGCGAACAAAGTTCGTTGGATAACGCTTCCGGTAACATCGGGATAACACGGTCTACCAGATAGGTGGAGTTGCCCCGTTTCCGGGCTTCTTTATCGAGAGCGGATTCAGGTTTTACATAGTGGGATACATCAGCAATGTGAACCCACAGTTTCCAGCGTTTCCTGGTATGAGCTTCGAGATAGAACGCATCATCAAAATCTTTCGCGTCGGCCGGATCGATCGTGATAACATCGTGGCTTCTGCAGTCTTTCCGGTCGGCGCGCTCCTGAGCGGACACAAAGGGCCCGAATTTTTCCACCTCTTTCAGAACGGCGGGAGGGAATTTTAGAGGCAGTTCATACTGGCGGAGAACAGCCAGCATATCAACGCCCTCTGCAGTCGGGGGGCCGAGCACTTCGGTTATGATCCCTTCGGGATTGTTATGGCGGGATTCCCACAACTTCATCTCGACCACCACTTTGTCTCCCTCCCTTGCCGGGCGACCGACATCTTTGGCCGGGGGAACAGTGATGTCCTGTTGAATTCTCGGATCATCGGGAATGACATAAAGAAACTCCCGGCCGCGCTTCAAAGTTCCGACAATTTGATTTCTCCTCCGCTCGAGGACCCGGACTACAGATCCGGTTGCGGGTTTATCGGTTTTTGTTCGCTTTCCTTTCGGGCGGACGTCGAGCCGAACGAGAACGCGGTCGTCGTGCATCGCTGTGCCGGTTCCCCGTGCCGGAATTGAAATTTCCTGCAGACCGGCTTCGTCGGGCAGGAGGAAACCGCGGCCCTGCCGGGTGATTTGGATCCGACCGGGGATCAGGTCGGCTTCCTTCGGCAGGATGTATCGATTGCCTTTGATTCTGGCGACTCGTCCGGCCCTCTCCAACTCCTGAAGCGATTTTTGTAACGTTTGTTGTTCGCCGGGGGGCAGTTTCAGTCCTTTGAGAAGTTCAGGAACGTTTGAGGGCAGATACGATTTCCGCCCCAGTAATTTAAGGATTTTTTCTTCCATGATAAGGAAATTCCCTGAATTGGGATTTCTTGACCGGATTCAAGATCACTGTGTGGAACCCGGATTTGTGATTTTTCTAATAAATCAACCTATCTATCGCCGTTTCCCCGGGAAAAGCAATCACGATTGTGCATCGCTGCGAGTTTTTTCCGGAAAACCGTATACAAATTTTACTGTGGCATGGGAACTGCTGATTTTTGCTTCGACCGGTGGTGACAAAATCGCCGTCAAAAAAACATAAAAATGAAATGGGAGGAAGTAATATGAAAAGGGAGGAAGTGAAATGACAGCGGAAATATTTAGCTTTTGTGAGTTCGCGAGTCAGAGGGGCGGATCCCTTTCGATTCAGGGTGCTTTTGATAGACTTGATCCGGAGGCTGTGCCGGTTTTTTACACGGCATTGCGGATTCGACTGCCGGCACAACGCCCGCTGGCAGACATGCAGATGGTTACTATAGATCCGAATGGTAATCTGGTGTGTCCACCAGTTGCGTTGAAAGTCACGGGACCTGTCACCAATTTTGTGATTAAAAACCGGAATGTGAAGATGAAACTACCGGGCGTCTATCACACGGTATTGAGGGATGAAGGCAAAATGATCGCTTCAATCCCACTGTTTGTGGGTAACACAGCTTCTTTGCCTAAGAGAAATGTAAGTGCCTCGAGTTGCTTAAACTAATAGATAAAAGAAAAACTAAACTCTTTCACCTATGAAAAAGCTCCATCATTCTGTATTTGTTGCCGAATCACCGAAAAGTAGAATTCTCTATTCGGACTCACCACTTCCTGCAGCAGAGCAATTTCCCCCTGACCTCACTCCCGCCGCCGCCAGTGAATACTCGATGGCGACGGATGAAAGTACGGTCGGGGACGAAGCACGAAAAACGGGCGAAGTGGAAAAGCAAACGCCGGTTATTTTGACGAGTAATAAGAATCTCTCTTCTTCTGAGATTGCCAGGCTTACCCGCTTGGCTGAGAAATGGAAAACTCCCACCGCATTCCCGGTAACGGGCGCGACACCATCGACCGGCGTGATTAACGGTTTTGTGGAAGTCGCCAATGAGTTCCTGTACTCCGGATCGACGTTTGATCGGTAAACTTTCTCGATTTGAGTTGTAACCCGTAGCGGGTTAGCGGTTTGCGTTTGCGCATTCCGGTTTTCGTGTCAGGTTGCCTGATCGCCCGGTTGTGGCGTGTAAGTCTAACCCGACTAACACTGTGATTGAAAACTCTTTACGTGATGATGATGTTCGCTCGATGATTCGCCTTTTGGGGGACGTTGCCGGAACCGAAAATCAGATCGAAGCGAAGAGGGCCATGTTGCTCGAAGGCTTGCGTTCGCTTATTGATGCGGACCGCTGGGTCTGGACTTTGATGGGGTATGTCTCGGAAAATACGAAAGTCCCTCACACTTTGTTTCTTCACGGCGGATTCGCCGAGGGGGAGTTGACGAAATATCTGGAGATCCAGGAGCATAGCGATCTCAAATGGATGACGGAAAAGTTTTTTACCGAGCTTCAGGAGACTGAAAAAAATGTGACCCGGCTCGGACAGCAACTTGTGACGGAAGAGCAACTTGCCGGGGCTGACATCTATCCTCACCTGGTTCAGGCGAATCTTGGGCCCATTGCTTTGTTCGGGAGATCAACCCGCAATGGTCAGGTCAGTGTGATCAGTTTTTTTCGGACTGTTGATCGGCCGCTCTTTTCGAGCCGGGATGCGAGGATCATCCATATCATTTTAAGTGAGGTGCAGTGGATGCACGAAAACAGTTGGCCAAACCATCCGAGGGAGGAAATTTCCAGGTTGTCGCCGCGTCTGCGGACAGTGCTCTGTCTAATGATTCAGGGTGCTTCGCGAAAAACAATCGCCAGGGAATTAAGTCTCTCGTTACATACGGTTCATGGCTACATAAAACATATTTATCAGGCCCTGGGTGTTCATTCGCAATCCGAGTTGATCTGTCGCTTTATTGAAGGGGATGGTGGCGACCGGGTCGTGGCGCGATGAAGGCAACCACGTTCGTGGATGGACAGAATTTCAAGTTACCCCCTCATTTGGGGGGTTGAGTTGGCGTTTTATCCAGGTAGCTTACAGCCAATACGATATGAGTCTTTTGAAGAACCGCTCTGGAAGCCGCGCAGGTGGCGCATTGGTAAAAATGTTAGTGCGTTTTTCTATGGGCTCTGATCGATATCAACACGAGTTGCTGAATGATGGTGAAATATAACGATTCTGATACTCCGGGGGTTCTTGTGATCGAAAGGGGCGGGGAAATTTCCAGTCGGTTGGAGGGTTCCTATGAAGTGTCCTCATCAGGGCCGGACGGGGCGAAAAAAGAGAATCTGAAAAAAATCGATCCGGATGTGGTTCTCATAGAGGTGGAGGAAAGGGAGGATACAGGGTTTGCAATTTGTCATCAAGTGAAAGCCGGCTGCAGCGATATTCCGGTTATCCTTGTTACCCCGGGACCTTCCGAGTCCCTGCAAATTGAAGGACTCCGGATTGGCGCGGACGACGTGATCCACTGTGCGGCGTCTGAAGAGTTGCTGAAGTTGAAAATAGACCGGGTTCTGCTGACGGGAAACCGGAAGGCCAACCATTCGGAGTTTTTGGAAAAGGTCGATAAATGCATTCTGAAGAATATTTCGGATCCCGGTTTCCATGTTAAGGATCTGGCCGAGTGCCT
The DNA here is from genome assembly GCA_029213025.1 of Verrucomicrobiales bacterium. Lineage (GTDB taxonomy): Bacteria > Verrucomicrobiota > Verrucomicrobiia > Verrucomicrobiales > DEV007 > Arctic95D-9. The sequence continues at coordinate 34,386 of JARGOZ010000014.1, forward strand.
CAAAATCGACCGCAAAACTCTTTACCGAAACCTGATGAAGGAGGCGAACATGAACGCGCAATCCTACGTAAAGAAGTTCCGCCTCAACTTTGCTGCGCGACTGATTGAACAGGGAGAGGATTACACGATTTCTGAAATCTCAGATCTGTGCGGATTCTCCGATGTTAGTTTTTTCTCAAGAAGCTTTACTGATGAATTTGGGGAGCTGCCTTCAAAAAGTCACCGCGCAAGTTAGAACCGCCATTCTTTTTCAGGGGAGCTGTGCCCCGTATGTACAAATTTACTCCCCATCGTTACTAATGAATTATAGATGGTTATGTATGTTTTTTGTCGGACATGATGTATAACGGTCAAAGCAGATTCGATATTCTAAGGAATGAAGAACCGTACCTGTTGGTCTTGGATACCGGTAGGGAGATGACTGAGAAGATGTCAGCGATGTATCACATAGTCACTACGAATTGTGATAACGTCCTATTGAGCCATTTTAAAGAACCCTACCCATGCGCCGTGTTAATTTCCGCAGAAATGGATCCGCATTTGGTGCGTCGAGTATCGCGGCAGGTTGCTTCTATTTCTTCGTGTTCACATATTCCTATGATTTATGTGGTAAATGAATTGTCCGAACAGGTGGAGATAGATGCTCTTCATTCGGGGTTTCACGAAGTGATTCTACGTTCAGCCAGCGAAGAGCTTTTCACTCTTCGAATCGACTTGCTGATTAACAGGCTCGGAAAAAGCTATCGGAGACCCCGGTTTTTGGAGAGGGTCGACGAGGTGCTGTTTGAGAATATCGAATATTCCACCTTTCATGTTGAGGATTTAGCGGCCCGTCTGCATATGGACAGGAAGACGTTGTACACGAGGATTAAAAGAGACTCCGGAATCACCCCTCAGATTTACATCAGAAATATACGGATTTGCCGGGCCGCGCATCTTCTTAAAAAAGGAGTTCTTACTGTTTCTGAAGTCGCATTTCAAACCGGGTTCTCGGACGTTAGTTATTTTTCGAGGTGCTTCAAAGCGTATTTCCGAAAAACTCCCAGCGAATTTCTGGCAAAATACGCTTCGGAATAGTCGGGCGTGTACCGCTTCGGTCTTGATACTTCAGCCGTCTTTTTGTACAGAGGTGCCCCGTGTGTCACAATATTCTCCCCGTGGGTCCATGTTATTTTATTTGACGAAATTCATGCGTTTGGAATCTTGTCAAGTGGCTGGCTAATTACCTCATGGTAGGCATGGTGCGGATCTAAAATGTAGATCGAAGTGTGATATGGAAGAATGGAATGCCATATATGAGCGAATCTCAAAGAACGCCGATTTCGGTGACAGTTCAGGGCAGTGTGATTACCTGGCAGAAGCTTTGGAATCCCGTGTTCTTTACTCAGGTTCCCCGGTCGATTCGGGTATTCAGGATTTCCTCGAACCGGAATGGCTGCTCGATGATGTAGTGACTGACATCGAAATGCCGAAATCATTCGAGTATGAATCGGAAGTTTCTTCCAGCTCGTTTTTAAAGGAGATCCCGGTCTTTCTTAGTTGCCTGAGTAATTTGTCCACGGATGAAATTGCCGAGCTTACTGGCAATGTCATCAACCGGGGGAAGTCGGCGGACCTCGATGACGCCCAGAAGGATGTCATTGACGCCCTCGAAATCTCGATGATCGATGTCCTATCTCTGGTTGAGTCGGGGCCAAATGAAAGTCTTTCTGACTTTGTATCCATTACCCCCTTGGCAGACAGCAGTACCTTTTCGGGCTCAACACTGGGCGTTCACCCGGAAGCTTCACCGGACCGGATAGGGTTTGATTTGATTTGCCATCTGTTACCCGAGTTAAACGGACCGGTTCGTTTAGAAAGTCTTGCCAATCTTCAGATCGCGAAAAGAACCGTCGATGTGGCTCCTGAATCGGAAATCACAACGATCAATACTTTGTCGATAAAAGAAGTGAAAAGCCTTACTCCCGTGATGGCGGAAACGCATTCGGTTGTGCAGGTGAATGGAGATTCCCTCGGTTTTGGATACAAATCCCAATTATTCCTTGATTTGGATGTCGCGAAGCAAATGGGTTGTATCACAGATTCGTCAGGCGTGGAGTAAAAGATCAACAGTCCTGTTTTCCTGCTCCGGTACCAGTAGATCCATTTGGCTTACAGGCGCTGGAAATCATTGCCTTGTAGTGGCAACAAAAAAATTCTGAGAAGGGTTTACCCGGGAATTGCTCTCTGAAAATTTCGATCAGTTTCATGTCGCATCTCCGTTTCACTGTAAATCGCTGTTGAGCAGCATCTTGAATTTCGATACCGATAAACCGGGAGGGCTGTGAGCGTTTTACGAATTAACAGCTGTTTGCGCCTCATGGGTGATAAAATGCGCCCCCTGTCTCCTAACGGTCTGACGAGGAGCTGGTTATTTTTCGTTTGTGCTGGAATGGGAGTTTTTCAGTCAAACAGGGAAATTGTAAACACAACGCGCAATGAAGTTCTGGAGGAGAAAAGGAAATCGGAAGTCAGAATCGGAAATCGACCCGGCCGGGAAAAGGGAATTTATTGCGGAGGCTCTTGAGGCGCGGATTCTTTATTCAGCCGCCCCGGCACCGGTAGAAGGGATTGAACAAACGGAAGTGGTTCAGGAATCTCCGGAAACCGGGCAGAGTTTTGATTCGATCGATAATTTCGAGATGGATCAGACACGGATATCGATCTCCCCGGTTGAAAAGAATTCCGCGTCGGAGACTTTGCCGGTAGATGATCTCCAGGTTTACCTGTTAAACCCGGAAGAACTCGATGAACTTATCGTCGAGGCGGCCGGGACCGATTGTGGCGATGGCGTTGCGGCAATTACCGGCCTTTCCATTGGTGGCGCGGAGCTCGGCTATTCCCCGGACTCTCAGGTGCTGATTTCCTCCGCCGAGTGCGGGCTGGCCATGTTGCAGGACAGCATACCGGCGGATGGTGTTAGCTTCTCTGATCAAACCGGACTCGATGAATCGGCACTGGAATCAACAATTTCCGGAACGGTCGAGATCGAAAACATGCCGTTGACTCTCGACACTCTTGAATGGATGGCTGAGGCGGCGGAACAGCACTGGAGCGAGGCCGGTCTGACCGGGGAACAGATACAGGCTCTGGACAGTGTGGAATATCACATCGCCGATCTGGAAGGTTCCGTTTTGGGATATGCAGATGGCTCCCATATCTATATAGATGACGATGCCGCCCAGCTGGGTTGGTTCATTGATGAAACGCCTCTCGATTTAAGTGAAACCGGTTTTTCCGGTGTCGATCTGGTTAGTGTACTGGTGCACGAGCAGGGGCATGTTCTCGGTCTGGAGGATCAGTATCTGGAGGCTTCAGCGGACGTCATGAATGGCATCTTTGCAGAAGGAGAGCGCAGGGATATTGCTGAGGGGAGAGCTGATGGCGCAGATCCGCTAAGTTTGGCAGGTCCGCATTTCGCAACCACCGAAATCGCCGGTGCGGGTCAACCGTTGGACACTCGCCAGCCATACGCTACCACCAACTACGCCATCGCTCTGCAGGGAACTTTTCCGTCACCACAAAACCTGTCCGGGGGTGGCGATCCGGTTCTTGGTTCGATTATGCAATTCGCCGGAAATTTCGCCCCCCGCGGCTGGGCTCTCGCCGAAGGGCAGATCCTTCAGATTTCGCAACACTATGCACTGTTTTCTATTCTCGGAACCACTTACGGTGGAGATGGCGAAACCACCTTTGCGCTGCCCGATTTGCGAGGTCGTGTCCCGGTCGGGATCGGAACCGGTCCGGATCTGTCCAGTGTAGCACTCGGGCAAACCATCGGCAGCGAGCAAATCAGTCTTTCGACCAGCGAGCTTCCCGGACACGATCACGATCTGGGAAGCGGTTCCACAGACGATACCGGGCTAGGGCAAAGCTTCGATAACCGGATGCCTGGACTTGGACTAAGACCGCTGATTGCCGTAAGTGGCACTTATCCTTCCAGAAACGCCGAAGCCGGCCTCGGCTCAGTATACTGGTTTGCCGGCAATTTTGATCCCGCAGGATATCACATCGCCGACGGTTCTCTACTGTCTATGTCTCAAAACCCGGCGTTGTTTTCTCTGCTTGGGACGACTTACGGAGGTGATGGCCAGACCACTTTCAGGCTGCCTGATTTGCAAGGTCGCACGCCGATCCACAGTGGCTCAGGACCTGGGTTGTCCGATGTCACGTGGGGAGAGCAGGGCGGAAGCGAAACGGTGACTCTTGAGGAAGTAAATCTGCCGCCGCACTCGCATACCATAGATGACGGCGATCAAAACACGGTCGATTTGCCAACCGAAGATACAGGTAGTGGGCACCCAATCGACTTGCGCAGTCCTTACCTCGCTTTGACTTATGAAATTGCTCTATCAGGCCTTTACCCCTCCAGCAGTATCGATGCGGATGAAACTCCGGTCGAAACGGAAGATACCGGTTTCCGATCCGGAAAAGATTTCATTGATATCGATACCGCCGGTCAGTTGATCCAGAGTCTCGCCGAAGAAGGTATCCAGCGTTGGGCCGAAGCCGGAATCGACGCCGGCCAAATCAGCCAACTGCAATCGATCAACTTCACAATCGAAGATCTCGATCGAGGCGTTCTCGCATCAGTCACCGGGCCCGACTCGGTGACGATAGATATAAACGCCGCAGGGCGGGGGTGGTTCGTCGATCTATCCGGCACCGACGATGCCTTTGATTTGACCGATCCACTAACCGGCGAACTCTACACCAATGATGGAGAAGCCGCCCGCTACTATGATTTGCTGACCACAATCATGCATGAACAGGGGCACATCCTCGGCCTGTCCCATCCCGGCCAGAGGGGTAGTGTAATGAGCGGAGTGCTTTCGATCGGCGGACGGTTCAACCCTGAGGCAACGGATCTGTCTTTTACAGAACATGAAGAAGAGACCGATTCGCCGGACCTGATCGGGGGCGAGCCATTCATAGCGCAGATCGGGATGTTTGCCGGAAACTTCGCCTCCCGGGGGTTCGCCGAAACCAGCGGCCAACTCCTACCCATTTCAAGCAACGTTGCGTTGTTTTCCCTGTTAGGCACAATGTACGGAGGTGACGGTCTATCGACTTTCGGGCTGCCGGATTTCCGCGGCCGGGCCGTGGTGGGTGCCGGTACCGGACCTGAGCTGAGCCCCTATTCCCTCGGTCAAATTGGTGGTAGGGAGTCAGCACAACTATCCGTGGCGCAAATGCCGGCGCACAGTCATGAATTGTCGTCGGGTACCGGACTCACGATCGACGGCGAAGGCAACCTCGTAATCACCGATAATGACGGCACCGCTGACAATCTCACTCTCTCTTCTGATGGAGCGTTTCTCACGATAAAGGATAATCAGGGGGGCACGATTGATATCGGCGACCTGGAAGGCTCGGGTAATGGAACCGCTCAGGTTGAAATTGCTCTATCGAAGTTTTCAGGCGGAATCATCTTTAACGGAGCAGGGGGAGATGACACCTTTGAAATCGATTTCACCAATGGCTCTGATTTCGGAAACCGGGCGATTACGATCAACGGCGAGGGGCAGAACAGTTCCAACCCCGGCGATCAGTTGGTTCTCACCGGCGGTACCTTCACCGATGCGACATTCAATTTCGACAACGCCAACGATGGTAACATAAACCTCGACGGTCTGCTGGTAAACTACACCGGTCTGGAACCGATCACTTCCACGAGCGCGGCTGAAAACGTGACTCTGACTTTTAACGGCGGAGACGAGACGATCGATGTCACTGACAACGGAGCAACCATCACGGTCGATTCAACCGCTGGCGAAAGCCTGACCTTTGCCGAACCCGCCGGCTCGCTGACTATCGACGCCGGAACAGGAACCGATGTGATCAATTTCCCCAATGCATTTTCCATGGCTGCCGATCTTATCGTCACCGGGGAAACCATCAATCTCGATGGCGGTTCGGTTTCGACCACGGAATCCGATCAGGAGTATAACGGTGCTGTAGTTCTGAGCGCGGATACCACTATCACCGGGAATGATGTAATTTTTAACGGGGCTGTGGATTCGGATTCTTCTGTTGATGCTTCAATACCAATTGGATCAGCATTAAACAATCTGGAAATTAACCACTCCCTGATCAATTCGTTGATCCCTTCACGCTATGATTTTTCCGATGGATTCATTGGCACTACCATAAATGACGGTGGAAGCGACATGTACGATGGCGGCAATCGCCTGAACACAAATCTCGCCACGGACATTTCCTACACGAATAATATCACAACCGCTGGAGCTTCCGCTTCCGCTTTCGGTGCCGGGAGTGAATATTTTACTGCAAAATATGACGGGATTTTCACCATGGTAGCCAAAGATATTTCAATTGATTATTTCGAGATTACCGGCAACAACGGGGCTGATGGCGGCGGCGCAGTAAACGGTGCCGTTTTGGCGACTAGTGTGGGAGCGCAGCGCTATACAATATTCCTGAAGCGCGTTTACGATGCGGGTGATCCTTCCATTAATCACATCATAGTTGTTCCAGGAGACGGTTCGGGCCAGAGCCATAATTTCGCAACGAGCACTGATAACGATCAACACCGGGTAATCGGACTCGCAGAGGTTGACGAAATTTACTATGCGCTGGTGGCGCGCTCCGGTGGCCAGTTTCTGGCAGACGGAGACGTAATTGACATCGCGAACGCTTTGATCGAAGAAGTCACACCCGAATCGGTGCCATGGTCTCTGACAGTGAATACGACAGACGGAGGCGTCACCGCTTTCAATGGTGTGGTAGGTGGAAACTCCTTCTTGTCGGTCTCCACTAACAATGATGGACGGACGGAGATTGCCAGCGACCTGGAACTGAAAGGAAATAACTCGTCTTTTGGTGACAGCGTTTTGGTAAAGGGAGATGTTACCATAAGGAGCTATTCCGACCTGAGTTTCGAATCAACCGTGGATTCAGCTTCCGGAAACAGTTTTGATCTTAGTGTTCTCGCCGGAAGTCGCAATGTTGAATTTCTCGGGGATGTTGGAACCGGCAATCTCGGGACGCTATCCGAAGGCGCCGGTCTGGGTGGTCTTTCCCTGAAGGGATCAATTTCGACGAATTCAAATACACTGGCAATCAAGGCATCAGATTTTCAGCTTTCAGGCACCTTCGATGCGGGTGCGGGAACATTACACATCATACCCCATGATGGTGATATAGTGAAGCTGGGATTGGAAACGGAAATACTGGAACTACCCGGTGGCTTGGAAATATCCCGTCAGGAAGGAGAGCGGATAACTGCTTCAACCTTGAAAATAGGCAATGAATCCTCGGGAACAATATGGGTTGATCATTTCGAACTTCCAAATGTCACAACACTACAGTTACAAACGGCTGGAGCTGTTTTGGAGTATGATCCTGATTCGGGAAGAGATATTGAAGTTACGAATCTTGCCATTAATGCGGCGATGGGAATCGGCGACTCCGCAGCCAGCTTCGATTTGGATGCGTACTTGCAATCAGCCGCAGTCGCTCCAAATATCTTCACCACTCTTGTAAGCTCTGCGACCACTCAACCGGTCGTCAATATTGGCTCCATCCCGGGCGAGGTCGGCAAATCCATTCTGGTGACGGCTGTGGGTATCGGTGGCGATTCCACGTCAGGTTCCGGAGATAACAGGTTTGTCCTTTCTGGTGGAGGGCTGGATTTTTCATGGGTAGCGGGACAGCAATCTACTCCGGCGGATCTACGCATTCCGGGAACTCCAATAGTATCGAACGGGCCGGATAGCTCAGCGCGCGGGTTTAGCGTCGGGTCACCATTCCTGGTTGCGGAACAGGGGGCAGCTCTTGAACTGAGCTGGGATTATCATTCCGACTACGACGGTCTCTATACCTACGGAACCGATCCACTCGGGAACTTTTATGATGACAGCGGGACGTCATCTTCGATTCGACCAATCGTTCAATATGCGTATGTAACAGATTCGGAAATCGAGCAGATTCGGGCTGGAGTCTCCTCCACGGCACTTGAACTTCATGTTTCCAATCTGGAAGCCGATGGAGGTTCAGGTGGAGTTTATGTCGAAAACTATGGCGCGTTGACTCTCGGTGGAGTCAGTTCCTCCAATGGAGTATCGGCTTCCGGTGGGAATATAGAGGTCACAGCGACAACGCTTTATGTGAACGAAGACGTATTGTTGACCGGTGGCGGTGAAGTCTTTCTTGAAGCAGCAGGCTCATTGGGCTCGATCGTAAACAACGATACCGATTTACTTGACGCAGCGAATCTTGCCGAATTGGAAGGCTGGCTGGGAGAACCTTTTACTCTCGAAAACATTTTTGAGCGTAACTCCGGAGATGCCGCGACGGCGACTGATTTTCACAGTAAGGCCGATGGTCAGGGCCCCACCATTTCTGTATTTGAGGTGGTTGGCCCGAACGGGACGGAACTGATCGGTGGCTACAATCCACAAAGTTGGGATTCGTTTTCGGGCTACAACGCTGACAATACAAATGATGCGTTCATTTTCAATCTGACTACTGGTTTGAAACTCGATAATACTGATTCAAGGTATCATACTTTCAATTCTATCAACTACGGTCCCACGTTTGGTGGCGGGCATGACCTGTATTCGAATAGCGCGCTGACGTCAGGGTATGCGAGCCCTCATTCCTATAATCCGTCGGGAGTGAATATCTTTGGGGTCAGTGTCCGTTCAAATTTCACAATCAATGCGGTCGAAGTATTCACTATTAACGAAGGCAGTCCGCCATCACCAGCGACTTTGACGGTAGACGCCGGAATCTCGGCCGAGGAGGGTACGGTCAATCTCACAGCTACTGACATTGAATTTGAAGACGGCGGTGCGTTTTCTCCCGGATTGCGAACGCCTACTGACTTCGACCAATTTATTATCAATGGGGAGCTTACGATCAAATCCGGGGCGGAACTTAACCCTGCCATCGATCCCGGGATTATGGGTGGCAACTTTGAAATCGTTCTTTTCGCGAATGACGAGGAGGAGGAAATTGGTGGTTTTCTGACTCAGGGCGGTGTTACCCTGAATGAGGGAGATCTTGTCACGGTGGGATCCGAGACATTTTCGATTAGTTATGTGGGCGGCGACGGGAACGATATCGTGCTGACGCCGGGCACAACTACGACAGTGACAATCAATACCGATGGCGACCTCGTAATTACCGACTCGGACGGTGAAGACACTGCAGACGATCTCACCATCTCAGCGTATGGAGAGAATCTCTACATCAGCGATTCGAACCCTGATAATAAAATCGACCTTGGCGATATCACGGGAACCGGTGACGGAACCAACTCTGTATCCATAGCTCTCGACCACGATGGTTGGAACGGCAACATCATCATCAATACTCTCGGCAGTGACGATAAGGTGAATCTGGGCGCTGCTACAGGATTGAATGGATCGGTAACGATCAACACGGGAAGTGGCACCGATGAAGTCAATGTGATTGGCGATTTTGATGCCGGTGCCGGGAATATTCTGATTGGTTCAGAAAGCGACAATGTGGAATCGATCAACTTTGCGGGTGGAAAACTTATCAGCACCGGCGATATCACCATTTACGGCGATGTGACGCTGAAAGCTGATGCAAGAGTTGAAGGTAACAACATCACCTTTGGTGGAAATATTGATCTGGGAGGATTTGATCTTACAATTGTTGTTGGTGGTGATGCCACGATCGCAGGATCGATCCGCGGTTCTGATGATGATCGTTTACTTAAAGAGGGCTCAGGCACTTTAACTCTGACTCAGGAAAGTGCCTCCTATTCAGGCACCACAGTGTTAAACAGCGGTAAACTTTCTATACAAACCGCTGAAGTAGACGGTGTTAGTCAAGTATTGGGAACCGGGAACTTGATCTTAAATGGCGGTATTCTGGATTTGCACGCGGATGTGTCCACCGATTTTGGCGTCGCTGTTGCGGTGACGGACGATACCACGGTCATTGGGGGAGCACTCCCGGAAACCATTGACGCGGCGGCGATTACCTTTGATTTTGCAAGTCTTAGCATCGATGCCCACCAATTGACGATCCAGCGGGGGGAAGGGTTTAGTGACAATGCCTCCTATGCCTCATTCGATTTTAATCAGGTGACTCTGACAGGTAACGCCACATTTCATGTCGTGGATACCACTTCCGGGCGAAACAACCGGGCGCAGCTCTTTGTCCGGGGTATGGACGACGGCAGTGGCGACAGCTTCGGTTTTTCGAAAACGGGCCGGGGATTTATGATCATGGGCAACGGAATGTATAGATACAAATCGGCCAGTCTCAGTAAAGGGGAGCTTAGAGTTGTCTCCAACGACGGTTTGCAAGGGGTCACCAATGTATCCGGTGGCACGTTGAATCTACGAACCCGTCCTGATGCGGCCCGCCAGAGCGACTTGGTATTTTCGGACGATTCAAACCTCACCTTATCAAGGAACGCTGAAGCAACTACCTTTACAGCAAAATCAATAGAGATTGAAAGCGGGGTTGTTTTGAAAATTACCTCCTCCAGACAGAACAGCACTTTCACGGTAGAGGGTGTGAATACGCTCGTCACGACCGGTGCCTTTATAACAGGGGCGGGAGCAACGATTCAATCCAATCAGGCAAGCACGGTCCCTTTTGATACTGTCATCAGCTCGGATATCACAATGGAGGGAGATCTGATTTTTGACACTCTCACTCAAGGCACCAGCGGCCCCACCGAATTGACAGTTACCGGCAAAATTGACGATGGTGACGGGACATTTTCAATTACTAAGACCGGCACAGGATTTTTGACCCTGTCGGGTGCCAACACTTTTGGCGGTGACACGTCTATCGATGAGGGAACTATGATCCTCGGTGGAGGAGGCGCTCTGGGGGCCACGAGTGCTGTGTCGGTTGCCAATGGAGCGACTCTCGAAATACACGATGTTTCTTCGAGCACAATCAATGACGCAGCTACTTTGGAGGTTCTCGGCACCGGTTTGGTGCGACTTGATCAGGATGAAGAGGTTGGTGGTTTGAAGGGAGACGGAACGGTTCGTGCGCAGGATCTGGATTCCAGCGGTGCTGCTACAGTTACTTTGACAGTGGGTTCGGGGGATGCGACCGCTTCGTTCAGCGGGCTGCTTACGGACGGGGATCAAACGCTTGCATTCGCAAAAGCAGGAACCGGCGTTCAAACATTGGCTGGCAACAACACCTATTCCGGAACGACTTTAGTTTCAGAAGGAACTCTCGCTGTCGGGATCGACGATGCACTTCCCGTGACAACGGATCTAACAGTAGGCGAAGACTCCGATACCACGACTGCTCACCTCGATTTGAACGGTTTCAGCCAAACGGTTGGCAGTCTCTCAGTTTATGGTAACAATGCGACACCAAACACAATCACGGTTGATACCGGGGATGCCCTGACTGTCAGCGGGGACTTTGTTGTTGGTCTGCCTGCTTCGGCTGGTGCGACCACTAATTTGACCGGCCTCGGAGGAGGATCTCTGATAGTAAACGGGGATTTGGTTGAAATAGGTATAGCATCAACCGATACCGGTATAATCAACACCACTGCAGTTGATTTGACCGCTCTTGGTACTTTCACCGCAGACGTTACAGACTTCAGGGTTGCCAATGCCCAGAGAAATGCAGCGACTCTCCTGCTTTCGGATGTCGCTAATGCAATTACGACCGGCGTTCTGTCTGTGAGTGATTCGGTTGGCAATAATTCAGCCGCAGGTGTGATGGTATTAGGCGCGGGCACGAATGTGATCAACGCGGATTCAATTGACATAGGGCTCGGAAAGGGTAACGGCACAATCAAATTTGCTTCTCAGATGTCGGTTACCCCGAATGCACTGATCATTCGGGATCAGCTGGGGACAGGAGCAGCGAATCTTACCGTTGGAGAAAATACTTCAGCCGGCACCAGCGCCACCACCACAGGCATTCTTGATCTGAGGGGGCATGACGTTGACGTTGAAGTGGCGTCGATGACGATCGCTCACCGCGATAAGTCCGGGACCAGCGAAACGAATGGAGGAGTCGCCGGGACGGTTTCGTTTGATACCGGAACGTTCACGGTTGATTCAATCGATATGGCGATCCGCTCAGGCAACTTTGGCAACCCGGCCACGGCAACACTTAATATCGGCGGCGGAACCTTTACGGTGAACGATTCGTTTTCCATGGCCAACAAGACGGACGACAATACGGCGGATGCCGTGGCAAGGGTCAACCTGACGGGTGGTGTATTGGTGACCAACGCAGATATCACTCAAAGTGGTCCGGAAGCGGACATAAACACCCTGATCTATATTCCGGGCAATACCGCAGACGGTCGTCTTGAATTACAGAATGACGTTGACGTGCAAGTTCCCATTCAGATTGGTGGCCGTCAGGGGGCTACTTTCGCTGCAGACCATATCCGCAACGTCTCCGGTAATAATACCATCTCCGGAGATATTAACGGCATCATGGGTGGAGGTGCCTATAACATCAGTTCCGTTGCAGGAACATTAACGATTTCCGGAACCGTTCACAACCCGAATTCCGGAACGCGAGTCCTTCATCTCGGAGGAGTTGGGGACGGCGAAATTAGTGGCGATTTAACCGGTAGTTGGTTCGTCGAGAAGGAAGACGGTGGAACCTGGGAATTCTCAGGAACCAATACCAACACCGGGACAACAACCGTGGAAGCGGGAACGTTGCTGATAAACGGTACTCATATCGGTGGCGGTAGTTACACCGTAGATGCTAACGCAACGCTCGGCGGAACCGGAACGATCACCCTCGCTGATGACGCCAAAACGGTGACCATTAACGGCACCCTGGCGACCGGAGATCCGGACACGGCGGATGGGATTGGAGATCTCACTATCAACAACGACGTTATCTTCAACGGCATTTATAATTTCCAGATCGACGGAAGCACCTCTGACACACTTGTGGTGGGCGACGGTGATACGGACGGAGGCGATGACGAAACCGTTACTCTCGGTGCCGGGTCCACGTTGACTGTGACCGACATCAACAATGACGCCACCGACAATTCCACCATTGTCATGATCGACAATGACGGAGCTGATGCCATAATCGGAACCTTTGGAGATGATGGCAATGTTGCGGGAACCAGTGAACTGACCGAGGGCACTACAGTGGTTGATGACGACGGCGACATATATGTGATCACCTATGCCTATGAAGCGGGAGCTGACGGCAATGCCAATGATGTCGCTCTGTTCGAAGGCGCGCCGGAAACTCAGGTGGATTTTGATTCAGGAACAGGCGTACTCTCGATCACCGATATCAATAGTGATTCAGTGAATGACATCACCGTAACATTTGACGCAACCGGAAACGGAGGAACCGGAACCTACACCATTTCTGAATCGGATGCCGACAACGTTATCGGCACCAGCGGTGTGACCGTGATTTCCCGGACTGCAACCAGTGTGACCATTGATGCTACGGGTATCAGTTCTATTGTTATTGACACTGATGGAGCAGTTGACGCGGATGATACACCGGAAAATAACGACACGGTGAGCTTCGCGGCAGGCGATGCAGTCGTATTGAGCGGCGCGTTGACTGTTATTGCCGACGATATCGTGGTGGAAGCTGGAGCGAAAATTAACAGCTCAGGTGCGGGTTCAGTGAATTTCAACGCCAATACCCAAATTGATGTTCTGGCGGGTGCAGAAGTCACTTCGGATTCCGGAGCTATCACCATGAGCGCAAATGCGGCGGGGACCGGCAACGGCAACTTTATCGGCATAGATATCAGCGGTGCCACCGTATCATCCAACTCCGGCCCGATTGCTTTGACGGGAACAGGTTCAAACAACGACGGAATTCAAATCGATGACGGAACCGAAATTTCATCGACCAGCGGAACCATTACCCTGACGGGAACCGGCGGAGCCACCGCCAATGACGAAGGAGTCGTGGTAGCCGGGGCCGGTACCAAAGTGACTTCCGAAACAGGAAATATTACCATTACAGGCACCAATAACGACACCGATGATGGCGTTCAAGTTTCTGGTGGCGCCGAGATTTCTTCGACTGGAACCGATATTTCCACCGCCGCGACGATAACCATCACCGGCACTGGTGGTGATGGCGCTGCTGATGGCGAAGGTAGCGGCGATAGAGGCGTGGAAATCGTTGGTGGTGCCACGGTCACCTCTGCGGCAGGCGGGATTTCTATCACAGGCACCGGTGCTGGTGATGACGGTGTCTATATTGCCGGAGGGGCAACCGTTTCTTCTACCGGGACGCTCTCCAACGCAGCGACTATCATGATCGATGGGACCGGTAGTGGTATAGCCAATAGCGAAGGCGTAAATATTACCGGTGCCGGAACCACCGTAACATCAGTGGACGGGGATATCTCGATCAGCGGAGACACCGATTCAGTCGCCACTGGACTGGATGGAAATGGCGGTGATGACGATGGGGTGCAAATTTCCGTAGGTGCGCTGATTTCCTCTACCGGAACCGATGTTAGCAACGCAGCAAAAATCACCATTACCGGCGATGGTGGCGCGATTGGCGGCGATCGCGGAGTGGAGATAAACAGTGCCGGTACCAAAGTCACTTCCCACGCCGGTGCTATTTTGATCAAAGGAACCAGCGCCGGGGACGGCGGCGTGTTTGTGGGCGGAGGAGCGGAAGTCAGCTCCACTGGTAACGGTGCCAACGCCGCTACAATCACCCTCGACGGCGAAGGTGGAGCCACCAGTAATGATGAAGGAGTGGAAATCACCGGAGCTGGAACACTGGTGACATCCATCGACGGCAACATCCTTATCGACGGAGACAGTGGAGGAGCTGATGACGGGGTCGATATCAATTCCGAAGCTGTAGTTTCCTCTACAGGGACAACCACCGATGCTGCGACCATCACAATCATTGGGGCGGGAGGTAACGGTGAAGCCGACCGCGGCGTGGAGATTGCTGATGACGCACTGGTTACTTCGATAATTGGAACTATCAGCATCACCGGAACCAGTTCCGGAGACGGTGTGGGGATCGAAGACCGCGGGACGGTTTCCTCAACCGGAATCGGTGTCAATGCGGCTACCATTACAGTCAACGGCACCTCCAGCGGCGGCAACGAGGATGACGGCGTGGCGATTGGCGACAGTGATCAGACCACTGCCACCACCGGCGGAACCATTACTTCCGTCGACGGCAATATTATCATTACCGGAACAAGCAGTGGTGACGATGGGGTTTCCATAGACGACGGAGGTGTGATTTCCTCGACCGGAACCGGTGCCAACGCCGCGAATATATCGATTACTGGAAATGGTGGTGGCAATTCCGGCCTCGACGACGGAGTCATTATAAAAGGCGCTGACAGCAGTGTTTCGTCCGTGGATGGAGATATCAATATTGAAGGAACCGGGGGCGAAGACGGTGTTGAAATGGAAGCGGGCGTCACCGCGCCGGTTTCAGCAACCGGAGATGGCAATATCCGGATCTGTGGAACCTCTACCAATCCCGACAACGCCGGAGGAAATTTTGATGTCCAGATTGACGCGCCTGTTGCGAGTCATACCGGAACTGTCGAAATTTGTTCTATTGGAAGCGGAAGCGTCAGCTTTGGGGCAGACGGTGATGTGACCTCAACCAGTGAAAAGATTACCGTTAGAGGCGCTGACCAGGTTATCATGGCAAACGGCTCTCTGATCAACGCCGGAAGCGGTGACATAGATGTAGATGCAAATGGTGATATCACAATCGGCGGCCTGAAGACCACCGGAGCAGGGTCTGTGACAGTGGATACCACAAACCCATATCGACATAGTTGCTGCCAATGCGGGCGACGTGGAACTCAACGCTTCAAATGGAGCTGTCGGAAGCGATGGAACTATAGATAATGCGCTGGAAACTACAGTATCAAATCTCGACGGTGCGGCTGAAGGAAAATTCCTGATCGACAATACCGGCAATCTGTCTGTAGGGTCTGATAACATATCGGCGGGAGACGATGTCGGTATCACTACGACCGGCGACATGACAGTGGGCGCTCAATCCGTCACCTCTGGCAGCGGTGATATCGACCTCGATGCAGGGAACGACTTTACTCTTGCTAACGATGGTATTCTCGACGCCGGAGGTCAGATCACTATCGATGTCGATCAAACAGGCACTGTTGATGCGGACGACGGCAGCACGGTAGAACTGCGCGGCACGGTCCGTACCGGAGACGAAAAGGAAGTGTTTATCTCCGGAGGCAATGAGGTTGATACGTTCAACATCACACCCAGTGCAAACACAATCATCAATGTGGAAGGCAACGATCCCAATCCGCATTGCGATGGCGATGAAATCAATCTGCTAAACGCCGGAGCGGACACTCAGTTTGCCGGAACTCAGTTTAATCAGGCGGACCCGCATGTTACAGGTTCCGGTTTCTATACCTTTACCGGAGCGAAGAATGTGGTTGTGAAAGAGCTTGAAGATGACAATGTCGATCCGCGGATCGTAAACCTGTCTGCAACAAATGTAGATGAAAACGGAATATCGACACTGAGTGGGCAGGTGATTGATTTGGGAAGCCTGGGGGTTCATGAGTTGAGAATTGACTGGAGAGACGAGTCCGGGGTGGAAACGGTGAACCTGGGTGCAGTCAGTACCAATGCTACGATTGACGATGCCGGAAATTTCACGGTGACTCATCGATATCTGGACGACAATCCGACTGCAACTCCTTCAGATCAATACACCGTCAGTGTGACGGTGGAAGATAACTGCGATGATCGCGAAACTAATCAGGTAACAAATCTAACGGTTTTCAATGTCGCACCGTCTCTGGTATTTGATGAAATCCCGTTTGTCCAGCGCAACGAGACCACAGTGGTGACCGGCCGGTACACCGACCCTGGTTTGCAGGATACATTTACTCTGGAGGTAGACTGGGTGACCGGTCCCGGAGCAACATTTGTCATCTCGAAAGTCGGCGAATTGAATGTGGATGATGAAATTGACTCGAACACAGATCGATCCAAACTCCGTATCACCAGTGTAGACCCCGGGACCGGTGAAGTCGGTTTTGAAGTAAAGCACATCTACACGGTAGATAGCTGCTACGATATTATCGTAAGGGTGACAGACGATGACGGAGGAACGGTGGAAGACACGAAGCAGGCTCTGGTATATTTTCTGAAGCCGGGACCGAATACACTTGGATTTTTCTCTTTTAAAGGCCCGAATCGTCTTGCCGGTATTGACGGGATTTTTCGCAATCTGGAAACGGAAGGATTTGTCGCCGGTGTTTCAGCTCCGGATTCCGGTTCCGGTGATTCCTCTGTAGCGATGATGCCTACCTTCAGTGGTGCTGGCCTGCCGATGTCCAATATTTCTGTCACGGTTCGTGATGCTTTCGGACGGAAATTAGCGACACAAACCATTGATGCTGGTGCGTCAGGATCCTGGACTGTTTCGTTCCCGGGAATTGACGCCGCGCGCGGGCCGTTAGTGATCGAGGTGAGTAATCAGTCTTCCGGGACGCAGGATCTCTATCGATTTAACCTCGATGAGAATACGGCAGAGAAACTTTTTGAACTTCTCGTCCCGGGGCAGTCGGTTTTTTCCTTCCCGGCTACCTTTGACGATGCCTTTTTGAAGTGGATTGAATAACGAACTCTTACCACCGGGTAGAGCTTAGATCGTGAAGAATTCAATAAAATGCCCCGTTGATGCAAAAGTTAACCCCGTGGTTATTAGTGTTTAATGTCTTTTTGAGGTATTAATGTTCGGGTTGAGGAAACCATTATCATAGAGATGGACGAGTTGGCGAAAGAATTGAAGGTGGAGATATTTACTTTTTGTGATAACGCATCAAAAAAAGGCGGTTCTCTCTCGATTACCGGCACGTTTGAGAATTGGACCGCAAAGGAGTTTCCCGCCGATTTTCCGGATTTTTGTATCGCAATTCGGATCAGATTGCCTCGCACCCTGCCCGTGGTTTTATGTCAATTGTTGATCCTGAATCCGGATGGAGATTTGATGCTGAAACCTTTAGATTTGAAGGTGACTGCGCCGGTGTGGACCGCAGTCGTGACCAATCGAAATGTAAAATTACCGAAAGAGGGCACCTACAGGGCGGTTCTGTACGCGGACAAGCAGGTTGTGGCGTCTCTGCCCCTCTTTATCAAGTGTGCTCCTGTCCCCGGGGAAGTTCTTGAAGGTCATTTGAACTGACAGAACCCTGCCACTCGCGGGGCTGACATAAAAATCATAAAAAAATCCGGGTGAAAAGCGGTAATCTTTTGCCGAAAAGCTTTGCAAAGTCGGTCTTCCCGGATAAATTCCGCCCGCTATGGCTCGAAGAGGAGGAAAAGCAAAAACAAGAAAAGCCGTCGCCAAGAGATTCAAGGTGACAGGCAGTGGACGTGTTTTACGTCGCAAACAGGGCAAACGCCACTTGATGCGTCGGAAAAACTCGAAGAGGAGACGTAGATTGACGCAAGCCACTCTCGTTTCCAAAGCAGATGAGAAAGACATTAAGGCAGATATGCCTTTTGCCTAGATCAATTGCCCACTCGAATTCTAAACGAATTCAACAGTCGTCTGTCTGAGGGCGCGGTTCCGGATTAAGAACCTACCGCCTTCTGTATGAAGGGATGAGGCAAGTCGACTGAAACAAATAAACAACAGTCCGTTCAACGAGGATATAAGAAAATGCCACGTGCAACCAATGCACCCGCCAGTCGGAAGCGTCGTAAGCGCATGCTGAATAAGGCCAAGGGATACCGCGGAGCCCGCTCCAAGCTGTATCGCTACGCCAAAGACGCTGTATATAAATCACAAACTTGGGCCTACAGGGACCGGAAAAAGCGTAAAGGAAACTTCCGCCGTCTCTGGATCCAGCGTATCAGCGCTGCAGCCCGGGCGAACGAAATCAGTTATTCACGATTTATGGAGGGTCTTAAGGCTTCCGGAATCGAACTGGACCGCAAGGTTCTCTCTGATATCGCTATCAACGATGCCACTGCTTTCACAGCTCTTGCTGAGAAGGCCAAGTCAGCTCTCGAAGATAAAGCGAAAGATCAGCAGAAGGCTGCCTGATTCTCAGGTAACCCAGACAAAATTTAACCATCCGATCATCCGGAAGCAAGGAGTTGGGCTTGAACTGAGCCCGATTCCCTCATCTGGTGGTCGGATTTTTGTTTTTTGACGATCTAACAGGGTACAGTCTCACATTCAACAGGGTACAGTCCCGGACCTAATAGGGTACAATTTGTCCTGCAGGCCTTTTTCGATCCGTTCCCACACACACCATTTCTCATGATAGAAGAATTAGAGCAAATCCAGAAAGATGCACTCGCCGCGATTGCCGCAGTCGACAGCGAAACGGCACTGGAAGATCAGCGCGTCGGTTTTCTCGGCAAAAAAGGCCGCCTTTCCGTCGCCGGAGCCGGCATGCGCGATGTTCCTAAAGAACAAAAGCCGGCCGTTGGCCAGAAATTGAACGAAGTTCGCACCGCGATTACCGAAGCGCTCGAATCCAAAGGGGCCGAAATGATCGCGGCTCGTGATGCCAAACAGTTCGCGTCCATCGATGTCACGCTGCCGCCGCGCCCGCTGCCGCAGGGTGGTCTTCATCCCCTGACTCAGGTGCAGGACGAGGCCATTCAGATTCTCCGCCGGATGGGATTTGCCCTCGCTGACGGCCCGGAGATTGAAACCGCCTGGCACTGTTTCGATGCTCTCAATACGCCGGAAGAACACCCGGCCCGGAACGAATCCGATACCTTTTATTTCGAGAACGGCAAGATTCTCCGAACCCACACCTCTTCGGTCCAAATTCAGACCATGCTGAAAAATCCGCCTCCGATTCGGATTATCGCTCCGGGGAGTGCTTACCGCCGGGATGAAATCGACGCGACCCATTTGCCCGTTTTTACCCAGCTGGAGGGGCTTTATGTGGATACTCATGTGACCCTCGCCGATTTAAAAGGCACATTGGAATACTTCTTTCGCGAAATGTTCGGAAACAGTATCGATGTTCGGTTCCGCCCTCACTTCTTTCCTTTTACCGAGCCCAGTTTCGAAGTCGATTTGAAACTGCAGGTCAAAGGCAAGTCCGACAAATGGATCGAGATCGCCGGGTGCGGAATCGTAGATCCGAATGTATTCATCGAAGTCGACGGAAAGCGTAAACAACCTGCTTATAATCCCGACGAGGTCAGCGGGTTTGCTTTCGGAATGGGTATCGAACGTCTTGCGATGATTAAGTATGAGATATCGGACATCCGGCACCTCATTGATAATGATACCCGTTTCCTCTCCCAGTTCCGGTAAAGTATAGATTGTAATTTGTATGAAAGTTTCTCTAAAGTGGCTCAGCGATCACGTTGATTTCAGCGACTACAGTATGGATCAGTTGGATGAATTGCTGACCTTCGCCGGTATCGAAGTGGAGGGGATTACCAACCTTCCCGACAAAGTGGTGGTAGCGGAAATTCTGTCGGCGGAAAAAGTCCCGCAGACTGATAAACTGGCCGTTTGCCAGGTCAATGACGGTACCGGTACCAATCGCCAGATTGTCTGCGGAGCGCAGAACTATAAGCCGGGGGATAAAGTTCCTCTGGCTCTGCCTGGTTGCAAACTGGACGCCGGCGACGGTAAGATTTTTGAGATCAAGAAGAGCAAGCTCAAAGGCTTCGATTCCCATGGAATGATGTGTGGAGCATCCGAGATCGGTCTCGAAGACGAGAGCGACGGGCTTATGATTCTGCCCGCCGAGCTGGAGCCGGGAACCCCGATTACCGAAGTGTATCCGGCGATCCTCGAATTGGAGATCACGCCGAACCGCCCCGACTGCCTCAGTCATCTCGGAGTGGCCAGAGAGCTCGCTGCTCTTGTCGGGCGCGAGTTGAAAGGCGTTCGCGACCATGGTAATTCCGGCACCCCGACCCGCAAGGCGAAGAAAGATGAAATCGCGATAGAATCGGATAGTTGTCCCTACTACACAGGGCGTTGGATTCGTGGCGTCGAAGTAAAGGAATCACCCGCCTGGCTGAAAGAAAAACTGATTTCTATAGGTCTTCGGCCAATCAATAATGTAGTGGATATCACCAACTATGTATTGATGGAGATGGGCCAGCCGCTCCACGCTTTCGATCTCGCTAAACTCGATGGAGGCATCGTAGTTCGCCAGGCAAAAGAGGGCGAAAAATTTGCCGCTCTCGACGGAGAAGAATACCAACTCACGGCCGAAGATCTGGTGATTGCCGATCAGAAGAAAGCTGTCGCCATTGGTGGCGTTATGGGGGGCGAAGACTCCGGGGTAACAGAGGAGACTACAGATATCCTTTTGGAGTCGGCCTGGTTTGTTCCTGCGGATGTGCGGCGCACTTCCAGAACCTCCGGGATCCGCTCTGATTCCAGCTATCGTTTCGAGCGGGGAGTTGATCCGCAGCAGGTCAAAGGGGCATCCGATCTGGCTGTGAAATTGATTCTCGAACTGGCCGGAGGCAAAGTCGACGACGAAATTGTCGAATGCGGGAAAATTCCGGCTGATCCTAAACCGGTTAAGATGAGTGGCGATTTTTGTCGCAAAGTGATCGGCACAGATATTCCGGATGAAAAGATTGAAGAGATCCTCACTTCTCTCGGCCTCGGAAAGAGTAAAAAAGGCTGGGAAATCCCCTCCTTCCGTCGGGATTTGGAACGGGCTGTGGATCTTGTCGAAGAAGTGGCTCGCGTCTACGGTCTCGACAATGTGCCATCCAACACAGTGGCGCGTTTTGTGGAGTCCTCGAAAGCGGATGCCGCCTACGACTTTAACCGCCGGATTCAGGAGACTTTGTCTTCTCTTGGTTTTTACGAGACCCGGAATTTGAAACTGATCTCGGAAGAGCAGCTCGATGACAACCGGGCGACGAATCTTCGGGGTATGAGTCCGATCCGTCTCAAACATCCTTTGAATGATGAGCAGGACTATCTGCGTCCCGGATTGGTGCCGGGTCTCCTTGCATCAGCAGGACGAAACGTTCGCTTCGGTAACCCGGATCTGCGTCTCTTTGAAATCGGAAAAGTTTTCACGATGACGAAGAAGGGTATGGAAGTAGAGAATGAGAATCTCGCCCTGCTCATGACCGGTGCCCGTTATCCCGGTAGCTGGTCGGACAACAAGCCGGAAAATGTAGATATACATGATCTTCGGGCCGCACTCGCAGCTATTATGGGGTCGGAAAGCGAAAACCTTGTTCTTGTCCCTTTGGAAGATGATCGTCTGCCCGGAGCCTGCAGTATAGAGCTGGGGCGGGGTAAGAAGTCTGCGAAGCTCGGTATAGCCGGGTATTTACCTCCGTCGCGGGGACGGGATTTTGATATAGAGACACCTATCGCTGTAGCGGAGTTGAATCTGAAGAAGCTGTCTGCGGCATTGTCCGTTCCGGTTACCTTTGAAGAACTACCGAAATTCCCCGGAAGCTCGCGGGATATCGCGATGGTAGTTCCCGGAGATTTGCCCAACGAGACGGTAGCCACGTTCTTTGCCGACTTGCAGGAACCACTCTTGATTGAAGCCAAGCTCTTTGATGTATTCCGCGACGAAACTGGAGAGAAACTCGATGCCGACAAAAAGTCAGTGGCGTGGTCGCTGCTGTATCGTTGTCCGGAACGAACTCTCGAAGGCACCGAAGTGGAGCAGGCTCATGAAAGGGTATTGAAAGGCCTGCAGAAAGCATTGCCTGTCGAATTCCGGTAAGAATATCTCTACTTATCTCTCCCGGCCACTCCCAACGCCGTGACGACTCCGTGTAACATCCGGAGTTCGCGCTCGGTGGGGGCGATGCGACCAAACAGGGTCCGAAGATTGCGCACTGTTTCCGGACGAAGGTCGGGAGAGGGGAAAAACTGCCCTGCTTCGAGTTGGCTTTCGAGGCGGTCCATAAAACTGTTCAGTCCCTCTTTGGTAGCGGGAGGTTCGACGGTTCTCTCTACTTCCGTTTTTCCTCTCCACCACTCCCAACCAAAAAGCAACACTGCCTGGCCGAGATTCAGGGAGCTGAATTCCGGGTTCACCGGAAGATCCAGCAGTGTGTCAGCAAACGAAAGGGATTCATTATCGAGCCCGGATGCTTCCGGACCGAAAAGGATGGCGCACCGCCCCGGCGAGGCGTTGATCTCTCCGACCGCTTTTTCCACTTCCAGAGCGGGGATTTGTCGCGATCTGTTCCGCGCTGTAGTGGCAAAGACACGCGTGCAGTCGGCTACGGCGTCCCGAACCGTGTCAAAGCAGGCGATCTGCTCAATCACTTCATCAGCATCCGCAGCGGTTGCGACTGCGCGGTCATTGGGCCATCCGTCACGCGGGGCGACGAGCCGCAACTGGTTCAGTCCGCAATTCAGCATCGCCCGGGCACACATGCCGATATTTTCGCCCATCTGAGTTTCGACCAGAACTATGACCGGTTGCGGCTTTTCCATGGAGTGACCAAAGCATTTCTGCGATCAAAAGCGAGAGCGGAATCTTCCGGTATTATTGTGATACCGCTTGAGTCGGGGCGTCCCCGTGTTATTAGCCGTGGATGAGTGCTGATCGAGTTGGAGAAATAACGATGTCTTACCGGGTTCCCTATGCGGACACCGATCAGATGGGAGTGGTCTACTACGCGAACTACCTGGTATATTTTGAGCGATCCAGAAACGAAATTCTGCGCGAGTTGAATTACCCTTACACACGTTTCGAGGCGGAAGGATTGATCCTGCCCGTGGTCCAGGCTCACTGCGACTATCGCAAACCGGCCCGCTACGATGATCTACTGGACTTTCACGGCTGGTTTGAGATGGGTGGGAAAACCCGCGTGCGGGCGTGCTGCGAAATTCGCCGGGGCGAAGAGCTGTTGGCCGAGGGCTACACCATCCACGCCTGTTTGTCCGCAGAGACCATGCGGCCGGTGAGGTTACCGAACGTCTTCGGGTAGCGTTGATTCTATCCATTCAACAAATCCGCGGGTTGCAAATTGCAACTTTTAGTGCTCTTTTAAGGTTATGCCTACAGCGATTAAAATTGGCGACGAACTGGCTGAAGACGCCCGGGATGCGGCAAAAAACGCAGACCGCTCGCTTACCGGGCAGGTTGAGCACTGGGCTCGTATCGGGCGGGGGATTGAAGAATGGCTCCCGGCATCTGCCATTGCCCTACTCAAAAAATGTGGAGGTAACCCGGACGATCTCGAAGACGAAATGGAAAAGAGGCGACTGTTTGATATCCTTCAAAAAGTGCGGGAAAATTCCGATTTTACTTCGTGGAGAAAAATGATTCTTGATAACAATTCTCCAGCCTACGAAGAGGACCCCAACGATCAGGAAAAAGTTGTTCAGGTTTGGCCGAATGGTCAGAAGATTCCCGGACGATTCGTGAACCGGCAATTTGTTCCCGAGGCTTGATACTAATGGCGGCCATTGATCGTAAAAAGAATGATTTACAAGTGTAATGTAAGTGTTTTTATCTGAAATTATTCCGCCTGATAAATCTGTCATAGTAATGCTGGCCGGTCCGAATGGGGCGGGTAAGTCGACATTCTATGAAAATCATTTGTCTGATATCGGGCTGCCCTTCATCAACGCTCATTTGTTAGCGAGCGAGCATTTTGGAAATCAGGAGCCCGAAACCGCTTATGATGCGGCCCGTTTAGCGGAGCAGATTCGCCAACACCATGTGGAGAATGCTAATTCCTTTATTTTCGAGACTGTTCTTTCTGATCCAGTAGGTGCCAAAGTGCAGTTTCTGGAGGATGCGAAGCAAGACAGGGGCTTTTTCGTTTCTGTGCATTTTATTGGCATTTCTTCAGCCAATTTAAGTCAGGCCCGGGTCATTCAGCGAGTTCAGAAAGGCGGTCACGATGTTCCGGATGAGAAAATATCCTCGCGATTCCCGCGCACCCTGAAAAATTTGCAGCGCCTTTTACCGGTCGCAGATGAATTGACGATTTATGATAATTCGGAAGTGGCCAGGCCTCATCGAGTGGTCGTTTATTTGCAAAACGGGGATCTGTCATCTCTTTCTGACGACATCCCTGACTGGCTGGAATTTCTGAATCTTCCGTCCCTCACCAAACCTGAAACCACAATTCTCAATCACAAATGAGCCGCCTTAGCCAAAGCGAAACCGTGCAGCATCTTGAAAAGATTCTCGAATCATCCCCGGAAGTGAACGATGTGTTTCGCAATGTCAATGAATGCATTGCCTTTCAGGGGCGGGTGGAAAAACTTATTGATCTGATTGATCAGATCGATTCGGCGGAGCCCAATCTGCAGCAGGTTTATCAATCCGTTTTTCCTGGGCTGAAGGGTTCATCTCCGAGGGTGGAATTTTCAAAGTTCCGAACACTCATTTCCAGAATTTCAGAAGCGGAGTCCCGCGAATTTCTGAGTTTGGTCTTGAGTGTAATCTGCGACGAAGACAGGCATCGCTACGTGAGCGCGTCTTCTGACAACACGGTGAAAGTGTGGGACGCGGAAAGTTTCGAGAGCCTCGCTACAATAATGCACTTACCCGCCCAACAGTGGGCTTCTTTTAAACCAGGGGTTGCGAGACCTGTAGCTATGTCGACAGATGCAGCCGAACACTTGAAGTGGGTGGGGCGTGAGGTGAATTCCCAGCGACTTGTCGCGATTCCTTACGAAGCTTTACGCTAATCCCGCTGCTCCAAAACGTTATTGATCCCGGAAAAGTCGACTTCCGGAATTTTGTTTTCAGCCGGGTGTTTCCAGGTGACGAGGTTTCCGTCGCCGATGACGTTGCCTTCTGCAACAGCGTCGCAGGTCAGTTTATTGTCGTTGCCTTTCACTTCGATGTTTTGGACGAAGTCGCAGCTGATTTTGTTGTTTTTGCCGTGCACGGTAAGATTGGCGCAGCCTCCCTGAATGGTCAGATCGGCTTCATTCGCGGTCACGACGATCTCTTTTCCATCGGCCTGGATGGTCCGCTTTGTGCCGTTTTTTGCGACCTTAATAGATGAAGAAAAATCGTCTTCGTTCACATCGCCGCCCGGTTTCAGGGACAGGTTGCCGGTCTTTTTCCATTTGGGTAGCTGCCCGGGGATGACTTCGAGGGTTTCGATGCCTCGATTCGAGCTGATCGGGCTGGTGGTGTTCACCTTCGGCGCGTTACACCCGGACTGAATCAGGGCGATCACGAGAAGCACAGATAACCATCTGCCGGAATTTCGAATCGGGAACATCATGCCAAAACTACAAATTCTCTACGAATCGGCCGGATGTTTTGTTAGCTGTAGTGTCAGGGTGTTTCGCTTGACTCGAGAAGTTTTCGCACCACCCGGGTGACTTCTTTGGCAGCTCCGGGATTCATTCCGTTGGCGTAGAACCGAACCACCCCGAGTTGATCGACAACGGCGATCTTTTCGCTGTGCAACAGCTCCCTGGTTCGGCGTACCGAGCTGGCTTCCGGTGTTTCGCCGGGAGTTGTCACCATGAATCCTTTGGTGCTGAGCCGCTCGATTTCTTTGGTATCACCGGTGAGGAAGGCCCAGCGATCTCCGGCTTTGAAGGCTTCCGCGTATTTGGCGAGCCTTTTCGGATTATCGGTTCGTGGATCTACGCTTATAGAGACGAGCTCGACGCGGGGATCATTTATAAAGGCCTCCTGCACATCCTGCATTCTGCGGCTGAGTAGAGGGCACTCTGTGGCGCAGGAGGTGAAAATGAAATTGGCGACCCAGACTTTCCCGGCAACATCTTTGATCCCGAAAGGCTGTTCGCGGTGATCTGTGAGGGAGAAGTCCTGAATCATACCGTAGCGGGAGATTTTCGGAGCGTTGTCGCGGGAGTTCCGGTTTTTTCCGCTGTAGGCGAACAGGAGTGCGCCCATCACCGTGACCGCCAGCAGGGCTACAGCGATCTTTGCTGCCGGGAAACTGCTTTTATCGGGTTCGGATGATGCGTTCATGTTGTGAATTCATACGCAAATTGCATCGCGATGGATGTAGTCGCCACGAAAATCGGTCTTAGGAATCTTCGCGATCACGGATTTCGTTGATTTTATCGAGCAAATCGTTCAACGCATAGGGTTTGGAGAAAATCGCGTAGGGCGTGCCGCCGGTCTGTTGAATGATCTCGTCTTTATCGACGAGAAATCCGCTGGCTACGATTACGGGAATCTTCGAGTTGGAAAGGATCATTTCCCGGTAAAGTTCGGTGCCGGTCATTCGCGGCATGGCGATATCAAGAATGGCCACGAGGATATCTTTTTCGTGCTCTGCGATTATCTCCAGAGCTTCAATACCGTCTCCAGCAGGGAATGTCCGGTAGCCGTTGCGCTCACAGAGTGAGACTACCATGTTTCGGATCACTTCCTCGTCTTCAACGACGAGGACTCCCGGTGGCTTTTGAATTTCCGCCATTTGGAACTAAAATGGCGAAACGGCCAGGGAAATCCTGGCGCGTGGCAGTGAATATTCAGTTCGTTCTTTAGTCGAGACGGGCATCAATTGAGTCACTGGTAACATACTCAATCTCAATCCGTTTTCCAGCAACAATGGCAGGTTTCCAGCGCACACGGCGCTATCTGCTCCTCGTCAGGGGATTCATTTTTTTTGCGGTTCGACCCAGCCGGAAATGTTGGCCGGTTGAATCTTCAGACCCAAGTCAATCAGCAGATCGCCGAGCTCAAAACGGTCGGTGGTGCGGTCGGAAAGACTCGCAAACCGGGCGTCGATATGGCCGAAAATTTCCTCTCTCAGGCTGGCCATTTCATCAGCAAAATGATCGGAACGGGATTGAAGCTCACTTTTCATTTCCCTCTCAATGTTGTCGAGTCGGTCTTCCAGCGAAGCAATACGGTCTGCAGTTGATTTCGCGGTTTTGTCGAGGCTCTTACGAAATTCCTCGTCGTGTTTGATTCTGGTGGCTGCTTCTGACTTTAAACGGCTGTCGATACTACCGATTCTGGTTTCAGAGGTTTCGATAAGGTCCTCGATAAAACTCAGTTTGGTATCAATTTTTGTTTCCACGCGTTGAAGCTCGTCTTCTGGACTCGGCTCCGGATCTACATGAACGGTTCTAACTCTGACTTCTGCCTTTCGATTACCGAAAAGCAGGTCTCTGACCGATTCGATGTTGTCGTTAGCTTGCTCTTCTGTATCTGAAAACAGGACCGAATTTTCCATAGTTTTCAGTATATGTTATTTGTTTGAATAGTAAAATATATTTATTAATATATGTTAACTTTTTTAAAAGGAATCCAGAAATCCGTTGAGTAAATCTCTATAGGCAAATCCAGCTCGTATAATCATACCGGCGACTACAAAAAGTGTAGTAAAGTATACACCTTTCGGGACCCATTCAGCGAGTTGGTCCATGGCATCGGAAAGGGCCTCACCGTAAAATTTTCTCCAGCGGGCAAATTCGGCATCCAGCATCCCGGCTTCCTCTGCGGAGGCGATTCCCCGCGCGAAGTCGTTGGGAAAGGCGGCAGGATGCTCAAACAGAGCTAAAGCCAGTTTATCGCCCTGCTTGACGATTTTTTCCCCCTGTTTGGCGGCGCTGCGAATCAATCCGCTGTTCGATGCATCGCCGGCGCCTTTGATTGATTCACTCATTTTCATACCGGCGAGGAGAAAGATCTCAAATACAGAAGTAAACCTTTCCAGGGCGGCGTATTTTCTGGCCTTGCCGAGCACCGGTATCATATTCAGGAGTCTGTCGGCAGTTTTGCTGTTGGCGGCCTGCTGTCTGAGTAGCACAAGGGCGATGCCGGTAAGGACCAGGATGATATAGATTAAAACGGCCCATCGGCCGGTTTCCCATACGATTTGCATATAGGGTTTGTCTTCGTTGGCGGGATTGAATTTGGTAAACATGGCTCCGGCGAAAGTGGTGACAAGCAGGCCAAAGTGGAAAAGGAACACCGGATATATCAGGCCTTTGCGGATCCGTTGGCGGGTTCGGTTGAGGCGCTCGTAGTATTCGGAAAGATGCTGTAGTCCGGCATCGAGTTGACCGCCGCGCTCGGAGGCATCCAGCATTTGGTAATCGAGAGCGGCGAGTTTTGATGAGCTGGACATGGACTCGGCAATGCTCTGTCCGGAGGATACGCCGCGGTGAATGGAATCGTAGATCACGCGCTCTTCTTTTCGCACCCCTGGTTGGCTCAGCATCGAGTCGCAGGCCTTTTCTATACCCATCCCGGTTCGGACATATCGGGAAAGGTTGCGGAATATATGACTTTTAGCGGAAGGCGACATGGCGGAAAGATTCCACGTTTCCGCGTTAAGGACAAGCTACACGATTATACCCTGTTAAGTCTGCGATTGTACCCTGTTGAATCGGTTAACCGGATACGAGGTCGCCGATTGAGCCGTAATCGACTTCGAAGAGCCGCTTGTAGTTTCGTCGCACGACTCCGTCAGTCATCCGGGCGACTGAGTCGCACACAAGGCGCGCGCGGTCTTTTTGCTCAAGTCCGTCGGCGAAAATTCTTTCCTCTTCATCGTCGGATAGAATTTTGTAGTGGTCTTCGCGTCGGCCGGGTGTTTCTCTGATATAGAAACGGGCAAATTCTTCGAACAGGCGGGTCAGTATCACGTCGGCCTTCCGGTCGAGCTGACTCATTTGCTGAGAACGAAAGACTATTTCGAAAGCCATTTTTTTGTATAGTTTCGATTCTTCTTTGATTTCCTGTGGGACAACCAGTTTGTAGCGGTATCGATTCGACAGATCCGCAAGGAAGTGATCCTGTTCCTGTATTTCTGTGTGGCGGATAAATTGACCAATTTTGTAGCCGATAGTTGATTCGATCCGGTTACGGCGAATCGTGTTTTCCAGAAGGTCGTCGACCAGTTGGGACTCGTTGTCAGTCAGGGTTTGTTTTCCGGCCCATTTCTCTATTTTCTCGATAGTCAGAAATCCGGCCTGAATGCCGTCGGCTATATCGTTGAGTGAGTAGGCTGTATCATCGGCCCAGTCCATGATCTGGCACTCGATTGATTTGTGAGCGTCGCGCTTTTTGCCCGGTGTGGCTTCTTTGGGGAAAGGGCGATCTGCCAGCACAAAGTCGAGCCAGCCTTTCTGGTCGTCGTAAATAAAGTGGTTGGGCGGGTTGTCGAGCTCGCTGTATAGAGTTTTGTATTTGAGGACTCCGTCGACCATGGCCCTGGTCGGGTTGATTCCCTTTACTTCCCCAAAAGCGGTATTTCCGAGCAGGCGGAGAGTTTGGGCATTTCCTTCAAATCCACCGAAGGGCTTCATCATTCTGTGGATGACACTTTCGCCGGTGTGGCCGAATGGAGGGTGCCCGAGGTCGTGGGACAGGCAGCAGGCTTCGACAAGGTCGGGATCGATAAAGTAGTCGCGGTCCAATTGATCGGATACGGCGATGAGACGCTGGCAAATGCCTCTACCGATTTGGGCGACCTCGATGGAGTGGGTCAACCGGGTGCGATAAAAGTCGTATTCTCCGGAAAAGAACACCTGAGTTTTGTTCTGCAGGCGGCGAAACGCACCGGTGTGGATGATCCGGTCGCGATCCTGTTGAAACGGAGTTCGGTGGTCGTCAGCCTGATTGGGTGATGGTTTGCCGCGTCTTTCGACGTCGAAGCTCTGGTAGAAACGGTTTTCCATTCTCCTAACCGGTCTCACAGTATTCCGGGGATTCAAGGTCGGAGCAGATCAGCCTTCGTAGTCAAAAAGATCGCTGAGCAGGTATTTTTTGCCAAAATCCTGTTTTTCCGCAACGGCGTTGAGCGCGTTGAGGATTTTGTTCTGGATATTCGCGGAAACCCGACGGCCTTTGCGGCTTTTCTGGACCTGTTTGTGGGTCAGTTGTTCGGTGCTGATTTCCACCAAATCGCTGTTAGCGAGGGTTTTTTCTTCCAAAATGGCATCGAGGGGTTGGGTGCCCATTTGCCGGTCGTCTTTTTCGGTCATTGCGGTGATTTTGAATTTGTTTTGTTCCTTCGTTTCGCTATAGCTTGCCGCAGAATATGACAACTCGAATTTTGCTGACCACCACCAGTTATCAGGACACGCCCGGACCTCACCATGACTTACTCGAATCGCAGGATTTCGAAATCGTGAGAGAGCGGGGGCCGCTTCCGGAAGGGAAAATGCTGGAGCTGGCCGGGGAATTCGATGCTTTTCTCTGCGGCGATGATGCTATCACGAAGGCTGTGATTGAGAAATCCCAACCCAGATTGAAAGTCATCAGTAAGTACGGCATCGGGCTGGATAAAATTGATCTCGATTTTGCCACCTCGCAGAAAATTCCGGTGCTGAACACTCCCGGCGTAAATCACACCACAGTTGCGGAACACACTTTCGGCCTTTTGATTTGTATCGAAAAACGCCTTATCGACGTCTGCGGTGCGGCGCGTCAGGGTGAGTGGAAACGCGTCACCGGGCATGAGATCATGGGTAAAACCATGGGGATCATCGGATTGGGCCGAATCGGCAAAGAGGTCGCTACCCGCGCAAAAGCCTTCGGCATGCCGGTGACTGCTTTTGATCCCTACTGGGATGAAGCCTTCGCTGCCGAGCACGATATTACCCGTTATGAAACGATGGATGAAGTGTTGAAATCGGCGGATGTCATCAGTCTGCACTGCTTCCTCGATGAAAACACGAGAGATATGATCAATGCCAAAAGTATCTCCGAAATGCGCGACGGAGCGATTGTTCTCAACTGCGCCCGGGGGGAACTGGTCAACACAGCGGATATGGTTGAGGCTCTCAATTCCGAAAAAATCGGCGGCTACGGCACTGACGTCCTTGACGAAGAACCACCGCCGGCGGATCACCCGCTTTTGACCGCGAAGAACTGCGTGGTCAGCAGTCACATTGGATCGCGGACCTATGAAAGTGTAGTTCGCCAGGCTATGCGGGCGACGAATAATCTGATCAACTACCTGAACGGGGATTCCGACTTCATTCAGGCAAACAAATTTTAATCTATATAGAGAATTCCACTATGCTAACGATCAAACCAGCCAGTGAAGTCGCCTACGATTGTGTATCGATGGGTGAAGTAATGTTGCGACTCGATCCAGGTGACGGGCGGGTACACACGGCGCGTCAGTTTCAAGCCTGGGAAGGAGGCGGCGAATACAATGTGACCCGCGGTCTTCGTCGCTGTTTCGGGTTGCGCTCTGCGGTAGTTACCGCATTTGCTGATAATCCTGTCGGCCGATTGATCGAGGACTTTATTCTGCAGGGCGGAGTGGATACTCAATTTATCGACTGGAAAGCCTATGACGGCATTGGCCGGGAGGTTCGCAACGGATTGAATTTCACCGAGCGTGGCTACGGTATTCGCGGTGCGGTGGGTTGTCCCGACCGGTTTAATACGGCCGCCAGCCAGATGAAACCCGGCGACTTTGACTGGGACGATATATTTGGAGCCAAAGGTTCCCGCTGGTTTCATACCGGAGGAATTTTTGCCGCCCTTAGCGAATCCGCCGCGGAATTGACAATTGAAGCCTGTCAGGCAGCGAAAAAGCATGGTACGGTCGTGAGCTATGATCTGAATTACCGTCCGTCTTTGTGGAACGCAATCGGTGGTCAGGACAAGGCGCAGGAAGTAAATCGTGAGATAGCGAAGAATGTCGATGTCATGATCGGTAATGAAGAAGACTTCACTGCCTGCCTCGGGTTTGAAGTGGAGGGTGTGGACGATAATATCCGCGGGATCGAAGTGGATTCGTTTAAGAGAATGATCGAAAAAGCGATCGTGGAATTCCCTAATTTTCAGGCCACGGCCACTACTCTGCGGGAAGTCCATACCGCTACAGTAAATGACTGGGGAGCGATCTGCTGGCACGACGGGAATTTCTACGAATCCAATGAATATCCGAAACTGGAGATCTTCGACCGGGTCGGAGGGGGAGACAGCTTCGCCTCCGGGTTGATTTATGGATTCCTGGAGCACAACGATCCGGCGAAAGCGATCAACTACGGAGCTGCTCACGGCGCACTCGCAATGACCACTCCCGGTGATACCAGTATGGCTTCTGTATCGGAAGTGGAGAAAGTAATGGGTGGCGGCGGAGCCCGTGTAGTCCGATAGAAATTATATTTATCTTTCTCTATAGAAAAGAGCCTTCCCGCGAGAGCCGGAAGGCTTTATTTTTTTCCGCCAATGCTCCGCTGAATTCGGTTAACTTTTCCCCTGAAAAACAGCCTTCAGGTAGTTGGCGGGATTGGCGGCAAAAAACTCCTTTTCCGAACCAAATTCCTCGACCCGCCACACTGTTGGTGAATCCCGGTCCAAATTGAGAAAATAACGGTGGGTGGGGCTTTTACCTATTTCGATCCACGGATTCTCCAGCGAGCAGCCCCGGGGAAGCACTGAACACTCTTCCAGTGGCAAAAGCGGAGCAAGCTCGCCTTTTCTCGCCTCCAGACCATTGGACTGCAAATAAAAGGCAGCCCAGTCCGACGGCATCCGCAACCCGTTTTTCTTCTCCCAGTCAGAAAGTTGCTCTTCACTGACAGGAGGGAAAAATGTCGAGTCGGTTTTTGACGCCCGGGCGTCATCCATTTCAGTCAGTTTAATAATCTCCCTTTTCCAGTTCATGGTGCGTAATCTTTAAGAATTCGAAAGTAAAATAACAAAAATAAACAGTGTTCGAAATTTAGCTTTACAAATGAACAGTTTTTGGTAATTGGTTAACATCTGAGAATTAATCTTTGTAAAAACATGGTTGAACTGCTATCTCCTAACGAAAAGAACGCCGCTGAAAACACTGTCGACGTTAAACAACAAAAAAAATCAACTTCGGCGAAAAAACCGGCGAAGTCTGCAAAATCCGAACCCGCTTCTGCGAAAATGGCGAAAAATTCTGAAAAAGATGACAAGGTGGCTCAGGCAAGAGCCAAGAATCTGGAATTGGCGATTTCCCAAATTCAGAAAGATTACGGGGAGACCGCGATCATGCGCCTCGGCGATGAAAGCAGTCTGGATATCGAAACGATTCCGACTGGTAATCTTTTGATCGACAGAGCACTCGGTGCCGGCGGGTTTCCCAGAGGGCGGATTATAGAAATTTACGGGCCGGAATCTTCCGGTAAAACCACATTGACTCTGACTGTGATCGCGCAGGCTCAAAAAGAAGGCGGACTGGCCGGATTCGTGGATGTGGAACACGCTCTCGATCCGGTATACGCAAGACGTCTCGGCGTTAACATCGATGAACTTCTGGTTTCCCAGCCCAACTCCGGTGAAGAAGCCTTGCGGATTGTGGAGACCCTCGTTCGTTCGAACGCTTTGGACGTTATTGTGCTCGACTCTGTTGCCGCTCTTGTGACCAAGCAGGAAATGGACGGTGAGATCGGTGATGCAACGGTCGGAGCTCAGGCTCGTTTGATGAGTGCTGCATTGAGAAAGCTTACCGCAATGATTTCCAAGGCGAAAACCGTGGTGATTTTTACCAACCAGATTCGCGAAAAAATTGGAGTTATGTTCGGCAACCCGGAAACCACTCCCGGCGGTCGTGCTTTGAAGTTTTACAGTTCAGTTCGCTGTGATATCCGCCGGATCGGTGCGATAAAAAGTCCCGACGGAACGGTAGTGGGCAACCGCACCAAGCTGAAGATTGTAAAAAACAAGGTAGCGCCGCCTTACGGTGAGGCGGAATTCGATATCATGTACAACGAAGGAATTTCCGCAGTGGGTTCACTTCTGGATCTGGCTGTAGAGCATGACATCGTTCAAAAGCGGGGTTCCTGGATGAGCTATAAGGGCTCACAGCTCGCACAGGGCCGCGATGCAGCCAAGGAAGCGCTCCGGGCTGACGAAGATCTCTACGCTGAAGTTGAAGCCGAAGTGAAGGCCAAAATGGATAGTGCCGACGAAGCCAAAGGCAAAAAGAAGTAAGGTAGGAGTAAAATAACGGCATGAATCGGCGTTGTGATTGGGCCGGCCTCGCTGAGAACGTTTTCATTTGGTGCAAATGTAGCTTCGAGGCTGTGCCGGGTAGCTGATCAACCCCGGAGCGGTTGTTTCGTCCGTCGGGCCAATTTCTGGTAGTGGTGATCTCCAGATCGCCACTATAGGCAATCTACAAAGTGGCGATCTGG